>JAFGEV010000261.1 GCA_016931385.1 Prolixibacteraceae bacterium
GGAGTGCAACCTGGTGTGTTTGACCAGTAAGGGTCCATATGCAGGCGGATAAAATTAACTTCCCAGCCGGCATCAAGAATCTGGTCAATAAGCCCTTGATTGTAATTCAAACACCCATTCACATTGTAATTGTCCCAATATTTCCCCCTTTCATTAAACCAGGGGCTGTAAGTCTGGGCAAACCCGTGCAGGTTCACTGTATTGCCGTGTGGGTCTTTTAAAAACCTTCCTTCAACTTGAAGCCTCGGTGTTGGCATACCAATCCATGAATATGATTGAAGAGATATACCTATAAACACGACTACAAAAAAAATTCGAACTGTTTTAAACATGCTTTTATTTTCCTTTCACAAATTCAAAAAAAATCCCCAAACCGGGGTAATTAAAACCACCGGTTTGAGAATCTTCATATTCATAGAAACTAAACTAATGAACAGACGGGGTAAATGTTTCCAGGGCCACTCCCCTGTCCCTCATCACAATGGTATCGGTAAACGAATGTGTTGTGTTGCCAAAATCAACTGAATAATTCAGGTACATCACATCGCGCGGGTTTCCTCCCCACGCATCGCCATCGTTAATAAATTCACCACTGCCTGTAACAGAATAAGCTGCATCATCGGGCTTTGAAACTGAGCAGTTCCCTGAGCCGTCGAATTTTAACAAAAGTTCAAAAGGCACATCTTCAAGGCTACCTTTATTCCTTGTTGTTAACGACAATGATACTTCGTCAATTGCAACAGTCGACATACTAACCACTTCGTCCCACTCGACATACTTTTCACGGTAAACAATGGTTGTATCGAGCGCTGAATTCCCGTTATTCCCTTTAACGGCATCAACACCCCTGCGCAAATAGTTACCATGCCAGGGATTGATGTATTTAACCATGTAAAGGGTATAATCCTTTGGTACCGTTACCCAATCGCCCGCAATCCTTCTGTCAGGGGCTTCAATTATGGTTTCCCCGCTAAGAATTGAATCGGCATTTGTTACCGACTTCATAACCATGGGCAGGATGTAATTGTTTCTTATGGCAAGCGGGTCGTTGAAGAAAGCATCGGTGAGCTGAACTTCAATTCCGCCCATTACGCTACCCGAGGGGATCACAATTTGCTTTCCGGCAGCAAGGGTATAGTAATTTTCAGGAAGTGCAAGGGCCTTGCGGCTACCAATATAAAGGCTGTCGCAAAGCGAATTGTCAACATCCACGTCGATATAAATGTCGGTTTCGTTTTCGTATACACCACCCAATGTGGCCATTACTTTAAATTTATGCTCATTATCAAGCGTATTGTCATAGATATCTTCTCCCAGAACAATTGTACGAACGGGCGACTGGTACGGAAAATATACCGTTGTAAAGTCATAATCGGGAAAATCCCATGGTTCGTTCTGACACGCCGTGAAGAAGGTGAGCATTAATACCGCTATAAAATATATTTTTCTCATTTTTCAGAAATTTATTGTTTTTCAACTGTTACCAACCTGCGTTTTGTTCCAGGTTCAATTTTAAAACTTCATTATAGGGAAGCGGTCCGTAATACATATAATCATTGTAATTACGGTCTTCAACCACCGTTGGCGAGTAACTTCCATTTGCGATTCTGATACCCCTGGCTTCTTCAGAAATATTTTCTTTCCACCGGCGCAGGTCCCAAAAACGGAAACCTTCGAAACAAAGCTCAATGCGGCGTTCATTTCTGATTAACCTTCGCATATCTTCTTTCGAACCAATAGACTGCAAATACTCGTCGGGCTGCTTAATACCTGCCCTGCTACGAATAGCTGCAATAATATCGCGTGCTGAATAACTGTGCGGCCCGCGTCCGTCAGGCCCCCAAGCCTCGTTGGCAGCCTCGGCGTATATCAGAAATATTTCGGTATACCTGATGTGCGTGGAATAATGTTGTTGTGCCTGTGTTGAAGCAGGATCGAGGTTAACATCTTCGCGAAGAAGCTTTTTCAGGTAATAACCAGTTCTTGTTGAGGTTTTAATAGCATTCACTGCGTCATATCCGCCACCTTGTTCAACCGTGATTGTTTTTGAGGATATTTTTCCCCCGTTAAAAACAATGTATTCGGCCAGCCTCGGATCCCGGTTTTTATATGGATCAGCTGCATTGTATCCACTGTTTGAACTATTTATCGGGTATCCGTTGGCCATTGGGAATGCTTCAACAAGGTTCTGGGTAGGGTTAACACGTCCATTGCCATAAAGGGTTGGCGGGAAATTATCTTCTTCCCTTCCTGTTGAGCCTGTACCTTCAAGGCTTCCCCTCCAAAGGATTTCGTTTGTATCGTACCCTTTGCTCAGGTTAATCTTTTTTACCTGTGCAGCCTTCCAGAAGATATGCCCTTTTGAATCAATATTGGAAATACCACCGTAAAGGTCGATTACGGCCGCTGCATATTTTGCTGCATCCTCCCAACTGGCATTTGTTCCTTCCCTGTAGGCATCGCTGGCTGCAAGCAACGCGGCCTTTGCCCTTATTGCTTTTGCAATTCGGCCTGAAAGCCTTTGCCTGTTCACAGCTCCGAATACCCGATTGTATTGTTCCGAAGTATATGAAGCATAGGGTGCAGGTGGCGTTTCACCTTCATCAACATCGGCAAAATCGAGCGGAAGGTATTCTTCAGCCTTATTCAGGTCGCTGTATATTTGTTCAAGGCATTCCTTAAAGGTGTTACGTTCGGAAGGAAATTCCGAATCGGCATTAAGCGATTCAGTAACAATAGGCACACCAAGCAATTCGCCATTGACGCCATAGCCCCCATGGTGCTGCAGAAGATAAAACATGTAAAGCGCCCTTAATCCGTGAGCTTCGCCTTTATGCCTGTTGTTAAAAAGTACATTGGCAGTGTCGCTGGTATAGCTCCATTCAACTTTATCGGTTTCCTCAAGGAATTTATTCAGATACATGATTGCAGTAAAAGAATTATCCCACTGGCTAACAGGATTGTTTATGGCCGACCACTGGCCTGTTGCCATACGCAAGTAATTGCTGGCCTTTTCGTTTGTAACTGCATCATCGGTTGCAACTTCGTTAAACGAGTAATAATTCGTCGGAAGACGTGTATAGGCATTTAACAACACCCCCTCTGCAAAACTTGGGTCTTCATATATATTTTCAAGCGTCCGCAGGTTTTCATCGGCAGGCGAAAACATCTCCTCGCAACCTGCAAAAACCAACGCCAAAATGAATATCAGTAGATTATTTTTATTCATAATACAGTGTTTTACAAGATTCAATTATTAGAATTTCATACGGATACCTACATTATAGTACCTGTTTTGCGGAGCTTCACCAATGTTCAGTTCAAGTATTTCACTGTTCTGCGACAAAGTAAGCAGGTTCGATCCATTAATATATACCCCCAACTCGCGGATAAATGTTCTTTGTATTAGCTTGCGCGGCAAATTGTAAGTAAGCTGCACTTTATTGAGGTTAAAACGGTCGGTGCTGTAAAGCCAGTAATCGTTGCTGCGGAAATTGTTGTTGTTCGACTGTGAACTAAGCCTCGGATATGTAGCCGATGCTTTTGTTTCTTCGGTCCAACGTCCAAGAACAATTTCAGAATATTTATCATCGGCATCCACCCAGTAATAATTATCATCCGTAATTCCATTTCCACCCATATTCCCGGTTCCCTGAACAAAGAGGGTAAGGTTTTTGTAAGAAACGCTGAAATTTAATGCGTAACTAAACGGAGCCACCCAACGGCCAATCATTACTTCATCTTTTTCATCAATAACATTGTCGCCGTTTTGGTCCTTGTATTTAATATCGCCGGGTTTTACATCGCCAAACGCCTGAAACGGGCTTCCTGCAATATCGTCTGCATCGTCAAACAAGCCAAGGTTTTCAAAACCAAAAATGGCATCGGTAGGCTTACCTGTACGGTAACGGTAATCCTCTTCATACAACTCGTCTCGCTGTAGTACTTTAGTAGTAACGTACGTGGCAATCATTCCAAGGTTAAACTGCCAGTCGCCAACTTTTTTATTCAGGTTAACCGAAGCATCAATTCCTGAATATTCATTTGCATTGTAATTGGTATAAGGCACCCAATCGCTTATGTATTCAGGGTATTGGTAAGTTGGCTGTGTTGGCAGGCCATTCATTTGAGCCATAAAGAATGAAGTTTCAAACCATATAAGCTTGTTAAACAACGATCCCTGCAAACCAAAATTTAATTCCTGCCTTTTAGCAAAAGTGAGTTTTGGGTTAAGCCCGTATTGCGAAGTAGTAGCCCTGTTGACGTAAGTTCCGTCGTACCATGAATACCATGAACCAGGCATATAAATATTGTCGTAAAGATAATATCTCGGGATATCAAGATCGGTGTTAAGTATCCCTGCCGAAGCTGTTATTTTTAAATGGTCAACAAAACCTGCTTTAAAAAAGTCTTCGGCGCTTATAAGCCAACCCAGGCTTATTGTTGGTGAAAACCCTACCCTGTTTCCGTCAGGCAGTTTTGTAGAGTTAACAAGGGCGCCACTAAAATCGGCCCAGTATTTATGCTGATAATTATATGCCAGTTGTATGCCGATGTTAGTATTCAACGAATCCTGGTAAACACCGTTTTTTGTAATTGCAGTGGCCTGCCCCAACAAAATTGAGGAAAAGTTGTGCTTTTCGTTAAAAGTACGGTCATAATTAAACTGTACCGATCCGCCTAAAAGCCTCTGCTGGGCAGTTCCGCTAACATTCTGAACCCCCGGACGTGAATCGTTGCCATACTTGGTTAATCCCACTATTGTGTTTTCTCCTTCAACATCCCCCCAGGTTGGTGTATATATCGAATAGGTGTTCTCGATTGATTGATTGTAGGAATTGTAATAATCGGCATATATCTTCGTATGAAACGACAAACCTTTTACCCATTGGTCAAAGTCGAAATCAATGCCGTTCGATACCTGTAAAACCCTGCTGATTGTTGAGCTGTAACCGCCAACATACAAGTCGGCAAACGGATTGGTAAGGTATTCCTGTGTGCCTCCCAGCAAATATTCTCCATCGATGATGTTTTTGCTGTTGTTTGCCAGAAGCAGCACGCTGGCCGAATCGGGTGCAATCATCCCTATCGGGATAAACGGGGATATTTTATGGGGCAAATAGGTTGTTGCATTGTCCCAGTAATTTCCCAGCCCGTTTCGTGAATCATTAAGGATGACAGAAACATCCACGGTGCTTGTGATAAAATCATTCAGTTTCAGGTCGATATTTCCCCTTATATTGAAACGGTTAATGCTTTCGTTATCTCCCTCGCCAACTTTTAAAAGGGTTGAATTGGTTGACCAGCCCACGTTGGTATAGAATTTTGCATTCTCGTTTCCTCCCGAAAATTCAGCAACAATATCGGTTGCGTAGGTAAAATTGTTCAGGTAATCGGGTGAATAAAAATCAATGCTTGGATAACGGTAAGGATTTCCACCATCGAAATTGGCTATTGTTTCTTCATCGAACAAAGGCTCCATGCCATCGTTTACCCTTGCTTCGTTATACAGCGTCATATAATCGGCCGAACCGAGATATTTTGGGTACGACTTCGGGCTGGCAATACCGGTATTTACCCTGACGTTTATTTCACGTTTATGGGCTACGCCCCTTTTGGTAGTTATCAGGATAACCCCTTTAGCCGCGTGGCTTCCGTATAAAGCTACTGCATTCACACCTTTTAAAACGGTTATCTGGTCAATCTCATCCATTTTTATATCCTCGAAACGGCGTGGCGCACCGTCGATCATTACCATTGCGCCATCCATTCCCCAAAGATTGCTTCCCCACAAAATACCGTTTGCCCGGTTGTTTATTCCTGAAGTATTTCTGTAATAATCTTCATTAAGAAATTCACCGGGGTTAACCACGCTTATTGCTCCATGAAGGTCTTTCCGGTTGACTTGAGTAAATGCAACATTCACTTTTTCCTCTCCGGAATCGTCAACCAGAGAAATTTTTTCAAGACCTGAAAGTACTTTTACTGTTTTAGGCAAAAAACCTTCAGCCACAATGTATAATGAAGTATTTTGGTTTACTTCCATTTCGAAGCTTCCCGATGAATCAGTAAACTTTAACAAGTATCCCTCATTACCGTATACCGAAGCGCCGGCAACCGGGTTGTCATCCTGGTCACTAACAATGGCCTTAACCTTAATAAGGTTCGAATTTTGCCCATTTAATGCAGAAGCACAAAGCAAGGGCAACAGGCCAAAAATCAATAGTATTTTATATAATTTCATTTTCAATTCTGATTTTAGATTAATCATGATTTCATGTACTTATACATTACCAACCCGGATTTTGATAAAGCTCTGGATAAAGGTTAACCTGGTCGGTTGGTAACGGCAACCAGTAATGCTTACTCTCAAATACACGGTTCACCACAATACGCTCTTTCATATTAATGGGTTTTCCATCTTCTCCCCTGTCGAAATCGATTGCCGTTTTTTCTTTGTATTTCTTTTGCTCGGCAATCATCCAGCGGCGTAAATCCATAAAACGCAGGTTAGCCTCAAATGAAAGTTCAACAGCCCTTTCGCGTATCAACTCTTCCATGAAAGCATCCTTCGACGCTAAAAACCGTGCATCAACACCGGGAACACCAGCCCTGGCCCTTACTTTATCAACAGCTTCAACTGCGGTAATATACCCAGGGTAGCTACTTGTAGCTGAGCCATAGCCATGCAAAACAGCTTCGGCATACATATAATATACATCGGCCAGTCTAAGGTAAGCAGGCAATAAAATGATATTCCTTCCTTCGTTATCTGTATTGTTAATGGTAAGGTGCATAAATTTCCGCAACATATAACCACTACGGCTTCCAGTCCCGTCGTTACGGTAATTGCCATCGTTCTGCAGATTGGCAAACCGATAATCTTCGTTTCCGCTTCCCTGAATAATGCGCACACCATCGTAAACAATGCTTTTATAAAACCGGGGGTCGCGGTTCGACCATGGATCGGCCGGATCGTATCCCGAGCCATCGGCTTCGAGGGGTAAACCATTTGCCATGCCCCAGTTCTTCACATAACTGTGAGCCGGGGATATCATGTTTCCGTCGCCGCCTAAGCCGGGAGGAAAATACAAGGAGAAGTTGGTATAAAACGATCCCCCACCGTTATATGCAGGTGATGTAAACATTGTTTCGGGATATCCCGGTATGCTTCCATCGAGGGTGTAAAAATTTGTTTCATACGATTCCCAGTCGGTTAACTGGTAATATGCTTCTCCCGAATCGGAAAGCTTTAAACAATTGTAGAAAGCTTCGGCTGCGCGTTTGCACAAATCCTCGTCGTATGAGGCATTGCCTGTTGATACTTTATTCATCAACGGACTTGCTGCATAGAGCAGGTTCTTACCCAGATATGCATAAGCCACCGATTTGGTAATTCGTTGGTTATTGTTTCCCAGGGTACGTTGTCCGGCAGCAGTATTGTCCCAATTGGCCGGTAATAATTCAGCAGCTTCAGCCAGGTCCAGGGCAACCAGTTCGGCCATTTCCTGATATTTTAAACGCGGAAAGTCCATTTTTTCAGAAGCCAGCATATGGTCGATAAATGGTAATCCACCCCAGAAACTCATAAGCTGGAAATGCAGGAAGCCCCTGAAAAACAGCAATTGACCCTTGATTATATCCTTTTCTTCCTGTGTGGCTTCAATCAATTTTTCGAAGTTTTCAAGACCAACATTTGCTTTTCGGATCCCATACCAACACAGGTTATAATAGTTTTTCGAAAACGAATCGTCATTCGTGTTTGCTCCTTCGCCAAAATGGCCAATATAACTTTGGCCCCAGCCGCTATTTAGCCAATCCCAATAGTTCCCGTTATCAAAAGCAACTACTAAACGCCAGTTTGCCCCGGTTGTTGCCAATAATTCATCGGCAATATTCCAGTCGCAAACCCAGGTAGCTTTAGTATAATCAGGCGTACAATGGTATAGTTCTTCGGTAAATCCCTGGAAACTGATAAAATTTCCAAAAGCATCATCGGCAGCCACACCCGCGTCGGGGGCTTTGTCGAGATATTCTTCACACGAAACGGTCATTAAGCCCAGTGTAAAGAATGATATGACCAATAATTTGCTAATATATTTTTTCATCTCATTAATTTTTACAATATGATATTTACACCAAGGTTAATTCTTCGTACTGAGGGATATGTTCCCATACCACCAATTGCGCCAAGGTTCGATTCCCGGTCATCGGGCATTTGTGTCCACAACAAAAGGTTGTTCCCGTTAAGGAAAAACCTGAGAGAGCTGATCCCGGCCAACTTCAATTTACTTGAATCGAGCGTATAGGCAATCTCTGCATTTTTCAAACGCAGGTAAGAACCATCGTACGCGTAATAGTTACCATAATTTTCCCATACTGTTGCCCACCTCGGCACAAATGAATCAGCATTGGTATTGTCTTTCGACCAATATGTTCCCTGGTCAAATACGGCATTGGTTTTTACCGGGAAATTGCTGAAATGCACATAACGGGTCACATTGTTCACTCCATAAAACTGGACAAAAGCGCTGAATCCTTTAAATTCAACACCAACTGTTAAGTTGTATGTGTTCTGTGGGCGTTCAGGATATCCGTTTGGCACCCTTGAATCATAATCATCAATAACACCATCGCCATTGAAATCAATTAAATTGAAATTGCCCGGAAGTTTTTGGTTATCGTTTGCATTAATCATTGTGCTTCCGTAAACTTCATCCCAGGTATTATAATAGTCGGCTAACAATTGTGAGCGGTATTGCCCGATCTGATAACCCTGTTGCTTTTGATATGCAGGCAACAAAAGGGGTTCATCACGTTCAAGTATAATATCTTTTGCATGGGTCATGCTTGCATTTGCCCACAAACGCAAACCATTTGAAAAACGATGGTTTATTTTCAGTTCGGCCTCATATCCTTTAACTTCGGTTTCACCAAGGTTTGCCGTGGGCGCTTCGCCACCAAAATAATCGGGGATTGCCCTTGCTGAACCATCAATCAAGATGTCGTATCGGTAGTCTTTAAAAAAGTCGAAACTACCTGAGACCAATCCGTTAAACAAGGCATATTCCACACCAACATTCGCTTTTTCAACAGTTTCCCAGTGAATGTCGGGGTTGCCAATAACATCTTCGGTGTACCATGTATAAGGACTTGTTGTGGATCCCTGGCTGCCTAAACGGGCAACACCTCCATAGGCCCATTGTGTTTGATACAACCAACGGCCTGAAATGTTGTCGTTTCCAACCAGCCCATAAGAACCGCGGATTTTGAAAATGTCGAGCCATGAAAGGTTTTTCATGAATGGTTCGTTGCTAAGCATCCAGCCAACAGCAGCAGATGGGAAAAAGTCGAAACGATAATCGCTGCTGAATTTTTCCGATCCGTTATACGATCCGTTAAATTCGACAAAATACCGGCTGGCATAATTATATGTTGTACGGAATACCCAGTCTTCCCGATAATTTGGGAATTGGTTACCGGTTGCATATTCATCGCGGCTAAACAGCCCCATAGCTGAAATTTCGTGCAAATTAATTTTGGTTTGATAGTTTAGCTGCAACTGGTAAAACAGTTTCCTTCTGGTTTGGTTGTTGTTCATTTCATCGCTGCGAACGCTCCAGGGGTCCAACACGTAATCGTATTTCACATCACCCGAGTTGTTGCGGTAATACACTTCACCATCGGGGGTCATAAGCTTTTGAAAAGCTGAACCGTTGTCATAAATCCCCCCCTGTGAAACAAAACTATTGTCCATCGACAAAGTTCCTTTTGCCGAAAGCCCTTTTACAATGAAATCAAGATCCTGTTTCAACGTGAAATCGGTATTGATATTTGTGGTTTTAACCTTACGCACACCCGAGTTCGACATGATCCTTACCGAGTTCAGGGCCTGCACGTCCTGCAGCCAGTATCCCCAGTATCCGTCGCTGTATTGAACGGGAAAAATATCGGGCGCCATGGTGTAGGCACTTTGCCAGATTGTATATTCATAACCGCTCCAGGTGTCCTCTTTAATGGCATGCGATCCGAAAAGGTTAACAGCCAACGTGGTCGACTTTGTTAAATTAAAATCGAGGTTACTCCTGAAATTAATCCTGTTATAGCCGTAGCCGGGCGTGTATCCTTTGCCATTGTCGCGAACTTTGAGCACATCGCCCTCGTGCAGGTAGTCAACAGCTGTAAAGTATTTAACAAACGATGAGCCACCGTTGATACTTAAATTGGTATTGTACGACATGGCGTAATCTTTAAACGATTCTTCCTGCCAGTCGACATTGGGATAAATTTCGGCCTCTTCAACACTTGAAGGGTTGCGGTATTTTTCGAGTTCGCCAATTGGTGTAATGTATTCCCACGATGAAGGGTCAATGCCCAGCTCATTCTCAACAGCCATGTTACGTATCCTGAGTGCATCGTAAGCATCATATTTATTTGGCAGTTTCGATGGGATTTTCATTGTTGTATTGGCATTGATGCTTATGGTAGCCCTTTTCTCCGATCCTCTTTTGGTTGTGATCAGCACAACGCCATTGGCTCCCTTTACACCAAACACAGCTGTTGCCGATGCATCTTTCAAAACCGATATGCTTTCAACCGAGCTTATATCAAGGCCTTCCATCGTGCGCTCAATACCATCGACAAGAATAAGAGGATTGCTATAGTTCCAGGTACCCTGTCCCCTGATGTAAATGGTCGGGTCTTCGTCGCCCGGCTCACCTGTACCTTGTATCGTAATTAAACCGGGTATGTTTCCGGTTAAGGCCGCGCCTATATTTGACACCCCTCCGGCACGTTCAAGAACTTCACCTTTGGTTTGCGAAATGGCTCCTACAACGCTCTCTTTCCGCTGTTGGCCATAACCCACAACAATTGTTTCCAATAATTCAACGCTCTTTCCCGTTAATACAATTGATGCCGGTTGGCCTGCTGAAACCTTTACTTCACGGGTTTCCATCCCAATAAATGATACCTGAAGCACTGGCTCATTTGTAGGCACTTCCAACTCAAATTCTCCGTTGGCATCGGCCACTGTACCAACCGTTGTTTTTCCTTTTAAAACCACCGTTGCCCCAACAACGGGATTGTTTTGATCATCAGTTACCTTTCCTTTTATCACAAAACTCTCCTGACTAAAAACCTGAAGGCCTGAAATAACAATTAAACAACAGGCCAGAAATGTTTTCAAGATTTTCAAGCGGTTTATGTGTAAAGAAAAAGACTGATGCAAATTTTTGGTTTCCTTTTTCATTCGTTAATTTTTTTAAATTTTAAAGTTGTAACCTGAATTGCGTTTACTTCATGTAAAAAGGCTCACACAATTTTTAATAAAATCGCTAACATCATTAATCCATAAAGCTCTGTTTGCAATCGCCTTACTTCTTCAATAAAACCTCTGTTTTTGCAAATTCATATAATTCATACAGTTAGATTTTATATTTTTAGTTTATCAATAAATCTTCATTTGCTTTTCATTCATTACCCCCTGATTTCACCGCATACATACCAATTGTTGTACCTGTAAAACCAAAGGAGTTTGCAGTTGATAAATAATAGGCATCGACATTTTCAATTAACTGCTTCCACGAAGAATTACCGACTGCGTATAAGAAGTTGTAGTGTGTGCCTTCTGAAATGACTTTCATATTAATCGGGCTGTTTGCATCGTTTATCATTTCTTCAGCAAGGGTTTCGACTGATCGGGCCCCGATTTTTTCAAGGGCGATTTTTCTTCCGTTTCCCTTTTTCTGAACTGCCATAAAATACTGGTGCCGTTCATCTTTATAAAGAAGTACACCTGCTTTTTCTGTTGAATCGGCCGGATCGAAGTACATCCTGGTTTCACATACAAATTTATGGTGCTGCATACGACGGCTGACAAAAGCCGGGGTTTTCCTTTCGGTTGCAGATACGGGGATACAATTTAAAGATAGGTATCCGGGAAAGTCTTTGAGGGAATACAGACCTTTTGCCGGTGATCTTAAAGTTATCCACTCCAGTGCGAGGACATCTGAATCAAAGCTGTCGGTAACTATAAAATTTCCAAATGTGGCATTTTCATTTACTACTGCTCCTTCGCGCTGGCCCATCATGGGGATCAAATCATTTCCCTGGGTCATGTACGGATAACCATCGTTGCTCCATTTTACAGGCATCAGAAAAGTTTCCCTTCCAAGGTTTTCGAACTTTCCGTTAATGGGCCTGCAAGCAAGGAATACCGACCACCAATTACCTTCTTTTGTTTGTATTAAATCAGCATGTCCGGCACAGGTAATGGGATTAGGGCGGTCAGGTGAGAGGTGGCGCTGGGTTAAAATCGGGTTTTTATCCCACGCAACATATCCACTCATGGGATTTTCACTGCGTAAAATAACTTCGGAATGATCAGGGCCTGTGCCCCCTTCGGCAGCCATTAAATAATACATCCCGTTTATTTTATATATGTGTGGGCCTTCAATCCAAATCGGGTTTTCTTCCGGATGAATCCCCCCATCGACCAGTACCACCCGTGGCCCGAATGTTTTATCAGTCTCAACATCAAATTGCTGAATGCGGATAGCCCTGTGCCCGTTGTACCTGGGTTTCCCATCAGGGTCGTCATTATTTACGATGTAAGCTTTACCGTCGTCGTCAAAAAAGAAAGAAGGATCGATGCCCTTTACATCGGGTAACCAAATGGGGTCGGACCATGAACCGAACGGATCCTTCGTCTTCACAAAAAAGTTACCAGCGCCAACGTTGGTCGTAACCATGTAGTATGTTTGGTTATGGGGATTGTAGCTGATAGCCGGTGCAAAAATGCCTCCGCTTGTATGCTGGCCCTGCAAATTAACAAGTTGTGATTCGCGGTCAAGCACATGTCCGATTTGTTTCCAGTTTACCAGATCGGTACTGTGAAATATAGGCACACCAGGGAAGAAAACAAAGGTAGATGTCACTAAAAAATAATCCTCATTATTGCTGCAAATACTTGGATCGGAATACCAACCAGGCAGTATGGGATTATAAAAACAATCATTTCCCTTTAACTCGTTATCATTGTAATAATCGTCATTCCCCTGATATGAAAAAAAATCGTAATAGGCTACTGATTTTCCTTCTGGTCCACTTTGGCCTGCTTTATTTGCAGTACAGCCAAACCATAAAACTGTTATGGATAAAGCCAATAAAAACAAATGGCTTTTAATGAATTTTATTAAATCTTTCTTTGATATATTGATTTTTTTCATTCAAAATTTTATTTTATATTATTTTTGATTGTTTAAAAGTAGACAGCGGAAACATTATCCTTTTCAGATATTAGATATTCGATTTGTAATTTCAGATAAATGTAAGTTTCCAGCTTTTTATTTGATTATATGACAATTACATGTGGGCAAAATAAAATAAAAAAAGAAAAGAGCACCATACGAGTGCCCTCTCTTTCACTATAATTCAAACCTAATATGAAAAATTTTACTGAATGTCCTGTATTTGATTTTAAATAAAATTAAAGGATCATATTATTGGATATTTCTAAAATTAGATAAATGATTTACAATTTAAGATAAAACAGGTTTTTGATCTTTTCATAATAATATTTTAAATAAAGTTTTTCAATACTTTAATAAATAAATCTAATATCGAAAATAAATTGTCTATTATTTCAATCCTCTGCTGAAGCGATAGCCTTATTTTGTTAAAAACATTTAAAAAAGAATAAAATAATAATACTAACAAATCGAAACAATGAAGGGAATTTATGCATTAAGAAAAATTCTTCTGTTTTTGGCATTGGTTTTTCTATTATACAATTGTGAAGATGACCACTATGCCCGTTACGAGAATCCACCATGGCTTGGGGGAACCATTCTTGAGACGTTAGAAGATTATGGTAATTTTTCGATTTTTATCGAATTAATGAAAAAAGCAGGTTATGAGGAGCCAATAACAAAAGGGCTTTATACCGTTTTTGCTGCAAACGACAGTTCATATCAGGCATATTTCAATAAAAAAGGAATAGCTTCGATTGATGATGTTTCTGAAGACCTGGCTTACAAACTGTTTACGTTAAACGTTGTAACGACACCAAGAGCTCGTCAGCAGTTAATATTCGATTACTCATCAGCTCATGTTGGCTGGCAGGAACCTCATAGTGAACTTGGAGCGCTGCTTTTCAGGATCAATACCCGAAGTAAGGCGGTTAACTACACTGAAACAGTTCGATATTACAAATCATACATTGATCAGACCTTAGATATTGTAGGCCAGGAGAAAAAGGTTCCGTTGTTTTCAACTGAGTTCTATGAAGATTTTAACGGAGCCCCTGATGGTTCAGATTATACCTATTTTTTCCCAAACACCGAATGGAAAGGATTGCAATGGTATAATGCCAGTATCGACAGCATTGCAAAATGCTCGAACGGCTATGTATATTACCTCGACAAAGCCGTACCCGAAATTCCTAACATGGAAGACTTTTTACGGGAAAACCAGGACAAATACGGAGTTTTTTATGATTGGATCCAGCGTTTTGCTTCATACAGTTTTTCTGCATACGATGATGATGCCGACAGGACAAAATTGTACCAAAAGAGCTATTCAAAAATTAGCAATATCTGTTCTGAAAATGGCCCAACTGACGACGCGCTTTACTGCCGCAAAACTACCTTTTCGCTCTTCCTACCCAAGGATGAAGTATTCAGGGAATACATTAACAATACATTTTTAAGCTCGTTTGAAAACATTGACAGTATACCAGAAATTACAAGGGTATTCCTTGCCCAGTCGTGTATCAAGAACAACCTTGATATTCCTTCGAAGGTGCAAAGATCGTATGTAAATTATTATGGCGACGAATTGCCCATTGATGTGTATAATGATGTTGACGAAGCCACATTTTTAAGCAACGGCCCGGTGTATATTATGAATAAATATTACCCGCCCAAGGCTTTTTCAAGCACTGTTGGCCCGATATTTTTCAGTAATGATTACACTACATTCTTATATAACATTAACGATGCCCAAATGATCTCCTCAATTACTTCACCCGAATTGGAAGTAACCCTGTTTGGCCCTACGAATGAAGGCCTTCTGGAAGGAGGATTTGATTACAATACTAAAAGGAAACGGCTTGAATTACTGGATGCAGACGGTAAATGGAGGGCAATGACTGTTGATGAAGAATTATCACTTGTTGGCGACCACCTTATTACTGATAACTTAATCGGTGAACAGATTGATTTTTCTGGAGAAGGATTTGTTAAAATGAGCTCCAAAAATTACATCTATTACAATAACAATGAAATACAAGCCGGTGGAAACCAGGAAATGGGAAATGTTGCTAAAATTGTTAGTACTTCCAGGGGCGACAATGGTGTTTTCCACGCACTCGACAAAGCAATTCTTGCACCCAAAAAAGATGCTGCAAAATTCATCGCAAATGATCCTGACCTGTCGGAGTTTTATAATTTATTATATAAAGCAGGTTTGTCCGATACCGCTATCGATGTTAATACCGATCTGGAATATGCAAGGATTAGCTTTTTAGGGGCTGCAGATTTCTGGACAGTGTTTGCACCAACCAATGCTGCGATTATAACCGCACAAAACAATTCATTGATACCCAACCCTGACAGCACTGCTGATCTCAGGCGGTTCTTGATGTATCATTTTATTGTTGACAAGGTTATATTTGACGATGGTAAAATTGGAGGTGCTATCCCGACAACCCGCATCGATTCCTCCGATGTTGATGTAATATATTTCGCACCTATTGAAATCATAAACGAAAAGAAAAATTTGAGCTTAGTTGATAAAGCCGGCAATACTGTCAAGTTAGATCATAACAAAGCCAACAACCTGGTCCTGAAAGGAGTTTTACATAAACTTGACAAAATCCTGGTGGATCGATAATTAATGAGTGATTAATTTATACTAACCAAGTATTAAAATATTCTATGAAGAAAAATACTCAATTTATATATACTGCTTTGGTTGTCCTTTTCGTGTTGATTACCAATAGTTCTTTTGCGCAAAAAGTAATTATTACAGGTTCGGTTAAGGATTACAACAACCAACCCATTGTTGGGGTAAATATTGTGGAAGTAGACGACAATGGACGCTATGTGACAGGTACAACAGCCGATTTTAACGGTAACTTTTCGTTCAAGGTCACATCCGAGAAAGCAAAAGTTCAAGTCTCTTTCATTGGTTACAAGAACCAGATTTTTACTGTTGGAAATAAAAAAAGGTTCGACATTGTTCTTGAAGAAGAAACAACAGGGCTTGAAGAAGTCGTTGTAGTTGGTGAAAAAATGGGTAACGACGGTGTGACCTCCATCAGGGACCGTGCAACGGCCATTGCCCGACTTGAATTTGAAGAACTAAAAGTTGCTCAAACAACCACTGTTGAAGAAATGCTCCAGGGGCGTATCAGTAACGTTGATATTACTGCTATTTCGGGTGACCCCGGTGCAGGCTTGAATATCCGTATCAGGGGTACGGCAACATTGAATGCAAATAACGAACCGCTCATTGTTGTAAACGGTATTCCTTACACGACATCAATTGCTTCCGATTTCGACTTTGCCACAGCAAACATCGAACAGTTCGGTAATTTGATTGATGTTAGCCCCGAAGATATCGAATCGATTGAAGTGTTGAAAGACGCTGCATCAACTGCCATATTCGGATCAAAAGCGGCTAACGGTGTTTTAATGATTCAGACAAAACGTGGTACAAAGTCGAAACCGGTTTTCGAGTATACCGTAAAATATACCCTTTCGAAGGAACCCGACCCGATTCCAATGCTCGACGGAGCAGGTTATGCCCGCCTGATCAAGGAAGAACATTTTAATAATAACGCTGGTGAATGGTTCGACGATACAAATTCTGACGGAAGCCTTGTAAGCGCAGAAATCGATTTTGACCCTACCTGGGAGCATTATCACAATTTTTCGCAAAACACCAACTGGATTAATGAGGTTACCCAGATTGGCCAGGTAATGGACCATAATTTCTCGGTGCGGGGTGGCGGTGATAAATCGAGATATAAAATGTCGTTGGGTTACCAGGATGAAACAGGAACAACCATCGGTACCGGACTTAAAAAGCTGAATGTAAGTACCTCGCTCGATTATGATTTATCGTCAAAGATCAGGTTCCGTACCGACATCATGTTCACCCGATACGACAGGGATGCTTCGTATGATATAAATAGACGCTCAGCGAGGTCTGTTGCTTATGTTAAAATGCCCAACATGTCGGTGTACGAAATGGATACCCTGGGCAATCAGCTCGATTCATATTTTACACCCATTGAAACCATTCAGGGCCGGGGCGATCGATGGTTTAACCCTGTAGCTGTTGTAAATCTTGCAACTAACAATACATTGCAGGACAATACCAGGGCAGCTTTTTCAATAAGGTATAACATCATTCCCGGCCTGGTTTACGACGGAACCATTACCATGGACATTTCCGACGCGAAAACCTTTTCATTCCTGCCTTTTGAAGCACTGGGTTATGACTATGGAAGTAGTTTAACAAACAGGTCAAGGGAATCGTACAAAAAAAGTTCAGCAGTAAACACAAGAAACCAATTGGTTTATACTCCTGACCTGGGTGCCGATCATGAATTGGCCGTACAGGCACTGTTTGATACTGAATCGAGAAATGAACGCTTTTATGCTACTGAAACCAGCAAATCAGGGTCTCCTTATTTGCAGGATCCTGCAGGAGAAGTAAAGCTGAACAAATTCGAAGCATGGTCAAGTGAATACAGGTCACTAGGAGCTTATTTGCAGGCAATGTACAAGTTTAAAGACAAATACATTATTACGCTTGGTTCACGTTATGAAGGAAATTCAAAATTCAGCCGTGAAAGCCGCTTTGGATTCTTCCCGATGGTTTCCGTTGCCTGGCGTATTTCTAATGAGCCATTCATGTCGGGCCTCAAGTTTATCGACGACTTGAAATTAAGGGGAAGCTGGGGGCTTTCGGGCAACTCACCTGGCGACAATTACCTTTACTACAGTACATACAGCGCCAGTACCCAATATGGTTATATGGGCACAGCCGGAGTTCGTCCCGATGCAATTGAGCTAACTTCTTTGAAGTGGGAAACCATTGAACAGTTCAGCCCGGGGTTAACCTTCTGGGGCTTTAAAAACCGTCTCAACATTGAATTTGATGTATACAGGAAAACAACCCATAACCTCTACCTCACAAAATCAGCCATACCTTCGACAACAGGCTATTCTGAAATCAATCAAAACGAAGGCGAAATGCTGAACCAGGGATGGGAGTTTATGATTGATGCCAAAATTGTTCAAACAAAGGATTTCAACTTTAGTTTGAATTTCAACATGTCGCACAATGAAAACATTGTACTGAGCCTGCCTGAAAACTATTCGTTCGAAGTTGGTAACATGCTTGATAACGGAAATTATAAAGTCAATATCGTTCCTGGTGTCCCGATCGGCACCTTCTACGGGTACCTTTATGACGGGGTTTATGTCGATAAAAATGACATCATCGTTAAAGATAAAAGCGGTCGTCCGGTATACGACATAACCGGAAAGGAAGAACTCGTAATGATACATGGGGCCAATGGTTATGAATTTGAACCGGGCGATGCAAAATACCGCGATATAAACTTCGACGGTGTAATTGATGAACTCGATTTAAAAGAACTCGGTGATTACAATCCAAGCATAATGGGTGGTTTTGGCCCCCGTGTACAATACAAAAGTTTTTCAGTTGCCCTCTTCTTCTATTACAAATTTGGTCAGGATATTATTAACCAGACCCGCATGGATACTGAAAAAATGTATGACCACGAAAACCAGAGCCTTGCAACCAACTGGCGATGGAGAAGCCTTGGCGACAGCACCGATGTGCCGAGAGCACTTTATCAAAAAGGATATAACTTTATGGGGTCAAGCCGTTTTGTTGAAGATGGTTCATACTTCAGGTTAAAATCAGCTTCTTTAGCTTACAATGTTAGCAGCAAGCTATGTAAAAAAATAAATGTTCGGGAAATAAGAATATATACTACCGCGTATAACCTCTTTACATGGACAGGCTATTCTGGCCAGGATCCTGAGGTTGGGGTTAATAAACCTACTGATTTACCAAAAGATGCCAACAGGACCCCTCCTGGCAGGCGTATCACATTTGGTTTAAACATTAAGTTTTAACGTATTAACATGTTGACTATGAAAAATACAATTAAATATATAAGTTACCTGCTGATTGGCTTTTCATTAATAAGCTTTGCCGCCTGTAATGACTGGCTTGACCTGGAACCGGAAAACAAACTTGTTAAACAGGAATTCTGGCAAAGCAAGGAAGATGTTGCAGCAGTAATGGCTGCCATGTATAATTCGTATGGCAGGATGTGTACCGATGTTTGGGCCTGGGGTGAAGTGCGGGCCGATATGATTACATTCAATTCAAGTTTTGGAGATTTTCAACGAATTGGCATGGCGGATATTTTGCCAACAAATGGAGCAATCAAATGGAGCGGATTTTACAACACGATAAATCTTGCAAATACTATAATGCTGTTTGCACCTGATGTGCTGAAGCTCGATGAAACATTCGACATAAAAACCGAAAAGGCCTATGAAGCTGAAGCGCTTTTTTTCAGGGCTAAATGCTATTTCGACATGGTCAGGGTTTGGAAAGAAGTTCCACTGGTGCTCGAAGCTTCAAGTTCGGATACCGTGAGTTTTTCAATTCCAAAGAACCCTGAATCGGAGATCATCAAACAAATTGAAAGCGATTTGTTGTTGGCAAAAACCACTGCCAATAAAGATGAATATGCCGATATTCCTGAAATGTTTAAAGGAAGAGCTAATGTATATTCAATAAATGCCCTACTGGCCGATGTTTATCTTTGGAGTGAACAATATGAGAAATGCGTTGAGGTATGCAACGAGATAATAAATTCGGGGAAATTCCAGCTACAAACACAAAACACATGGTTCGAATTGTATTACCCTGGCAATGCACCTGAAAGCATTTTTGAGATTCAGTTTAACGATGCATACGACAACGAAGAAAATCCCTTTAATGTTGATGTAATACCTCCTGTCGGTTCGAGCAAAGTATCGCTTAAACCAACTGCGTTGGAGATTTTTTCTAAAACAGATATAAGGAAGGGTGACCCTGATCCACGTTCTAAGTATCAGTATAAAAGTTTGTCACCCAAAACCAAAAGGACTTCCAGTGAGCGCGATGCAAACATGATATACTACAGGTATGCTGATATCCTGTTAATCAAAGCCGAAGCACTGGCCGAACTTGGAAATTTCTCTGAATCGGTCAACTACATTAATCAGATTATTGAAAGGGCTGGCCTTCCACAAATAACTTTAGCTCCTGATTTGACACAATACAGGTTTGCGATTATGGAACAAAGAGCCCTGGAGTTTGCCCTCGAAGGCAAACGCTGGTTCGATGTATTGCGTTTCGCGAAGAAAAACAATTTCGAAAACAAATACTTGATTATAAACATGATATTAGCTGGAGCTGATGTTAAACAACGACCTATATTACGATCAAGAGTGCTCGACACGATGAGTTATTATCTTCCAATTTCACAAAGTGAATTGGATCATAACCCAGTATTAGTGCAGAATCCATATTACGACCGTTAAAATTTGAATGATGAAAAATAAAATAAGAATAAATAACCGCCTGGGATTAATTCTTCTGACATTGTTCGGTATTATACTTTTGCAATGCAACGAAGAACCCGATGTTTGGGAAAAAGAGCAGGAAATGCTGCAAATAATGGAATATATTGAAGCAGATTCTGCAAATAAATACAGTGAATTTCTTGAAATTTCCCAAAAAGTTGAGATGGACGGAATTTTAAGCACACGCGGTCCGTTCACCCTGTTCCTTGCCGCTAATGATGCTTTTCAGGCATTTTACGAATCGAAAGGCAAAAGCTCATACAACGATTTTTCGGATGAAGAACTAAGGCAGATCATCAGAAACCATGTTGTTGCTGCCGAAATTTCAACAAATAACTTCGGAAATGGGAGTTTGAGTGAAAAAAATGCGATTGGCGATTATCTTGTTACCGAATTCGATGGTTCGGATATCATCATAAATAAATATTCAAAAGTCATCGACAGGGACATTCAGGTTGCCAATGGGATTATTCACCAGGTTGACAAAGTGATTGATCCGGTAGTACAGGGAACCTATACCACCTTAAATCAAATCGGGGAGTTTTCAATCTTTACAAAAGCTCTGGAATTGGCCGGCTTGAAGGATACGCTTGATACAAATGAAATTCCTTACGGCTTGATAACGGCCCGTGTAAGGTATACAATCCTTGCCATTCCTGATTCAATATTCAAAGCTAATGGGATTTACTCGGCTGAAGATTTAGTAGCTAAGTACGACAACGGGGTTAATAACATTGATGAAACCGACAATGGTTTTTATGAATACATGGTTTACCATTGTTTGGAAAAAACATATTATCAAACCGACATTAACTCTGGTATTTACTGGGTCATCTCGCGCAACAACTACGTGAACATCGAAGTTGGAAATTACTTTTACATTAATCCATCGGTAAACGACACATTTATCACTACGTTTATCGACAAGTACTCGAATATTCCGACAAAGAATGGCGTAATTCATGCAATTGACCATTTGTTGCCAGTTGTGGCACCTATTGCCAGAGAGTTTAAATTCGATGCATGTGCATATCCCGAATTTGAAGAAAAAGACTACTATGGCGTTGGTGAAACTGTCAGGAACTTTTATGATGGCGAAAACGATTTTGCCAAAATAAAATGGAAAGGCGACTATTTGCAATACTGGTGTAAATTTCAGGGAACCGGTTTTATCAACGAAGATTGCATTACAATGCCAGAAGGATTTTGGGAACTTGAAGTAACAATGCCCAGGGTAACCCGCGGTAACTACGAAGTATATTTTTATTTTAAAAGAGGTGGAAACCGGGGAAAAGTAGTAGTATACATCGATGGGGTTAAAGCTGATCATGTAATAGATATGATTGGGGCACAGGAATATGTTGACGAATATGTTTGTGATGTAAACTGGACCACTACCCAGGAACATGTTGTAAGGATAAAATCAGTTTATCCCGGTATCATGATGTGGGACAGGTTAACTTTCGTTCCTAAATTAGTAGAGTAATATTTCATTCAAGAAAAATTGATAAAAATGATAAGAAATATAGTAAAGTCAATTCTATTTTTACTGGTTCTGGGACTCTTTTGTACCTCTTCGTTGTTCGCACAGGAATCATATAAAGTGTCAGGTGTTGTTAAAGATGCCACCAGTAAAGTGCCACTCGAATCTGTATTGATATCAGTTGCGGGTGAGAATGCAAGCACAAATCAAAATGGTGAATTCGAAATAAATGTCAGTGACCCCAACGCGTTACTGGTAGTACAGGTTCCGGGATTTACCTCACGTATTTTAAAGCTTAACGGGCTGACGAAACTTACAATTTTCATGGTAAGTGAAAGTTATAAATCGATCGACGATAAGGTTTCCACACCCTTAGGCCTAATGGCAAAACGCGATATGACCCAGGCAGGCTCCTACCTGGTAGCCAGTGACCTTAGTCAGAAAGCAAACAGCTCACTCGATCAGGTTCTACAGGGAAAGTTTGCTGGTAGTCAAATAATCATGGGATCCGGAATGCCCGGGAGCAAGGGGTTCATTAACATGAGAGGCCTTTCGTCACTATATGGGCACAACGAACCTTTGATTATTGTTGACGAAATGATCCATCCGATACATTACGCGAATTACAGTGCAATTGATGGTTTTTCACATAATCCGCTCGACCTTGTTGATGTTGACGATGTTGAAAGCGTTTCCGTTTTTAACGATGGCAATGCCTACCTTGGTTCAAATGGCACAAACGGGGTTATCTACATTAACCTTGAGCAGAAAGGTGAAACAAGTAGTAGTATTGTGTTTAATGCCTATGGGGGTATAGCCTATTCACCCCAAAGGCAGTCCCTGCTCGATGCACAGGAATTCAGTAACTTGTTTAACGATGAATTAAGCAAGTCAGGATTATCCGACGATGAAATCAATTCGAGATATCCTTACCTCACAGCTCCTGAAAATACCGGAGAATATTACCGTTATAATAACAATACCAACTGGCAGGATGAAATCTACCGTATGGGTATTGTTCAGAAATATCACCTGTTTTTAAAAGGCGGTGACAACATTGCAACGTATAACATTTCGACCGGATATTTAATGCACGACGGTATCCTGCAAAATACCCACTACGACCGGTTCAATGTACGTATAAACGGTAAAATCAACATCTCGGATAAATTCTCTGTTTCTCCAAATACAAAGTTATCCCTGTCCGATTCTTACTTAATGGAACAGGGTTATAATATTTCGACAAACCCGATCTTAGCCGCACAGCTGAAATCGCCGTTAATGAATCCTTTAAAAATTGACGATGATGGGACAGAACTTGAATTCATCGACGATATTGGCGTTTTCAACATGAGTAACCCTACAGCAATTGTACGCAATGTTGAGGCTAAAAACCGAAACTATCATTTTATTACATCGGTTAAGGGTGTGTACGAGTTCAGTAAGAACCTGTCGATTTCGACTTTTGTCGGTATCAATTTTAACAACTCGAGAGACAATGTTTTTATTCCCGATGTTGGTCTCAGCAGAATTGATTCTGCTTATAACACAATTAGATCAATGGTAAATGAATTCCGTTCGACACAAAACCAGAACCAGATTCATTATACCCAATCGTTTAATAACAAAAGTGAACTCGACCTAAAAGCTGGGCACAGGTACGTAGAAAACACGTATGAATATGACATTGCCACCGACCTGAATTCAACAACCGACGACTTCAAGAGCCTGGGGCAAGGTGCAAACAACCAGGAACTAAGAACAATTAACGGCGAAAACCGTGTTGTAAAATGGGTTTCATATTACCTTACTGCCGACTACAATATCCAAAGCAAGTATTACATCTCGGCAGCATTTTCATATGATGGCACTTCTGTAATGAATACAGAATCGAGGTATAATTTTTATCCTTCTGTTAATGCTGCATGGAGGGTATCATCTGAACCATTCCTGGCCGATAAAACCTGGCTCGATGATTTGAAAATCAGGGCTTCGTTTAGCCAGACAGGAAATATGAACAATTTTGCATACGATTACAGCCATCTGTATTACAGGGGAAAGAAATTAAACGATATTAGTGTTGTTGTAAGGGAATCGGTTCCTGATCCGGATATGGAAATGGAAAAACAAACCAGCATAAACGTTGGCGCCGATATTGCCTTACTTGGACAAACACTCAATTTCTCGCTCAACGTGTTTAACTCAACAGTTGACAATCTGATCACCAGGCAACGTTTAGCACCAGCTTACGGGTATACAAACTATTACAGCAATGCAGGAGTTTTACAGAATATGGGCGCCGATTTCTCGTTTGGTTTTAGAAAGAAATTTGGTTTCCTGACATGGAATATTGGAGGAAATGTTTCGTATATCGATAACAAAGTTACTTCGCTTGACTTCATTTCTGAGAATGAAAGCATGATCTTCCATGAAGTTGAAGGTGTTAACCTGGTAACAAAAGCCGGACAGCCTTTATATTCTTATTATGGTTTGCAAACCGACGGTATTTTTAACGACAATGCAGAAGCCTCTCAATTTACTGGGCCAAACGGTCAGAAGGGTAAAGCAGGCGACATACGCTATGTTGACCTTGATGGGAATAAAGTAATAAACGATTTGGACAAGGCGATCATCGGCAGCCCAATCGCACCAATTTTCGGAGGCCTGTATACTTCTTTTGAATTTGGCAACTTTGAAATAAAAGCCAATTTCACATTTAGTTCGGGAAACGATGTTTACAATCACGTAAACAAGTTAGGCCAATCGATGGAACTTGGTTACAATCAGCAGAAAGTTGTGAACAACAGGTGGACGCCTGAAAATACCAACACCAACGTGCCGGGTATTTCTATAGGCGACTATTATGGGAACAATGTATTCTCAGACAGGTGGCTTGAAAAAGGAGATTATGCACGTTTGAACAACCTTACGATCAGCTATGACTATCCGGCTACCAGTAAATTGTTCGATAACCTGACAATTTATCTAACCGCAACCAATCTGTTCACAGTTACCTCATACTCTGGATTAGATCCTGAATTTATGCTTTATAACGATCCGTTATATTTAAGCAACGATTATGGCAAAATGCCTCAACCCAAAATGGTTGTTGTTGGAGTTAAATTAGGTCTGTAAGTAATTAAATAGGAAAAAATAATAAGATGAAAAATAAATTTAAATGGGCCCTTATCCAATTGATAGTTATTCTAATCTTTGGAGCCTGTACAGAAGATTTTTTCAACGAGATTCCAAGTGACAGGATTATTCCTGAACAACATTACAAATCGATGATGGAAGCCGAGATTTCAACCAGGGCTCCATTGGCAATACTTCAGGACGTTGTGCCCCAAATGGTTTTTGCCAATGAACTTTTAGCCGATCTCACAACCCTTACCGAAAACGTTGGTTTGGACTGGCAGGACATAAACAATCACAACATTAGCGTTGACAATCCGTATATCAACCCATCAGGTTTTTATAAGGTCATTATCAATGCCAATGAATCGTTGTTATATATCGACAGCATCGCTAAAATGGATCAGGACGTTACCGAACTTGATATCAAAATTTTTAAGGGAAACCTGATCGGAATCAGGTCATGGGCATATTTTATGCTTGCCAGGTTGTATGGCGAAGCAGCCCTGATCAAGGATAATATGCCTGAGTTACCTGAAAAACTTGAATATTTGCCCAGGAACGTAGTCCTTGATACATTGATTAACAATTTGCTGCCCTTTCTTGACATCGATTATCTTGATGAAAATTCAGATCCTCTCATTTATACAATGTATAATAAAGCCCTGATTGGTGAAATATATCTTGAAAAACAGGACTACCAGAATGCAGCTTTATACCTGCAAATGGCCATTGAGGGTTTTGAAGATGATCAGTATATTTATAAAGTATCCCGAAATTATAGTAAAACTTCCTGGGAAGAACTCTTTATAAATTCGTCATCACAGAAAAGAGAAGTAATGGTAACTGTTCCGTTTTCATTTACCGAAGGACAATCGAACCCAATAGAAAGATGGTACGGATATGATTATGATTATATAGCAAAGCCTACAAGCATTATTACAGGCATGTTTGAAAAAGAGAAAAATGGCGATGAGTATCGTGGCATTGGAGTGTCGTATGACACAATAAACGGTGATTTTATCGTTAACAAATACAATATTGAAGATGAAGACTTTAGCTCCGATATCATATTGTATCGTTCAGCCGATATCCATTTACTCTTTGCCGAAGCTCTTAACCGTTCCGGATTCTCTGATATTGCACTCGCAATTTTAAACGAAGGTTACACTGAGTATACAAACTGGGGCTATAATCTGGGTGTCAGAGGTCGCGTTTATCTTGATCCAAAAACAGTTCCCGATGGTGTTGACATGGTCAATTATGTTGAAGATTTAATTATTGAAGAACGTGCCAGGGAACTTGCTTTTGAAGGAAAAAGATGGATTGACCTGATGAGGGTTGCCCGAAGAAGAGGAAACTCGTACCTGGCAAACAGGGTTGCAGCAAAATTCTCTGATCCAAATATGGCTAATCAGATCAAAGAAAAACTAAACAACGAACAAAACTGGTATTTGCCTTTCCTGAAATAGGAGTATAGTATATGAAATTTAAATTCTCATATTTTTAAAAGTTTTTGTATTATAAAAAAACCTATTGACAAGAATGTCAGTAGGTTTTTTAGTTTGATGTATATATAATTGTTTAAAATTACAAACTAATTGTCTGAAATTATAATTAACGAAAATTAAATGTACATACATTTAAAATTTAATAATTATCTATTTTTTAAATATATAATAACTAAATTTGGGAATAATAATTATTTAAAAAATTATATATGTTATGAACATGAAAATTTTATGATTATAATGTAAAAAAGAGAAATCAAAAAATCGTAAAAACAAGAAGCCTATAATACCCGAAAAAAACTGTTTATCTTGTATAATCTGTACAATTTTACCAAACAGATAGCACAATATTCCTAAACTTTGTACAAATGATAAAATATGTTTTCATAAATTTTAAAATATTACA
>JAFGEV010000262.1 GCA_016931385.1 Prolixibacteraceae bacterium
CGTTTTTCTGAAGAAGTTGTACTGACGAATGCAACGTTTTCAGCTTCAATTCGTCCGGGTGTAGTATAACCGACATAGAAGGTATGCCCGTCTAAATCAATTGTTACATTGTCTTCAATATTTAATGTTGAATTGTTTCTTATAGAAAGGTTCGAAGAAAGGGTGTAGGTATATTCTTTAAGGGGTAGTGAGCAACTTTCTTCGACATATCCCGATATACCTATTGTTGCAACTGAACTGATATCGCCTTGTATTTCAGGAAGCCTTACTGGTGAAGCATCAATGGGCAGGGATACATTCTGAAACTGGTTTGAGGTAAATTGAAGGGTGTCGCCGGCATCGTCTTCAATCTCTATAAAAACATTATCGAACTGACAATTGCTGACAATACCAGTACCTCCATCCCTGAAATTTACAATTTCCTGGCTTGATGAACTGTTTTTCAGCGTGGCACCATCGGCAACAAGTTTACCCGGAGTGTTGTAGCCTGCATAAAGGGAATTGTTTTTAAAATCGATTATTACACCTGATGTGATGGAAAGCGTTGCATTATTTTGAACCCTGATGGTCCCGGTTAAAATAAAATTCCAGTTATTGGATGAAAGCGTTGCATTATCTTCAACATTTCCTTCTAAGCCTATTTGTGTTATTGAGCTTTTTTCACCTGTTATTTCAGGCATTTTATGTGGAACAGCAATAAACTGGAATTCAACATCATTAAACCCGTTTGATTGAAATTGCAGGGTATCGCCTGCATCGTCTTCAATTTCTATGTAAACCTTGTTAAACTGGCAATTCTGAACAATGCCCTGGCCGCCGTCCCTGAAAAAAATGTTTTTCTCCGATGAAGAACTGGTTGTAAAAGTTGCCCCGTTGGCAATTAGTTTTCCCGGTGTGCTGTAACCAATGTAGATCTTATAATTGTTCAGGTCGATACTTACACCTTCGGGAATGGTCAGTACGGCATTTCCCTTAATGTATAAATTGCCATCAAGTACCCAGGGGCTTTGGGCTGATGAAAGTGTTGTGTCAGTCGTTATTGTCCCGCTGATTTCTGTCTGGCCGAAACTTGTCAGGTTAATAAGCAGCAATATAATGGGGATAGCAGATATTCGTTTGATCGTGGCAAACATAACTCAATAAGTAAGGATTGATTTTCATCAATAACATACCTTATCAAAATCCGGTCAGGTTTAGCTGATGTAGTCATCTGATAAGTAATAAATACTTTACTATTCAAGTAATCAATGAACAGCCTAAGAATCAATAAACTTACAAAATATTTTTGAAATGATAAACAATCATACCTGATTTATGAAAAGCACTTTTTGTATATTGCATAGTACAAAATTGAAAACAATAACATAAAACAAAAAACCGCTATGCCAAAATTAAATTATCGTATTCGATTATTTTTGATTTGTTTGGTTTTTTATTTGCCAACGATAAATATTCAGGCACAGAAATTGGAAAAGGAAGTCAATTTTGTTGAACAAAAATTTTTGCCATTTTATAATTTCAAAAAGATTGGTAATACTCATATTTTCCAGGGAAATACTAAAAAGAGAAATTACTTTGAAGGTTGGTATTTTAAAATGGTTTCGAAAAATGGGAAATTCATCCTTAGTGTGATTCCAGGAATATCACTTTCCAGTGATGGACAGGAGCAACATGCCTTTATTCAAGTAATTGATGGCATTACAGCCCAGACCAATTACTTTTCATATCCTATTGAGGAATTTTCATTCTCAAAACAGAAATTTGCCATAAAAATAGGAGAAAACTATTTCTCAAGGGATAGTATCATTCTGAATATTAAGGACAATCACTCAATTATTTCCGGCAAAATTGAAATGTTAAATTCCGTTGAATATTCGTCGGGTAGTTTGATAGATCCGGGTATAATGGGTTGGTATCGCTTTGTTCCGTTTATGGAATGCTATCATGGGGTTGTAAGCTTGACCCATAACCTGAAGGGATTACTAATTTTCAATAACGAAGCTTTTGATTTTAATGAAGGCCGTGGATACATTGAAAAAGACTGGGGGTCAAGTATGCCCTCTTCCTGGATATGGATGCAGAGCAATAATTTTACCGACAATGGTAGCTCTTTTATGCTGTCAATAGCTAATATACCCTGGTTAGGTAAATCATTTACCGGGTTTCTGGGTTTTTTCTATTATAATGGAAGGATACATCGGTTTGCTACCTATCGTTCAACAAAACTCCAATTGGAGATAGTTGATACAAATCGAGTGCTCATAGATATTGAAAATGGTGAAAATTCTTTTTTATTGGATGTAAGTTCAAACAATGCCGGAATGCTAAAAGCGCCGGTTGAGGGGTCGATGGACCGGAGAATCCCTGAAAGCATAGATGCTACAATTAAAATTACCATGTTGGATAAAAAAGGAAACGTTGTTATGAAAGACAGCACAAATATTGCCGGTCTGGAAATGGTTGGAGATTACTTTTCTTTACAGGGGCTATTAAAATGAGTTGACTGATTTTTTCCCGTGATCATTCAGAAATGCCCCCCCTGATTTGCTTTTGCCTCAGCGATGAGGGCGATACCTGTTCCTTGTTCTTAAATGTACGGCTGAAATGGTGGACTGAATCGAAGCCCAGTGCAAGGGCGATTTCCTTAATGCTTTTTTGGCTGTATAGAATCAATTCTTTCGATTTCTGTATGCGCAATCCAAGGTGGTACTGTTTTGGCGACATACCCGTGTATTTTTTAAACATCTTCCTGAAGTATGGATAGCTTACCTTAAGGGGGACTGAAAAATTTTCAATATTCACATTTTTATGAAGGTTGTCGCGCATATAGAGACAAGCTTCGCGGATTACCCTTTCGATTTCTTTATCGGCAAATTCGTGGTTTTTAACAATAGAAATAATCCTTCCAAGCATATACATGACTTTCCCGGCGCATTCTTTCTGAAAACCAGGTTTTTCATTTTCTGCCAGTTGCAATATCTCGTTATACTCTTTTACAAGCGATTCCTGAAAACCTATAGGGATTAGCGGGTTCTTAATATTGAACAGTTCATGCTGATAGAGGTTTCTGGTGAAATCGCCCTGGAAACCTATATAATGTTCTGTCCAGCCTGTTTCGGTATTTGGCCGGTAACGGTGCCATTCTCCGGGGAATACGAGGAGGATGCTTCCGGGTTTTATCTTCATTCTGCCCCACCTGGTTTCCAGGATACCTTCTCCTTTAGTGATATAGTTAATCTGATATTCATTCAGCACGCGCCCGTTTTCCCAGTTGAAGTTATACTTGTTGGGATGGTTGGGCATAGGGTAGTTGCAATTAGGGGGAACCTCCGAAATTCCGACAACGTTAAGGTACATGCCCCAATTGACATCCTCATCGCTTGCTGTAAGGTATTTAAAGAAATTGGTCATGGTTAAAACACAGGGCAGACCGTTACCGGTATTTTTGCTTTACCCTTTCCAAAGCGCGTTTTGCGCTGATTTTACCGTTCAAAATATCCTGATGCATAAAATCGGCATTGAACGAAGGTTCTTCGTAGGTATAGTCAGGCGATTTGCCCCAAAGTAAGATATATAGGTTGGTTTCACTGAAATTAGTGCCATACTTACCCTGCAGATGCCTGAAAAACACATCAAATTCTTCCTTCCCGAAATCGGTGAATGAAATTCGTGTTTTCAAGCCAGTCGGACATTTTGTTATATTTATCCATTGTTCGCCAATATCACCCGATGAAAGGTAACGGATCAGTTTTTTTGCTTCTTCTACATTTTTACCCCTCTTGGGCACAGCAAATATGGTTTGAAAATCGCCTTCATAATGAGTGGGCGATTTACCCTCGAAGGATGGCAATTCGCAGGGTTTCATTTTTTTAAGCCCCTCCGGATTACTGCTTTCCCAGATATTGTATATCCATGTTGCTTCCATGTTGAAAAGGTAGTCCTCTTCATTTAATATCCGCTGCAAGGCATCGGTATTCATATCTCCATAATCAACATATCTTTCAAGTGGGTTGAATTTCGATAACTCTTCAAATGCAGCATAGACTTTTGCGAGTGCTTCATACGATTCTGCGTTTGATGAAAATTCTTCCTTCCCATATGCAGTCAGCGTAAGGTGTTTAAATAAACGACTAACTGCAGATCCATCCTGTGTGGAAAAGAATCCGATCTTATCACTGTGGGTTTGGTTGTATTTGTATACAACACGGGCATATTCCAGAAAATCGGTAAAGTCCATATTCAGGCGTTTCACCTGAATGCCCAGTTTCTCTTCTACTACTGTGCTGACATAAAGTATATAAATTGTTCCTTCGAGCAGGGGGCCGGGAATAATACCCCCATATGTTGAAAGTATCGATTTTGAATCTAAAATGCCTTCGCGATGGGCGTCGATAAACCAATCCTCCTCCTTAAAGTCGACAAAATATTTTTTCGACCAGTCGGGGTCGTTAAGCTGGTTGGCTATTACCCTGTAATGTCCTTTTTCACAAATCAAAACATCGTAAGGCCAATCATCATTTTCAATCATTCTGATAATATCAGGAGAAACTGCAGCCCACCAGAGCTCGTCGGGATAAAGCTCGTTTGTAAACAACTGGCGCAATTTAATATCCTGGTTTAAAAATTCATAATGCCTCCTGACATCCCGCATCATCAATTCTTTATTCCCTTCGTCGTACCAGGGAGCCATCCATGTGATTTCCTTTGCCTGCTTTTGTGATGAAGTGAACGACTTACTGCCAGCGTTGATTTCTCCTTGATTATTTTCACTGCAACTACTTAAAAGGTATGCAATGGGTAAAAGAAAAACCAGGACATATTTTTTTTGAAACAGGTTCTTTTCGATGGATGATATTATTTTACTGAAAGCCATTAACATATTTTTTTTGATTTTTTCTCCCTTCCGAAACATTCTTCAATTTATACAAATATTCTTTTTTACTGGTATATACAGTCCCTTTTTTTTTATAAAATTTTTTTATAAAAATATTAGCAAATACTCTTTTGTTTTGCACCAATAGGTGTTTGCCAAAAACTCATTTGCCTAAAGTACTGTTTTTTTGTATGAAATTGTATCAGAAAATGCAACATTTTAATCACATTGTGTATTTGTGTTAAAAAATAATCGACCTATTTTTGAAAAATTTGTAATGAATTGATTAACATCAGAGATAAAATTAATATTTACAAAACCTGATTAAACTTAAAACTATGCAAGCTTTATTGGGAATTATTTTTCACTCCCTGGGTGGTGCTTCTTCCGGTAGTTGGTATATGCCCTACAATTGGGTAAAAAAATGGCGCTGGGAAATTTACTGGATTATCGGCGGACTGTTTTCATGGCTGATCATGCCGTTTATTGCAGTTATGCTAACAACACCCGACTGGCAGGGTATTTTGCAGGGAGCTTCAGGAAGTGTGATCCGTAATACATTTATTATGGGTTTGCTCTGGGGAATTGGCGGATTAACCTATGGCCTTGCCATTCGTTACCTGGGAATGTCTCTTGGAAATTCAGTATTGTTGGGTATAACTTCTGTTGTAGGTTCTTTGGGGTTGCCTGTTCTAAGGAATATTCCCGGCCTGGCTGAAATCCTTCCTGATGGCTTATCGTTTACTGACCTGTTTAGCAGCGCTGGGGGAAGGATCGTTTTGCTTGGCATTTTGGTACTGCTCATCGGTATTTACCTGAGTGGCCGTGCTGGCATTAAAAAGGATAAAGACCTGGCACACAAAAAAGAGGGGGTTAACTCCGAGTTCTTTTTGGTAAAAGGTTTGCTGATTGCCGTTGTTTCCGGCGTATTAAGTGCTTTTTTCAGTTTTGGTATCGATGCCGGTAAGGAAATGGCTGAAGCTGCAAGGGAATTAGCGGTTCAAAACAATTATTCATTCCTTACCGATACTGGAAATGGTTATAAATACCTGTTTGAAAATAACATCATTTTCTTTGTTATTCTTTGGGGTGGACTTACAACCAACCTGATATGGTCGGTGATATTGATTCTGAAAAATAAAACCGGGCGCGACCTTATTGATAAAAAAACGCCATTGCTAAGTAACTATCTTTTCTGTGCTCTGGCAGGTACAACCTGGTTTTTACAATTCTTTTTCTACGGAATGGGAGAAACAAAAATTGGTAACGGAGCCAGTTCATGGACTCTTCATATGGCAACCATTATACTTACTGCCAATTTATGGGGTTTCTGGAGAAAGGAATGGAAAGGGGTATCGAAGAAAACATACATAACCATACTTGTAGGCATCGGAACCATTTTGCTTTCGGTAATAATTATTGGCGTAGCTAAATGGTTGTATCCCGAATTAAATGCATTAGGATAATGAAAAGGATGGCTTTTAAGATGCACCTGAACGAGGGGCAGAAAGAAGAATACATAAAACGTCACAATGCGCTTTGGCCTGAGCTTCATAAATTGTTGAAGGAAGCAGGCATCAGTGAATATTCCATCTTCCTCGATGAGGAAACGAACACCCTTTTTGCCTTTCAGAAGGTGAGTGGCGAAGGTGGCTCACAAGATCTGGGCAAAACCGAAATCGTACAAAAATGGTGGGCATATATGGCCGACATTATGAGGGTCAATCCCGATAATTCTCCGGTCAGTATCGAACTTGAAGAAGTTTTCTTTATGGAATGAAAAAAATACTTTGGAAATGATTTCATCGGATTTCAAATGTTTAAGACCAATTTCGCTCGCATTTTTTTGCCTGATAACTGCAAATATTGCCTGCGCCAAAACGACTGTAGGAAAGCTGACTTGTGAATACCACAAAAATCCTGTAGGTATTGATGTGCTTAACCCCCGGTTGAGTTGGAAAATTATCAGCGATGAAACCAATTTCATTCAAAGTGCTTTTGAGATCAGGGTGGCAGCATCTGAAAAAGGGCTGTATTCAAATAAGCAACTTACCTGGTCAACCGGCAAGGTTGCTTCTTCTCAATCGGTTAACGTTGAATACAGAGGCCCTGAATTGAAATCGGGACAACGGTTATACTGGCAGTTACGTATCTGGGGAACGGATGGTAAAGCAACGAAATGGAGTGAACCAGCTTTCTGTGAAACCGGGCTTCTGCAGACCTCCGACTGGAAGGCTACGTGGATAGCATCACCTGATGATGACAGTAAAAGTGAAAAACGTCCCAGTCCTTATATGCGAACAGAATTTGATGTTGAAAAGGATGTTGAATCAGCCCGGGTTTATGTTTCAGCCCTGGGTTTGTATGAATTGCACCTTAACGGGGAAAAAGTAGGTGAAGACCTGTTTACACCCGGCTGGACAAGCTACAACAAACGCATACAGTACCAAACCTACGATGTAACTTCAATTCTGAAAAAGAAAAATGCACTGGGCGCTATCCTTGGCAGTGGCTGGTACCGGGGGAATATTGGGTGGAGCGGTAATGTCAATTATTATGGTGACAGCCTTGCCTTACTGGTACAACTGGAGATCAGATTTTCCGACGGCTCAATAAAAGTCATTTCTTCCGGTGAAGAATGGAAGGCAAGTACCGGGGCAATCCTGGAATCGGAAATCTACAACGGTGAAACCTTCGATGCACGCCTGGAACCCATTGGCTGGGATTTGCCAGGATATAATGATCAAAGCTGGCAAAATGTTACACCCATACAACATACATTCGAAACATTGACTGCACCCCAGGGTCCTCCGGTCAGGGCAATTCAGGAAATCGATCCTGTTGAAATGATTCTAACGCCCGAAGGCGATACCGTTTTCGATATGGGGCAGAATATGGTGGGCTGGGTAAGGCTTTCTGTAAAGGGGCAACCCGGTCAGAAAGTTGTATTGAAATTTGCTGAGGTACTCGATAAAGATGGTAACTTTTATATTGCGAACCTGCGCTCTGCTAAAGCTACCGATACCTATATATTAAAAGGTAACGGAGTTGAAATATATGAGCCGCGTTTTACTTTTCATGGTTTCAGGTATGTTAAAGTAGAAGGATACCCGGGTATTCCAATGTTTGAAGACCTAAAAGGAATTGTGATTCATTCCGAATTACAACCTACAGGTATGTTTGCCTGTTCCGATTCCCTTATCAATAAGCTGCAGCAAAACATAAAGTGGGGGCAAAAGGGCAATTTCCTCGATGTACCCACCGATTGTCCGCAACGCGACGAACGCATGGGATGGACTGGAGATGCCCAGGTATTTAGTGCAACTGCTGCATTCAATTACGACGTAGCTTCGTTTTTCACAAAATGGATGGCCGATGTGGCTGCCGACCAGCTTCCCGATGGTAAAGTAACCAACGTTGTCCCCGATGTTTTAAACGGTGGTGGGGGAGCAACCGGTTGGGCCGATGTAGCCCTGGTAATTCCCTGGAACATGTATCTGGCTTATGGCGATAAAAGAATTCTTGAAGTTCAGTACCCCAGCATGAAGGCATGGGTTGAGTACATGCGCAACAGGGCAGGGGACGACCTGCTCTGGACCGAAGACTGGCATTTTGGCGATTGGCTGGCTTATGCCACAACCCACTCCGATTACCCGGGTGCAACAACCGATAAAGGGTTGATCGCAACTGCATATTTCAGGTATTCCTCTTTTTTACTGTCGAAAATTGCCTGGATAATTGGCAAGGAAGCTGATGCAAAAAATTACGGTCAGCTTTCGGAAAACATCAAAAAAGCCTTTATTCATGAATTTGTAACACCTGCGGGCAGATTGGTCTCACATACTCAAACAGCCTATTCACTGGCCTTGGCTTTTGATTTATTGCCCGATGATTTAATTCCTCGCTCAGCCAGTTATCTGGCCGATGATGTGAAGGCATTCGGCCACCTGACAACCGGTTTCCTTGGAACTCCTCTTTTGTGCAGTTCATTGTCGGATCATGGATATGATAAACTGGCTTTCATGCTCCTTAACCGCAAAGAATACCCTTCGTGGCTCTATCCTGTAACCCAGGGGGCAACCACAATATGGGAACGCTGGGACGGACAGAAACCTGACGGTTCGTTTCAGGATGTTGGGATGAACAGCTTTAACCATTATGCCTATGGAGCGATTGGAGAATGGTTGTACACTTACATTGCAGGAATAAAAATTGATGAAGAAAATCCCGGATACAAGCACTTTTACCTGGCACCACATACAGGTGGAGGTTTAACTTTTGCAAAAGCCGAATTAGATTCTCCATATGGCATTATCGTTTCTGAATGGAACGAAACAGGTGATAAAATGAATTATCATGTGCAAATACCCCCAAATACTTCGGCAACCGTTATTTTGCCTAACTCAGGTTTGAATGAACTAACCGTTGATGGGGTTCTGATAAACCCTGACAATGGAATTCAGATCGGTGAAAATTCTGTTTTAGAATTAGGATCGGGGAAGTACACTTTTAGCTGGCCAGCTGGCAAATAACTCCTTGGCCCTCTGTGCCTCCTCCGTGTAACTCTGTGTAACTTTAAATTTTTTTAAATATGAACAAAGTAGAAATCATTGAAAAAGCCTACCAACTGGCAAAAGAACAATATGCAGCACTCGGTGTCGATACCGATGCGGCGCTTGAAAAACTGAACGAAGTAATCATCTCGCTACATTGCTGGCAAACCGATGATGTGGGCGGTTTTGAAAAACCCGATGCCGAACTTGGCTGCGGAGGCATACAGGTTACCGGAAATTACCCGGGGAAAGCCAGTACAATTCAGGAAATGCGGCAAGACCTTGACAAAGTGCTATCTCTCCTGCCCGGTAAACAACGACTCAACCTTCATGCCATATATGGTGAGTTTGGCGGCAAACTTATCGACAGGGATCAGATCGAACCTGAACATTTTCAGGGATGGATCGATTGGGCTAAAGAACGTGGCATGGGACTCGATTTTAACCCAACCTGCTTTTCACACCCTAAAGCTGACGACGGTTTTACTCTCTCAAGTAAAAATGAAGAAATCCGTAAATTCTGGGTCGAACATGTAAAGAAATGCCGGGCCATTGCTGCCGAAATGGGTAAACAACTTGGAGTTCCCTGTGTCGATAATATCTGGATTCCCGATGGTTCGAAGGATGTGCCTGTTGACAGGAACGGACATCGTGAATTATTGAAAAAATCGCTCGATGAAATCTTTGAAACCGAATACCCGAGAGAATACCTGAAAGATTCTGTCGAAAGTAAATTGTTCGGGATTGGCGCTGAATCGATGACCGTTGGCTCTCACGACTTTTACCTTGGTTATGCAGTGAAGAACAATAAACTTATCTGCCTCGACACCGGCCACTTTCATCCTACAGAACAGGTAGGCGACAAAATATCATCATGCCTTTTGTTTGTCGATGAAGTGTTGCTTCACATATCAAGGCCTGTTCGATGGGATTCCGACCATGTTACCACACTGAATGAGGAAATACAACTGATTGCTTCCGAAATTATCAGAAACGACTTTTTAAGCAGGTTAAATATCGGGCTCGATTTCTTCGATGGCTCAATCAACCGGATTGGCGCTTATGTAACCGGTACCAGAGCTGTACAACAGGCTTTCCTTATCGCATTGCTCGAACCAACGGGGATGCTGAAAGGATTTGAAGAAAGAGGTAAAAATTTTGAACGCCTTGCTTTTATGGAACTCCTGAAATCGAAACCTTTCGGTGCTGTTTGGGATTACTATTGCCTGAAGAACAATGTACCGGTTGGCGAAGATTACATTGCCGAGATTCAGCAGTACGAAGTAGATGTGCTTTCACATCGCCAGTAAAAGTTTTTATTGCAATGTGGGGCTAAAGCCGGGTATAGTGTTTATCGCAGCTTTTCCTCCGCCTTAAAATGCGGAGTTAGTGAGCATGTTTTACACCCTGAGCAAATTTGATCACTAACTCCGTGCTTTAGCGCGGTGGCAAGAAATAAACTTAATCAGGCGGGCTTTAGCCCAAATATTAATTTTTCATGATATAAAAATGATTTCAATATTCAAACACCTTCCATGAGTGAAACAATCGTTTTTGACATAGGCAAAACCAACAAAAAAGTCCTGGTTTTTGACGAGGCCATGAACCTGATTTTTCAGGAAGAACAAAACATGCCAACTATAACAGATGACGACGGCTTTGAATGTGATGACCTTGAAAGGATGGAAAACTGGATCATGGAGAAAGTTGCTGAATTGATTGCTGATTCCCGTTATGATGTGAAAGCATTGAATTTCTCGACTTACGGGGCTTCTCTTGTTTTCCTTGACGAAAAAGGAGGACGGATTGCTCCTCTGTATAATTACCTTAAACCAGTAAACGATGGAATCCGTCAATCGTTGTTTGATGCTTATGGTGGCAGGGATGAACTTTGCCGGATAACAGCCAGCCCCGATCTGGGATTATTACTCAATTCTGGAATCCAGATACTCTGGTTAAAAAACGAAAAACCTGAATTGTATCAAAGGGTAAAATCGATCCTTCATTTTCCCAATTACCTGTCGTATTTATTCACCGGAAAAATTGTTTCAGAACTTACCTCGGTTGGATGCCATACTTTTTTGTGGAACTTCGATCATATGAAACCTCACAAGTGGATTGAAGATGAAGGGATCAAGCTTCCGGAACAGGTTTCAAATTTCCATTCAGAAAATGTTGAAGTTTCCGGGAAAAAGATTAAAGTCGGAACCGGAATACACGATAGTTCTGCATCACTCGTTCCCTATCTGCTGAATGAAAAGGAGAAATTTATACTTATTTCGACCGGGACCTGGTGCATTAACATGAACCCCTTTAACCACGATCCGTTAACGGATACAGAACTAAAAAATGATTGCCTTCATTACCTGAACGTTTATGGCAAACCTGTAAAATCGTCCCGCCTTTTCATGGGGCACATTCACGATGTAAATGTTTCGCGTTTGGCAGGATTTTTTGGTGTCGACCATAAAGAATACAGGTCGGTTCCTTTCGTCAGGCCATTGTTCGAAAACTGCCTGAGAGAAAAGGTTTTCTTTAAGGAAGGTGTTCCGGGTGGATATATTGATGAATCGGTCGACCTCTCTGCATTCGATGTTTTTGCTGATGCATACAGCCAGTTTATTACCGACCTTACCATTGAGTGTTCAAAAAGCATTAACCTGGTTTTGAACGACAACAATGAACTGAAAAAACTGATTGTGACCGGAGGGTTCTCTCGGAACGAAAGGTTTATGGGCGTGCTAGCAATGTTGTACCCTGCCATGGAAGTTGTAAGGGGCGATATTGACAATGCTACGGCATTAGGCGCGGCGATGGTGCTTAGATAAAAACGATAGTCGGTCTTTCTAAGTCCAATACTTCAACTCACATAATTGAAAGCCCAAAACAATATAATAAGAAAGCTCCTTACTCTAAAATTTTTTTTGCTTGTATTTACCATGCAAATCCAGAACACAATTCCGATATTACATGGATAAATTATTTTACCGCACCACATTGCACACGTGTGTATATTTTTTATTTTTGTTGACGGTTATATCAAAATCATTTACGAACTAAACTGAAAAGTAGTTTTTCTTAAATCTGTTTCTTTTGAAAAGGATAACAATCAAAGATATTGCAAGGGAACTCAACTTACACCATTCAACTGTTTCGCGGGCTTTAAGAAACAACGGGGGCGTAAAGGAGGAAACCAGGAAAAAGGTCAATGAGTATGCCATCGAGAACGGATACCGTATAAATATGAGCGCTCTCCATTTGCGGGGAAGCTACAAAAACACACTGGCCGTGGTGGTGCCAAATATCAACCACAATTTTTTTTCAAACATTATCAGTGTATTTACCAATCTGGCATTTCAGAAAGGATATGTTGTTTCCGTTTTTCAATCGAATGAAAGTTTTCAGCAGGAGAAAGAAATCATCAACACCCTGATAAAAAACAACGTAGCCGGAGTTGCAGCATCTATTGCCATGGAAACAAATACCCCGGAGCACTTTGAACTTTTAAACCATTACCGGATCCCCATGGTTTTTTTCGACCGCATATGTCCGGGTGTAATTGCATCAAAAGTAACTGTTGACAATTTTTCAGCCTTATTTGACGTTGTCAGCATCCTTACCCGGAAAGGGTGTAAACGGGTTGCCCACATAACCGGCGACAAACACATCGATGTATTCAGAGAGAGACAACTGGGTTACAGTGAAGGATTGAAACGAAACAACCTTAACTATTGCAGGTCGGTTGAGATCCATTCAGGATTCGACATTGAAACAGGATTAAATGCTACCGCAAAGCTATTGAATGAAGATTTGCAGCCCGATGCAATTATATGTGATTCACACATCCTGACACTTGGAGCCATATTTAAAATAAGGGAATTGGGGCTAAAAATTCCGGATGACATTATGCTGGCCGGATTTGGCGACAATCCATTTGTGCAGGTAACTTCTTCAAAGATCATTACAATTATTCAACCCGATGCCGCCATAGCTGAAGCCGCTTTCGAGCTATTAATAAAAAAATTGGAGAACAACGAAAATGATATTGTTGAAAACCTGACATTTTCTGTTAAGATTTTAGAACCAGATGAATATAACAACTAAACACTCATGTGAAAAACAAATTAAATTATGCTTAAAGGAATATCACCATTAATCAGTCCGGAACTGCTGGCTACACTTGCCCGCATGGGGCATGGCGACGAAATTATACTCGCCGATGCTCATTTTCCCGGCGAAACATTCAACAACTGTGTCCTTCGTGCCGACGGGCTTAAAATTGCCGATTTGCTGGCAGCCATCCTGCCGCTTTTCGAACTCGACAGCTATGTGCCACATCCCCTTGTGATGATGGCCGCTGTTGAAGGCGACACGCTCGATCCCGAAGTTGAAAAAAGCTACTTGCAAAGTATTCACAAATCTAATCCCGATGCTGCTCCGATAGAGCGGGTAGGACGCTTTGAGTTTTACGAACGTACCAAAAATGCATTTGCCGTGGTCATGACCGGCGAAACGGCCAAGTACGGGAACATCCTGTTGAAAAAAGGGGTGACACCCGTATAAAATACCAAAATCACCGTCTCCGCTAAAGCTATGACGGACAAAGCAAATTCCAAATAACAATCCTATTCGGGAACAATTAACAAACCACGAAAAAACCTACTGAATTATGAAAACAAAAACCTTAAAAACTTCACTGCTCGATAAAAAATACATCTTGGCTTTTGCACTTTTGTCGAGTTGTTTCATGTGGTGGGGCATAGCCAATAACCTTACCGACCCATTGGTGCGTGTATTCAAGGCAATATTTGGCGAACTGAGTACCTTTCAGGCTTCGTTGATACAATTTGCATTTTATTTCGGGTATTTCAGCATGGCCATTCCCGGTGCGATTATTTCAAGAAAATTCTCATACAAAACCGGAGTACTGGTTGGACTGGGATTATACGCCGTTGGGTGCTTCCTGCTTTATCCGTCAACACTTTTACAGCAGTTCATCTTTTTCTGCATCTCATATTATGTGCTGGCCTGCGGTTTAGGCATACTCGAAACCAATGCCAATCCGTACATTCTGGTTCTGGGTCCCAGAGAAACAGCTACACGACGATTGAATTTTGCCCAATCGTTTAATCCGATAGGTTCGGTTACCGGTATATTGCTTGCCCAGTTACTTATAATGGCACGTATGCCCTTAAATGAAAGTGGCGATATTTACATCGCCCCCGAACAGGTAAACGAAACATTGAACATTGTTATTTTTCCTTATTTGTCTGTTGCTGCAATTCTGGTGGTTGTATGGGTTTTAATCGCTATTACAAAAATGCCAAGAATGTCAGATGCCGGTTCTGATGTACATCTCTTTAAAACCTTCAGAAAACTGCTCTCAAATAGAAAATACGTTTTTGCCGTTGTGGCACAGTTTTTCTATGTTGGCGCCCAGATTTCGGTATGGACATATACAAATTTCTATATTCCCGAACATTTACATGTAACACCTGAGGTTGCGCTGCGTTATCACACGGTTGCTCTAATTTTGTTCGGCGCTTCACGGTGGGTATTCACTGCATTAATGAAAAAATACAAAGACCATAACCTGCTGCTGATCGCTTCAGTTATTGCAGGAATATTAACTTTGAATGTGATATTCGTTGGAGGCCTGGTGGGTGTTTATTCATTAATTGGCATATCTGCATTCATGTCGCTCATGTTCCCGACCATTTTTGGGATGGGAAGCGAAGGGCTCGACGACGAGCAAACCAAAGTTGGTTCCTCGGGCTTAATCATGGCCATATTAGGTGGTGCGCTTATTACACCTTTACAAGGAGCTTTAATTGATGCTGCCAATGTAAATATCTCATACATCCTGCCTTTCATCTGCTTTATCGTGATTGCAGGCTTCGCGTATTATTCTTCAAAACATTATAAAAGAAGATTAAGGACAAATGTTTAAAATGAAATCTATGAAAAAGCAACTTATATTTTCTGTTTTGTTGTTACTTCTGTTTCAACTTACAGGCTGTGAAAAAAAAGCCCCTGCCGATAAGATGGAATGGTGGAAAGATGCCAAATTCGGTCTATTTATCCACTGGGGTATCTATTCGGTTCCCGCAGGGGTGTACGAGGGTAAAGACATTCCCGGCATTGGCGAATGGATCATGAACAATGCAAAGATTCCTGTTGCTGAATATGAAAAATATGCTTCGCAGTTTAATCCGGTGGAATACAATGCCGAAGAATGGGTTAAACTGGCGAAGGAAGCGGGTATGAAATACATTGTGATCACCTCGAAACATCACGACGGCTTTGCTCTTTTCGACAGCAAGGTAAGCGAATATGACGTTATGGATGCCACTCCGTTCAAACGTGACATCATTGGTGAACTGGCGGCTGCCTGTAAAAAATACGATATGCCCTTAGGGCTTTATTATTCACAGGCTCAGGACTGGCATGAACCAGGAACTGCAGCAATCGGGGGGCGTTGGGATCCTGCCCAGGAGGGCGATATGGACAAATATCTTGATGAAAAAGCGGTTCCGCAGGTAACAGAAATATTGAACAACTATGGTGAAATAAAAATACTTTGGTGGGATACACCCGCCGATATGACCCCTGAGCGTGCAGCAAAATTCTTCCCCGAAATGGAAAAACACCCTAACCTGATTTACAACGACAGGCTGGGAGGTGGATTCGAAGGCGACCTCGAAACACCAGAACAGCGGATTCCGGCAACTGGTATTCCCGGGAAAAACTGGGAATCGTGTATGACCATGAACGATACATGGGGGTTTAAGAAAAACGACAATAACTGGAAAAGCACAGAAACACTCGTGCGGAACCTGATTGATATTGCTTCAAAAGGAGGTAATTACCTTTTGAATGTAGGGCCAACATCAATGGGGATTATTCCTGAACCGTCAGTAATACGTCTTAAAGAAGTTGGTGCCTGGATGAAAACCAACGGCGAAGCAATTTACGGAACTTCAGCCAACCCGTTTAAAAAACTTGACTGGGGCAGATGCACCAAAAAGATCAACAAAAATAATGTAGTGCTCTATTTCCATGTATTTGACTTTCCGGAAAACGGAATATTAACCATTCCCGGGTTGTCGGCTGATATTTTTTCAGCCTATGCACTTTCAGTTCCAAATAAAAAACTGAAAATCATTGACAATGGCAACAATCCGCAAATCAATCTTTCAACATTAACACCTGACCCCTATGCGACGGTAATCGCCCTTGAGGTTTCAAAAGATATGAAGGTTTACAATGCCCCTGAACTGAAGTCGGAATACAACGTTTTTATTGATAAAGTTAACTTTGAAACAGTTTCCGATATTGAAAACGCTGTAGTCAGGTACACTGTTGATGGAACCATACCTACTGTCGCATCCCCTGCTTCAGAAGGTGAAAATCTTCTTTTTCCTGAGAATTCTTTTGTGTTGAAGGCCGCTTGCTTTATCGATGGAATACCAGTAAGCGGTATTTCAGAACTTTCATTTGATAAGGTGGAACCTATAGCCGCAAAAAAAGGATTAACTGCAAAACCAGGCCTGAAATTCAACTACTATGAAAAGCTTTGGGAAAAGCTGCCCGATTTCAGGAGGGAAGAAATTGTTTCATCCGGAATATGTAAAAAACCGGATCTTTCATTAAGAAATACCGAATTCAATTATGGTTTTCTTTTTGAAGGGTACATCAATATTCCCGAAACAGGGGTTTACCAGTTCAGTTTAACAAGCGATGATGGATCGCGCTTGAACATTTCGGGTAAATCTGTTCTTAACGATGGATTGCATGCAATGAGAACCAGAAATTTAAATATTGCACTTGAAAAAGGATTACACCCTGTTGAAATCCAGTTTTTTCAGGCGGGAGGAGAAGCCGGATTGGAGATATCGTGGAAAACCGGAAACAGGCCAGCCGAACAGATACCTGAGGAATATTGGTTCTATACTGAGCGTTTAAAAAATTAATACAGATTGTGTTTTCTGAATAAAAATGAAAAAGTCAGTTTTGACAGGTATTAACCGCATTGAAATTATTAATGCCCCATTTCCTGAGATTAAAAATGGAAACGATGTGTTGATCCGCATGGTTGTGGTTGGCATTTGTGGTTCCGATATCCATTACTATAAAACAGGCCGTATTGGCAGCCAGGTTGTGACATATCCGTTCACTGTAGGGCACGAAGGTGCGGGCATTGTTGAAGCTGTTGGACCTGACGTTGCAACTGTAAAACCCGACGACCGTATTGCAGTTGAGCCCTCAATTGCCTGCGGAATATGTGACCAGTGTCTGGCCGGAAGGCCGCATACCTGCCGGAATAACCTTTTTCTGGGGTGCCCCGGTCAAATTGAAGGCAACCTGGCTGAGTATATTGTGATGCCCGAACAACAATGCGTGAAATTACAGGAAGATCAATCCATTGACGATGGGGCAACATCCGAACCACTGGCCATAGGTTTGTATGCACTCAAACAAGCTGCTTTGACGGGAAATGAAACCATTGGTATCCTTGGATTTGGCCCGATTGGTATGAGCGTTTTCCAGATGGCAAAAGCTTCTGGAATTGAAAAAATCTTTGTTTCAGAAAAAATTGATGAACGGGGAGGCATGGCAAAACAGCTAGGTGCTGCATTTGTAGGAAACCCCCTGAAAGAGGAAATTGCCAGGTCGGTAACAGAAAAAGAACCTTTGCTTCTTGATACTGTATTTGAATGTTGCGGGCAGCAAGAAGCTTTGGATACCGCAATTGAGATATTAAAGCCGGGTGGAAAGCTTATAGTTGTTGGTATTCCTGAATTCGATCGTTGGAGTTTCCCCGCTGATATTGCCCGAAGGAAGGAAATTTCATTGATTCACATCAGGCGGCAAAACCATTGTGCCCACGAAACCCTTGATATGCTTGCAGGTGGAAAAATCGACGGAAGCGCGATGATCACGCATCGTTTCAAATTTGATGATGTTGCTGAAGCCTTCGATATGGTGGCCAATTACCGCGATGGAGTTATGAAGGCAATGATTGATTTCACCCCCAAAAATCCCCGCCAGTTGTTGGGGGAACCTGAGCAGAAGCAATAAGCACCATAGGTGCGAAATTATGGTAACCGTGGGTAAACGACCATAGGGAGTGTAGCCCACGGTAGAATGAGCGACAAAGAACATTGGCGCATCTGCTGACATTGTTGGATGAATAAAAGATGTATGCGCCGAAACGAATAAATTTAATTTTATATGACGAAAATAAATGTAACCGATGTCCCGGTAAGGGAATTATCAAACGGGGCAAAAATACCTGTAATAGGACTTGGTACTTTTGGTTCTGACAATTACTCGAACGAACAGATAGCCCAGGCCGTAAAATTTGCCATTGAGCTGGGTTACCGGCATATCGACTGTGCCTCGGTTTATGGTAACGAAAAGGAAATTGGCGCTGTTTTATCTGAAGTTATCAGCAACGGGACTGTAAAACGTGAGGAGCTGTGGATTACTTCTAAAGTGTGGAACGACATGCATGGCGATGGCGAAGTAATTGCTTCGTGCAAACAGTCGTTGAAGGATTTACAGCTCGATTACCTCGATCTGTACCTTGTTCACTGGCCATTTCCCAATTATCATGCCCCGGGGTGCGATGGCGATGCCCGCAACCCTGATTCTAAACCATACATTCATGAAGAATACATGGCTGTATGGCGGCAAATAGAACAACTGGTAGAAATGGGATTGGTCAAAAACATTGGCACATCGAACATGACTATTCCTAAAATGAAGCAGGTTTTGCGCGATGCCAGAATCAAACCTGTTGTTAGCGAAATGGAACTGCACCCACATTTTCAACAACCTGAGCTATTCAATTTCATGGTTGATAACGATGTTGTTCCAATTGGGTATTCGCCAATAGGCTCACCCAAACGCCCCGAGCGCGATCGCACACCTGAAGATACCGTTGATATTGAAGACCATGTAATTGTGAAAATTGCAGAAAGGTTAGGGATACATCCGGCTGTGGTTTGCCTGAAATGGGGCGTACAACGTGGCGAGGTAGTGATACCATTTTCTGTAACACCATCAAAAATACAATCAAATATTGAAGGGGTTATGGGAGAGCTGATTACCGATGATGAGATGGAAGCCATCAGTAAAATAGATAAACAATGCAGGTTGATTAAAGGCCAGGTATTTTTATGGCCAGGTGCGAAAAGCTGGGAAGATTTGTGGGATATTGATGGTTTTGTAACGAGCTAACAAAAGACCTCAGAGAGGTCAAATATTTATAGAAATAATATTGAAAAGAATATACGACCCCGGCTGGGGTCGAACCTTTTTGATTCGTTGTTTCATTCTATAAACATAAAATTCCTCTGGAATTTTTAAAATATTTGAAAATTTAAACTAACTATCATGGATAAAAATATGCAAGCTGCTTACCTGCCAGGCAACAGCACCGTAGTGCTAAAAGAAGTAGAAATACCTGAACCCGGGCACGGGCAGGTTTTAGTAAAAACCAAATCATCCACAATTTGTGGTAGCGATATCCGCGCCATTTATCGCGAGCATTTGGGTAAAGGCCCTGAGGCTTATCAGAATAAGATTGCCGGCCATGAACCTTGTGGGCAAATTGTAAAATGTGGCCCTGGCATGAGGCGCTTCAAAGAAGGCGACAGGGTTGTGCTTTACCACATTTCAGGTTGCGGTGTTTGCAACGATTGCCGCAGGGGGTACATGATTTCGTGCAGTAGTCCGCTGCGGGCAGCTTATGGCTGGCAGCGAGACGGAGGCATGGCGCCCTATATACTCGCCGATGAAAAAGATTGCGTGCTTTTGCCCGAAGAACTTACCTATACCGATGGAGCACAGGTTGCCTGTGGCTTCGGAACCGTTTACGAAGGCCTGGAAAAAATCGGTATCTGTGGAAACGATCAGGTATTAGTCGTTGGCCTTGGACCGGTTGGACTTGCTGCACTTATGCTGGCAAAAGCTATGGGCGCGACAAAGCTTGTTGGTGTCGACACAATTAAGGAACGTTGCGATATTGCAAAAAAACTTGGCCTGGCCGATGAAGTATTTGTCTCTGGCCCCGATACCCTTGAAAAGGTGAAAGCTGTTTCCGATGGTGGAAAAGGCTTTGAAAGGACAGTTGATTGCTCTGGCCATACCCTTGGCCGTCAGTTGGCAATCAGGGCTACACGCCAGTGGGGTAAAATGGTTATGTTGGGTGAAGGTGGCACGGTTGAGTTCAATCCAAGCCCCGATATTATTCACGATCAGATTACCATATACGGTTCATGGGTAACCAACATCTGGCGAATGGAAGAACTGGTAGAAAGACTTGTTCGCTGGGGAATCCATCCTGAAGACCTGGTTACACACCGCTTTACACTCGATGATGTGGATAAGGCATATCAGCTTATGGACGAGGGGAAATGCGGTAAGGTTGCTGTTGTGTTCGATGAAGAAATTAAATAATATTAGTCGGACTTTCCAGTCCGGCTTTATTTTCATTGTATATCGGCAAGGAGAAATAAAAGGTACATCCTTTTTGTTGTTTGCAGTCAACTTTTAGTTTACCACCGTTTTTCTCAACAAATTCTTTACAGAGTATAAGCCCCAGTCCGGAACCAGTTTCCTTATGGGTACCTGATTTTTTAACCGGGCTGTCAATCCGGAACAGCCTGGCCAGTTCTTCTTTTGTCATGCCAATGCCTTCATCGCTAACACTGGTAACTATTTCATTGTTTATCCTGATGATAGAGATTTTTACTACACTGTTTTCGAAAGAGAATTTAATTGCATTGTGGAGAAGGTTCCTGGCTACGGTAATAATCATATTTTTATCGGCAAATACAGTACTGGTGCCTTCAGAGTGAAAATCAAAGGTGATGTGTTTGCTTTCGGCCATGGCTTTAAAATCGAGGACCAGATGTCGAATGATTTTGTCCATTTCAAATTGTGTAAGAACCGGAACGATGTTTCCGGTTTGAGACCTTGACCAGGCTAAAAGGTTTTCAAGAAGAGAGACGCCGTAATTTGCTGTCTTATTCATACTTGCCAGTATTTTTGTCATGTCTCTTGATTCTACAAACTCGTCATTCTGAAGAAATAGTCCTGATAAACTAATGATTGACTGAAGGGGGTTTCTCAGATCATGAGCAATAATTGAAAAGAATTTATCCTTTGTTGCATTCAGTTCCCGTAGCTTTTTTTCATTTTCTTCGAGTTTAATAACTTGTTCTTCAAGTAATTGTTTCTGTTCTTCAATAAGCTTATTCTTATTCGATAAAATTTTATTGTTCTTTCGTGTGGTGCGGTAATAAAAAACAACAATGGCAATAATAACCGATAAAAGGAAAAGAGCGGCGATTGCAAGGCGGAATCGTGCACGGATTTGAAAGTTGGTATTGAGTATTTTTTGTTGTTTCAGTTCCATCTCCAGTTTATTCCGGTGCAATTCAATTTTTCGTATATTTTCCTGTTCGAATTCAGTTAGTTCCCGTTCAATGGCACCCAGGTTAAGAGAATCTTTAAAAGAATCAGCTTTTAACTGCCACTGGTATGCTTCAAGGTTTTTGTTGAGTGCAGCATAGGCTTTTGCAATATGTTTACAGGTTTCTGAAAATGATTCAATACTCTTGTTTTTATTGAATAGCTCAATGCTTTTTTTCAGAAAAAGGATGCTTTTCTGATACTGTTTTTTAAGGAATAATATTCGGCCTTTGTATTGATAGGCAAAAGCTTGAAGGAGATCAAAATTGTTCTCAGCCAGTATGGGTTCAATTAATCCCATATAATAAAGTGATGAATCAAGATTTTCCAGTTCTATATAACTGTCGAGGATAATTGAATACACATAAGCTTTTTCGAAATCGGTTGAGTTGCCAGGTATTAA
>JAFGEV010000263.1 GCA_016931385.1 Prolixibacteraceae bacterium
AGGGTATGAAAATCTCTGGCAAAATTCCGGTACAGTAACCGCAGGGTGGTTTGACTGTTGGGCACAATCTCGCTGCCTGCTATTGCAGCTATCCCACCAGAACTGCTGATGGCCGCTTCGCCAAAAATGGTAAGTTTGTTCAGGTAAACAAAAAAGTCGGTACCAAAGTTGGCATTTTCGGATCCCCTGAAATAAAACCGGTTATACATCGATGGGGCGGGTTCAAGCGGACTGCTTAACTTGTTGTAACCCCCTGTAACCCCAAGTGTAAAATGTTTCCCGTTATAGGTGGCATGTATTCCTGCAAGTTGGGTGTTCAACGCATTTTTATCAGTAATTTCACTTTTGGTGCGGTGCAGCCCCGATGTAAGCAGCGACGTTACCAGCGTAGGCTCTCCATTTTCACTGGTGTCGGCAACGTTGGCATCGGCATTGGTGTTGGAATAAAAAGCCAATACGTCGAAGCTTTTAATGCTGAAATGAGCAGCAGCGCCCATCAGTCTGCTGTATTCGCTGGCCGATAGCGAAGGCCTGATGCCGGCTCCGGTTAACCTAATGTTCATAACCTCTACCGATTTGCGCCCTCCGTATGCAGAACCAAAAATCAAGCCCTGGCCTGTTGTGACACGATAACTGCCTGCTGTAATGTTCTGCAGTACTTTTTTCCCCGTGAACGATGCATAACCCGAGTAAAAATCGAAACCGTATGGATTGGAACCGCTGAAAAAACTTTCACCGGGATCGTTTTCGGCAACCAACCCCCAGCTGAAACGACTACCCTTTTCACCCCTGTACTTCAGGAAAAGTTTTGGGGCAATGCCTTCAAATTTTTTAATCCCCTCGCCGTTTTCAGTAAATCCTTCCGCTTTTTCGAAAGTATAAGCAGTGCCTGCATCAATTTTGCGATTAAAATATTCCCTGGATATTGTTTCGACAGGTGTGAATGACACAAAATATTCAAGGTTTTCAATTGTTTGCCAGTCGAACCCATCAATGGCCTGTAGTTCGTAAATGCTAAATATTTGTTCCATTTCTGACCGATACTGTAAAAGGTTGTCGATTTGAACCTGGTTCAGAAAAAATATCTCTTCAAGGTCTTGTTTCGTAGCAGTGTTCAAATTGACCGGGTTTTCCATCAGCCTGTTAAGCTCATCATAAAGCAGTTCAATTTCTTCTTCATTTTCCGGGGCATAGGCTTCAATAATTTTTTCCAAAACCATATCGGCGGGAACCTGAGCCTTGTATTGTGCAGGGCTTTTTAAAGAAAGCATCAAGGCTGCAGCTATCAGGGCAATATGTTTCATCTGGTTTTTCATTCGAAATCGAAAAGTAAGCTTATTCCGGTAGTATAGCCCAGCCTTTGGTGGAAGCACATTGCCAGGTTGGCTGTAATAAAGGAATATGAATATCCAAGCCCTGCAAAAAATGTAGCTGGTTGTGAATTTGCCCCCATTCTGAAAAACATATCGGGCAAGGCTTCCCATTCAATACCTCCTTTTATGTTTATTGGCAATGATGATGTTTTCTCAATTTCGGCCGAGACCAAAACATTGTTCGAAACTGTTGTGTGTGCTCCTATTCTGAAAACCCAGGGGATAGTTTCTTTATAGGTCAACGTTTTAAGGGGCAACGACCAGGGGTTGGCAACGTGTGCCCCGATTTTAATTTTTTTTGTCGGGGCATAAAGTGCCCCTACTTCAAAACCGGCTGAGATCAGGCGCTGGTTTTCCTCTGGCAGAATATTGCTGAAGTAGTTGAATTGCAAACCGGCTGAAAGCCTGGGACTGATTTTTTTTGCGTATGCCAGCGAGACTCTTGTTTCGAGCCATCCGGAAGGGCCAAGTGTGGAAAAGTGAAGCCCAAAATTACCCGATTTTGTTACAATGGCTACAAGGGCATAGGGTTGTGAAAGTTCTTTAATCCCGAAACGGTTTTCATATCCCAGTAAAACGCTAAGCTTTTTCACAGTGGTAAAACCGGCCTGGTTATGGAAAACCGATTCAATGCCTTCGATGCTTATAAAGGCATTTCCCATACCGGTTGCCCTGGCACTTGAGGGAAATACATTGCTTCTGCAAATACCTGCATGTGGAATTACACTCAGAAGGAGGAGGATGTATATAAAAACTTTCAACATTATTTTTAGTCAGGGTTAACGACTATTTTCAGGTTGAAAGTTACTACTTTTTTTAAAAAATAGTTAATTCGTTTTGAATTTGTATTTCACCGTGGCCAGCTCGGTATTTGCTTTTACAATCTTCTGTTTCAGGTTTTCTTTGTAGTTGCTGAGTTTTCCAGCAATTTTTTCATCGCCGGTTGCCAGTATCTGGGCTGCAAGAATTCCGGCATTCAATGCGCCGTTAATGCCAACAGTTGCAACAGGAATACCCGGGGGCATCTGTACAATGGCAAGCAGTGCATCCATGCCATCGAGGCTTGCGTTAATGGGCACGCCAATTACCGGTATGGTTGTCATTGATGCAATTACCCCGCAAAGGTGGGCTGCCATTCCAGCCGCAGCAATAATTACTTTTATGCCCCTTTCGGAAGCGCCCTTGGCAAATTTTTCAACCTCTCCGGGAGTGCGGTGCGCCGATAAGGCATTCATTTCAAAAGGAATCTCAAACTCATCGAGAATTTCGGCTGCTTTGCCCATTACCGGCAGATCGCTGGTGCTGCCCATGATTATGCTTACAAGAGGTTTCATAGTGTCAATATTTTTATTCTGATGGCAATTTACCAAA
>JAFGEV010000264.1 GCA_016931385.1 Prolixibacteraceae bacterium
GTGTTTAAATAGTTGCATTGTTGTTTTTCAGGATTCCAAATAAGGTCAAAATTAATCTTTTTTCCTCTATTGAGAAGCATCAAAAACCTTTCCCTGACTTTCCCAAACTTTCTTTCCTGATGCATTCGGAAGATGTGCAGTATTGTGGGTGTTTCCATATTAACTTTCTCAAAATTAATGTAAAAAAGATAAACGTAAACATTTAATAAAATAATTTATATACCATGGGCTTCATAAACCAAATATGTTTAAAAAACTGAATTAATGCGTAACAATTTTGATTTTAAAGGAGTTCTGTGCATAGAGCTGATCGGGACGTGCGATTTGTAATCGCACCAGGCGAATGCAATTCGCCTGTCCCATTTTATTTCACAAAAAGCTTTTTGACAGAATAACTCCGGTTCGTTGATACAATAACAAAAAATACCCCCCGGTTAAGGGATGACAGGTCAAGTTTTGTGCGGAATTCATTTCCTCCGGAATAAAGGGCTTTGAATAGCATGGTTTGCCCCTGTATATTTCTGATGTCGATTTTTACTGCATTGCCCTGAATGTCTTTCACTACAATATTAACTAATCCATCTGACGGATTTGGATAAAGAACTAACTGCCCGGCTTCGGAACTAATTAAAGAAACAACACCTGTGTCTGGTATAGATGTGATAATGGGATCAGTCATGTTGAATGCATTGGGCGTTGGCAGCATGTAGAACCATGGCCCGGTTGCATTTGGTATCCTTCCAAAGGTTGTGTCGGGGCGTTGGTTGTAATAACTTAGTGAGTCGATAAAATCGATGCCGTTGGCCTCTATCAACCCAATCTGTTCAACCTCCCCGTCAAGTTTGAAGTTAAGGTGCAGGATTCCCTGTTCTTCATCATTATCGGCCCATAACAGCAGGTACCCTTTTGAAGGAATGGTTGTCAATTCCGGATCGGTATTTGGAAACCTGAATTTCCGGGGCAGGGCAAAATTATCGGTCATGTACAGGCCGGCAATATTTACAGCCTCACCTCCCGCGTTATACAATTCAATCCAGTCGTTATATTCGCCGTTTTCATCAGCTATTGTCGAGTTGTTAACGGCACAAAATTCATTGATTACGATATTTTTAATCTCGGGGATATAATCGTTCGGTTTCCCGGGCGAGCCGCCTGCCAGATAACTCGACACCCAGCTTTCAGGTAAATTATTATCAAGGTAGGGTTTGATCAATGAAAGGGTAAAGCCCAAACCGTCGGGATCCTCAGGCCATGGTGAATGATCGTTGTAATTTACCGAATCGATCACATTCAGGCTTTCATCATACAGGATAATGTATTCCCCTGCATTGTTCAGGGCAAAATTTAAATTGCCAAGGTAACCGGCATCGGTAACCAGACTTTTAAATTTGGAAGTGTCCTGGCAAATTACAATGTATGCATTGGCCCCTATGGTTGTATTTGATGGAAACCTATACTGGTTTCCGCTGTTTTCATCAAAGAGCAACCAGCCCGACAAGTCAATGTCGGATCCGGTGTAGTTATACAGTTCGATCCAGTCGCCGGTATCGTATTCAGATGAAGAATGATAGTTTATTTCATTAATAACGACCGACAGTGCCTCTTCAATTTCAAACGGATAAGCACCAATATCTGCCCTTGAGCCGTCTTTATCTTCAGGAGAGGCCGGATCGCCTGCATTTATACATGGCGAATTTATTAATAACCTGAAATTGGTTCCCGGATTTGCAAACATCGGTGAGGCTAAAATATTTCCTTCACCTGTTAATTTGCTTGTATTCGACAGAGAGTAACTGACTGTTAATGACGAAAGTTCATCGACAAAAAAGGGTACTTGCCTTGAATCGGCAAAAATGCAGTTCTTCACCGTAGCGCCCCCTCCCCCGCTTAAAAAGTTCTTCTCATAACAGGCAACACCAATTGAGTTGCCATAAAATGTATTGTTTGTAATGAATCCAAATGCACCGTAATCCTTTATTCCCAAGCCCATATCACAATTCATGATCACATTGTTTTCAATAATGGCACTTGAGGCCTGGCCGATTGAGATTCCTTTGTCGGTACAATCGTAAATGAAATTGTTATAAATTCTGAGGTTCTGAGATTCTTCGCCTATGTCGATCCCATCACTGTTAAAGCCTTTAAAACCGTGTATTCTGTTGCCCCTGATAATCCCGTTTGTTATCTGGTCATAATCGACAGCATCGGTATCGAACGCATTATTACCTTTCAGGTTGCAATTTTCGACCAGGGCATATTCAGCAAATTTTGCATTGATCAGATCGCAGGTTGCAGTTGAATGCAGCTTCGAGTTCGTTAGTTCAACCGTTCCAAACTGCGTGAAAATCGGTTGGGTTTTTATATCTTCAATGGTAATGTGATCCAGTTTTAACGAAGCATTGTATGCCGATATAGCCGCAAAGAATTTGTAAGGATCGTTTCCCTTGGTCGCGTTATCAAGAATCAGGTAGCTAATTGAACTGGTGCCGGTGCAGTTTTCGAAACAAACAGCGCCCCATTCCTCTGCTTCAACAGTATAGTTTTCAGTTATCAACACAGGCTTTTTATCCGTTCCGTAAACATTCAAATTTCCATAGACATAAAAACTTGATTTTTCGGCCATGTAAATGGTTACCCCCTCGTTTATCTGCAAGGTAACATTTGGATTTACAATTATATCCCCACTGGTGTAGTAGGGCGAATTCTCTTCGGTAAGTATCGTGTTTATTGCAACAGGCGACATTAAAATGCTGGCACCCGATGGAACAAAAACTGCTTTTACCGAAACATCTGAGCCAGGATTTATTTCTACTTTAGTTGAACTCCCGGTAGCGCCACCCTCCCAGTGCGAGAACTGATAGCCAACATCAGGAATCGCTTTCAGGTAAACCGGCACACCAGAGAAATACTGGGCACTATACGTTTCTTTTGTTGCCAGCACATCGTTAATAAACACACTGCCACATTTTGGCTGTTCCACTTCGACAGTTAAGCTTACCCTTCCTGAAAGGTTAAACTCATTTGATATCTGGTTGTAAACCGGCTGCGACCTTTCCCTTGCAAATTCACGCAACTCCTCAACTTCGTTTTCCCAGTCATCAACTGATTTTATGCTGTTATACCTACTCCATCTGTCGATATGATCGGGCATCGCTTCACGGATATTATTCTGCATGCTATCAATTACCCTGATAATCCGGTTGGGATTGTACGTGGTATTAATATGCGTTACATACCTGTGGATAAAGTAGTTTTTAAAATATTCGTTTTCAATAAGGTTTTTAAAAATCGGGTCGCCATGCTTCGCCCCCGAGTACGAGTTTTCAATAAAATCATCGAGCAAATTGCCATTGACATTGGCCTTATTGAAGCCCCTGTCCATATCGACGTTCATCCACTGCCATTTGCCGTTGTTGGTTCTGTCGCGCCACCATTCATGGTTGTGCCGCCAGCTGGTGTTTGCCACATATACTTCCTGGATCACCCAATCGATATAACTGCCAATATCCATTAACGATTCAATGTATTCGTAGTTGCTTTGGACCGACATGTCGTTTTCAACCATAAACCTGACCATCTCCACATAATCGAGACTATCGCCTATTTCGATGTACAGATTAAAGTTGTGATAATCATCGTACCCGTACCTCAAATGGTCAATGTTATTTGGTGCCACGTTTAAATTCGACATAAAATATTGTTCGTCGAATTTGTCCCTCACATTTATCAATCCCCAATATACACCATTAATGAAAAGTATGGCGGGCTGGTAACTTTGAACAGGATTGGTCATTTGCCCCTCTGTAATATATTGCAGCAGAGGATCGCGAAAAAATGCCCCTTCCCAGTCGTCGCCTGCATTTCTTAATGCAAGCTTCGTGTAAGTACCAATGTTCCTTTCTTTAAACAGTTTATAATTGATCGACTCATCACCATATTTACCCCTGAGATATATCGTAAAGGGTTTCTGAGCATAGTTCCAGATGTTTAAACCTGCGATTCTTGAACCTGCATTAACCGAAAAACTTTTACTCCCATCCGAATCGAAGTATTCCAGGGAAATGGGAATCTCCTTCATTTTTAAAATATTATCATAAATACCTTTTTCGTTACCAAATAAATATTCAGGATTGGTAGAATATGAAATAACGGGCAAATTGAAAGTTTCAACATTAATGAAGAAGGTGTGTGTAATAACCTTTCCGGGAAGTTTGCCATTTTCGAACACTCGGGCCTTAATAACCGTTGTGTTGCTAATTTTAATAGGATTTGAATACCGATTTGATTTTTTAGTTGGAATTGATCCATCGGTTGTGTAATAAATTACTGAATTAACTGAATTTATTGAATTAACTGATAATGCTACCGTCTGGCCCGACGAATACATATTCCCTTCAGGGGAAATTGAGGGTGTCTCAGCATAAACAAGTGTTGTCAGCCCTTCGGTGCTGTTCGAAGCTTCAGGTGTTGGTTCGCCAAAATAATACCAGTTTTCCCCTCCGTCGGGTTTCCGCCCGTAAGATACATCATACAACTGGGGACCATATTTTACATAGTCGACAAGCGTGCCTTGCGGGTCATACA
>JAFGEV010000265.1 GCA_016931385.1 Prolixibacteraceae bacterium
GGTTCTGCCCTGGCATTAACTCCCGAAACAGAAAGCTGCGATGCAATTCTCCAGGCCTGGTATGCAGGTGAAGAAGGCGGGCAAGCTGTTGCCGATGTCCTTTTTGGCGATTATAACCCCTCAGGAAAACTGCCGGTTACTTTTTACAGGAATTCTAATCAACTGCCCGACTTTGAAGATTATTCAATGAAAGGACGTACATACCGCTTTATGTCCGATGCACTTTTCCCATTCGGATATGGTTTGAGCTATACTACTTTCAAAATTGGGGAAGCAAGCTTTAGCGCTTCAACACTTGACAAGAACGAAGAACTGGAAATAACCGTTCCGGTTAGCAATACCGGCAAACGCAACGGCGCAGAAGTATTACAGGTTTATGTCCGCAGGCTGGGTGATACAGATGGCCCCTTGAAAACATTGAAAGAATTTCAGCGCATTGAAGTTGAAAAGGGGAAAACAGCCGAAGTTACTCTTACGCTTTCATATTCTTCTTTTGAATTTTACGACAGAAGTCAAAATGAAATGGCTGTTATTCCCGGAGATTATGAAGTGTATTATGGCAACAGTTCCGATAACAAAGATTTGAAGATACATAAGATAACAGTTCAATAATGACAATAAACCTAAAATTATTTATCATGAAAAACACCTTTTTGTTAATCATTGCTGTTTTGATCAGCAGTATGGTTTCTGCCCAATTTGCAGGAATGATGAGGGGGCAAAAGCCCGAACCACTGCCAGAAGGTTTTAAACCAGCTTCCACCAATACTTTTTTGGCTCGTTACCCGGCAGTAAATGCCGAAACACGTCAGGCAATGTTTAAAGTTGTAGCGCCAACTGCACAGGATGTTAAACTGGACCTGGCAGGTAAAAAATACGACATGACCAAGGACACCAGCGGTGTGTGGACCTGTACTTCGGACCCACAGGTCGTGGGTTTCCACTATTATGCCATTATTATTGACGGTGTAGCTGTAATGGATAGAAATACCGAAGCCTTTTTTGGCAGCAACTGGGAATCGTCGGGTATTGAAATACCCGAAGGGCCTGAAGGCGATTATTACCGGTTCAATAATGACATTCCTCACGGACAGATACGTTCTATTTACTATTGGTCTGAAATTAATGGTATCGAACGACACATTAATGTTTATATTCCTGCTGAATATGAACAGGAACCTGATAAAAAGTACCCTGTCTTGTATCTTGTTCACGGTTGGGGCGAAGATGAAAACGGATGGTCGAACCAGGGGCATATGGCCAATATTATGGATGGTTTAATTGCAGCAGGCAAGGCCGTTCCAATGATTGTTGTTATGCCCAGCGGCGATATTAAAACCAATTCCGATGTTCGTGAAGCATCGGGCGATGTAACAGAAATCTATGCTAAGAACCTTGTACCTTACATCGACAAAACTTTCCGTACATACACCGACAGGGAACACAGGGCAATGGCAGGCTTATCAAGAGGCGGTTTTCAAACAACCCGCACTGTTTTTGGCAACATGGATATGTTTGCATGGATGGGAACATTCAGCGGTTTCTTTGTTCGTGGTAATGATGTTGTTAATGCATTCGATGGTGTGTTTAAAGATGCAGGTGCATTTAATAAAAAGATGAACCTGTTTTTTATCAGCACAGGAACCGAAGAACGAAATCCTAAGGAACATGTTGAAACGCTTAAAGCACATGGTATTACAAATATTGTATTTCACGAGTCGCAAGGTACAGCTCACGAGTGGCTTACATGGCGCAGGGCGCTCAATGAATTTGCTCCGCTGATATTTAAATAAACCAGAAAATACAAATGCTTATGAAAACTTATAGCTACCTGATTTACTGCATATTTGTTATGAGTATGTATGCAGGGAAATTGTCAGCACAGGAACCTGCAGTAATTAAAATTGACTTAGACCGTAAGATCGATCAGGTTGATCCCAATATATACAGCGCATTTGTTGAACCGATCCGCACAGTAGTCTATGGCAGCATTTATGACCCTCAATCACCATTTGCCGATGATGAAGGTTTCCGCAAGGATTTTATCGATTTGATTAATGAATTGAATATACGCAGCGTAAGGTGGCCTGGTGGAAACTATGTATCGGGGTATAACTGGGAAGATGGAATAGGGCCAAAAGACCAGCGTCCGGCAAAAAAGGAACTGGCCTGGAACCAGGTTGAAACCAACCAGATGGGAACTGATGAATATGTTGAATTCTGTAAACGGATTGGTGCCGAAAACTTTTTATGTATCAATGCCGGTACCGGAACTCTTGACGATGCCCGTAATTGGGTCGAATACTGTAATGGTGAAGAGGGAACATACTATGCCGACCTCAGGGTAAAATACGGCCATGAAGAGCCTTTCAGTGTAAAATATGTTGGTTTAGGCAACGAGGTTGACGGCCCCTGGCAAATGGGGCAGAAAAACGCCGAAGATTACTGCAAATTTGCTTTGGAAGCAGGTAAGCTGATTTCTTTGCTGGATAAAGATATCAAGTTGGTTGCCTCGGGGGCTTCATGGTATGAACCCAATAATGCATGGATTGACTGGAACGACTATGTACTTAACCAGATGGCCGGTAAAATCGATTATCTGTCGGTACACCGGTATGCAACCGAAGCGCTGCCCGGAGGAAGGCAAAACCGGAATTTTTCCGACCTGATGTGCCTGGGGCTCGATATCGATCAGAAAATTGAAACAGTACAGGCGCTCATAAAA
>JAFGEV010000029.1 GCA_016931385.1 Prolixibacteraceae bacterium
AATATTCTTACTCATTGCAATGCCGGCTGGCTGGCCTGCATTGATTGGGGCACGGCGCTTGCCCCTGTCTACAAAGCCCACCTGAAAGGAATCCCCGTTCATGTGTGGGTTGATGAAACCCGGCCCAGAAATCAGGGCAGCAGGCTCACTGCTTTCGAGCTTCAGCAACAGGAAGTACCTTTTACTGTGATACCCGACAATACCGGAGGACACCTCATGCAACACGGAAAGGTCGACATCGTTCTTGTTGGCAGCGACCGAACTACCCGAACCGGCGATGTATGCAATAAAATTGGGACTTATCTTAAGGCGCTGGCTGCATACGATAATGGTATTCCTTTTTATGCCGCAATGCCTTCTTCGTCGTTTGATTTTTCAATAGCTGATGGTGTAGCCGAAATCACCATTGAAGAGCGAGATGCAAAAGAAGTGCGTTTTTTAGAGGGTAAGGGAGGAAACATACAGGTAACCCCTGACGATTGCCCGGTTGCCAATTATGGTTTTGATGTTACTCCGGCACGACTGGTCACAGGTTTAATTACTGAAAGGGGAATTTGTGGGGCGAATGAAGAATCTATTCTTAAGTTGTTTCCAAAGGAACTTTGAGTTGAAGATTTTTTTCAGTATAAAATCTAAAATTCCAAACCCGGTGGCTGCCAGGTAATAGAATCGTTTTGTATGCCCCTGCTCATACTTAATACCTCCATCCATTTGGGCACAACCTTTATGAGCAGGCAATCATCGTATTTGTTCGGATAATGCTCAATCCACTGATCTTTCCAACGTTTTTTCTTTTCTCCCAAATCGTTAACCAAACTGGCCGTGCCATGTATGGTAACATACCCGCTAAGGTCTCCATCGAGATAATATAGTGTAACTTTAGGGTTGTTTTTTATTTGCTGAACTTTTCTGCTGTTGGGATTGGTTACAAACCATGTTGTCATGTCCTCATCAGGGTCGATGGTTTCCATGGCCCTCACACGGGGAGTCCCTTCTTCATCAACTGTTATAAACGCACAACACAGTACCGATTCCATGATTTCCTTTGCTGCATTGATCAAAACACTGTCGGGGTATTCTATTTGTTGCCCATATATAAATGAAGGAAAAGTAACCAACAGGGAAACTATTATGATTCGTAACATTTTCATTCGTCTAAATTTAAAGTTTTTAAAGGTGACTCATGTAACTCGCTTGATTAGCCATTCTCATGTGTAATTGACAGAATCCCCGACTTGTCGGGGCAGGCCATGCTCGTTTCATCTTGTTTTATTTTGGTTAGAATCTGCAATTTACAAATTCTGTCGAAACCATTCTTTTCATATTTGTGGTAAGGCCTAGCGCTTCTCCTTCCCATACTTCCTGGCCACCATGCTGATGTAAAATAACTGAAAAGCATGGTAAATCATAATAGGTACAAGGAAAAGGCTGCCTGTAGCGCTTCCGGCAAACAATACGCTAGCCATTACCGAACCATGAACCAGCGATTTTTTCGATCCGTTAAAAATCACCGTGATTTGATCTTCGCGGTTAAAACCAAGCCAACGGGAAAGCAGTTTCGAAAAACCAAAAACGATAAAGAACAAAGCAATAACTGCTGAAGCCAAAACGACCAAGGTCCATTTTGGAATGCCGGAAAAAATACCGCTGCTGAACGAATCGCTAAAGCTTCGGTAAACAATTGTAAGAATTACACCCTTATCGAACATGCTCAGATAACGCTTGTTCCGGTTGGCCCAGGCTCCCCAAAACCGATTTAAAAACAAACCTATGACAAGAGGTATCAGTATTTGAAATACCAGGTCGAGGATGGTATTCATAAAGCTGAAACCTTCGGTGGAAGCATCAAGAAAAAATCCCATCCACAAAGGGGTAAGCAAAATGCCGATTATCCCCGATATGCTTGCATTGAATATTGAACCTGCAATATTTCCCCGGGCAATAGAAACCATCACAACACAAGAAGACACAGTACCAGGTAAAGCCGAGAGAAAAAATACGGCCAGCCATAGCTGAAAATACGCTGAATGTCTGAAAAACGGGTACGATAAAAGAACCAGAACAGGGAAAAACAAAAAAGTTAACGATTGTATAGTCAGGTGCATTTTCCAGTTCCGGAGGTCATTTTTTAATTTTTCGGGATTTAATCTTAAACCGTAAAAAAAGAAAAGCAACATGATTCCATACCTGATCAGAACTTTTAATTCAACAACGCTGCCTTCTTTACCTACTCCCGGGAATAAATAAGCCAGCAATATCATGGCAAGTATGCCCATGATGAAACCATCGGGTATAAAACGTTTAAAATTAAGCTGCTTTCCCATTTTTCATTCTTAAGAATTACAAAGATTGTTTTTTTTCATTTCTTTCTAAACCAAAAAAACATAATCTTTTCAAGTAATTGCAAATCTTGTCATTTTATAAAATAAAAAACACGGCCGACAATATGTCAAACCGTGTTTTTATCGATTTCTATTGGATTGATATAAGTTAACTTGCTTTTCGAATGGGTTCGTGTTCTAACATTGATTTATTTTTTACTGATTCATTCTTGTTTTCAAAAAGAAGTTCAGTGAGAACTTTCGAATTTTCTGTCAGGAGTTTTACAGAATCGGTAAGCATTTCTGAAATGGAAGCATTGTGCTGCGCTCCTGTATTAACTTCCGAAATTGAAACATTGATTTGTTCAGCACCGAATTTTTGTTCTATTGATGAGGTCATAATATCTTTCATAACCACATTTATCTGATTGATTTCGGCAATAATTCTTTCAAAATATTTCTCAGCCTGATCGCTGTCTTTTAAAGCAGCCTCAACCAGGCCCGAAATTTCAACTGCGCCTTCGTTGCTACGGTCAGCAAGTTTTTTAACTTCATGGGCCACAACTGAGAAACCTCTTCCTGCTTCACCTGCCCTTGCAGCTTCAATTGCTGCATTAAGAGCAAGAATATTTGTTTGGAAAGCAAGGTCCTGAATTATCTCAATTCGTTCATTTATTTTGATGATTGCCTGCTTTGTATTTTTCACAATCTGCCCGCTCTGCTGTATAAAGTTGTTTGCATTATCTACTCTTTTAGAAGCATCTTCGGTTATTTCGGAGTTTTGAATAATTATGGTTGTTATTTCTTCAATAGTTGAAGTAATTTCTTCGACATTAGAGGCTTGTGTCATTGAATTGTTGTTTAAATTTTCCGAACTCCCTTTTATTTCCAGAGATAATTTTTTAAGGGAATCGGCAGTATTTTTTAGCTGGCCGAACATGCGGTTTAATTTATTATTTTGAACGTTTAATACTTCTGCATCATCTTTAGCTTTTTTAATTGCCTTCTCTGTGAATATTTTACTGGCTAAAAGTATGGCCGAAATGAAAATAATAACAAAAGTATGATTCGAAAATGCAGCCTTTGATATCTCTATTGAATCAGGAAACAGTTTAAGCGAAACAATATAAATACGTGTTGTTGTTAGAAGGATCAACAGGGCATTTACCAACAAAATCAATTTCGATGCAAATATTACACCTACTGTAAGCACTAAAAAGATGATATAGTAACCATCGACAAATTTTAACTCAACGCCTGAACTTTTATCTATTTTGTTTATGGAATAAAGCAGAATCAGGGTTGTGCCTAATGATATTACATTACCTGCTATCTTTATACCCCTATATTTCAGAAGAAATAATGTTGAAATAATAAATGCAGCCATCATTATGATAACATTTTCAATTTCCCCTGTTGATAAAAAAGAATTCAGAAACAGGTAAACTGTCCCGATAATGCCTAAAAATCCAAGAATTATTAGGGTGTTTGTTTTCAATCTGTCAAATAGATCGTATTCTTCGCCTGGTGTGAAAAAATTAAATATCTGCTTCATATTTTATGTCATTTAGTTTTATTTCAAATAGCCCATCTTCTTTCGAAAAAAATAACCACTACAAAAATATTTTTGAATTAAAGAAATGAAAAGATGGAAATCCCTGATAATAAGAAGGGATTATACCTGAAATTGAGCAAGGGAAAACCCTTGTGAAACGAAACAGATTCAGATGTGATATAATGTGCTTAACATTTTACCAGCTAATTGCATACAATATTCGATTGAAAAACGTTTGCTTTAATATGAATTAGGGGATTCTCTATAAATGTTTAATACCTGCAATCTTCTTCTTTATTGCAATGGCATTTCCCTGTTTTTTCACGTAGGGCAATGCACATGATATGCCCGATATCGGCAGCGGTTTTCGCAACAAAAACACCTGCTTGTTCAAGAGCTTTTATCTTGCTTTCAGCTGTTCCGCCTGAGCCGCTTATAATTGCCCCGGCATGCCCCATCCGCTTTCCTTTTGGAGCAGTAGCTCCGGCAATAAATGCAGTAACCGGCTTCGAAACATTGCTTTTAATAAATTCGGCAGCTGCTTCTTCATCGTTTCCGCCAATTTCGCCGATGAGGATTATCCCTTCTGTTTCGGGGTCATTTTCAAACATGCGGATTACGTCAATATGGTTAAGGCCATGAACCGGGTCACCTCCTATTCCAACAGCCGTAGTCTGACCTAATCCTGAACGGGTAGTTTGATATACAGCTTCATAAGTAAGGGTACCCGAACGCGAAACAACGCCGATTTTTCCTTTTCGGTGTATAAATCCCGGGGCAATTCCCACTTTGGCAACATCGGCTGTAGTTACGCCCGGACAATTTGGTCCAATTAAAATTGAATCGGTTCCTTTAAGATAATGATGGACATTCAACATGTCGCGCACAGGGATTCCTTCGGTTATGGCTACAATAAGTTTAACACCTGCATCGGCAGCTTCAATAATTGCCTTCGCGGCAACCGGGGCAGGGACAAAAATCATCGAGGTGTTGGCGCCTGTTTTATCTACGGCTTCTTTTACCGACCCGAACACAGGGAAGCCTTCAATTTCAGTTCCCGCTTTTTTCGGATTTACCCCGCCAACTACATTTGTGCCATAGTCGCTGCACTGCATGGTATGGAACAAACCGGCCTTTCCGGTAATACCCTGTGTAATAAGTTTTGTATTTTTATCGACTAAAATTGACATAATTAGTTGCTTTTTGAGATTACTGAAACCGCTTTTTTTGCCCCATCGTCAAGATCGGAAGCGCTGATAATGTTTAACCCGGAATCCTGAATAAGTTTTTTGCCAATTTCAACGTTTGTCCCTTCAAGGCGTACAACCAGAGGAAGCTTAAGCCCGCTCTTTTTTACAGCCGAAATTATTCCGTTGGCAATGGTATCGCATTGCATTATCCCACCAAAAATGTTTACAAGTATGCATTCAACTTTGGGATCGGAAACAATAATGCTGAATGCTTTGGCAACTGCTTCTTCGTTGGCTGACCCGCCAACATCGAGAAAATTGGCTGGATGACCGCCATAAAATTTTATCGAGTCCATTGTAGCCATTGCCAATCCTGCCCCATTCACCATACACCCGATGTTACCATCGAGCGAGATGTAGTTTAACCCGTAACTGGCAGCTTCTATTTCAGCTTTGGTTTTTTCAGCATTTGGGTTTCCCCCGGTTTCGAGCTGCCTGAAAACAGCATTGTCATCAATATCGAATTTACAATCGAGTATCATTAAACCTTTGTTTTTTGTCAATGCCAAAGGGTTTATTTCAACCAATGTTGCATCATATTGCATGTACGAATTGTAAAGCTTCTGGATAATTTCCCCGAACTGATGTTTCAAAGAACCTTGCAGCCCAAGGAATTCAGCTCCTTCATTTTTTACATTTTCAGAAAGAGGTTTGCCAATTTCGGGATACATTCGCAATATCCTTTCGGGTGTTTTTTCAGCAACCTCTTCAATTTCCATCCCCCCATCGGGCGAGACCATAATAACAGGGTTCACTTTTGCCCTGTCGAGCAAAATGGCTACATAATATTCCCGCTCAATTTCACTGGCCTCTTCCAGTAAAACTGAATTAATTTTAACGCCTCCGGGGCCGGTTTGCCTGGTAACCAACTGCATACCTATCATTTCCGATGTGATTGATCGGGCTTCGCCAACCGTTCTGAAAAATTTAACCCCACCAGCTTTCCCCCTGCCTCCGGTAAAGGCCTGTGCTTTCACTACGCCCTCATTGATACCTGAACCGGAAAGGGCACTTTCAACTTCCAAAACTTTTTCAACATGAATGCTTGCCGGAACCGGTAATCCGGCTCTTCTCAGCAAAGCTTTCGACTGATACTCATATAACTTCATCAGCAGTAATTTCTGAATATATTATAATAATTAAAAAAATCCTGAACATTATCCTTTTGAAAAATCAGAAAAAGAAATGAATTATAATGTGAGTTTAATCACAATCATAAAACTAAACTATTCAATAATACCTAACAAAACAATTAAACATAAATTTTATAACAAAATTTTTTATGGTATTGTTCGTCTTACAATCGAAAAAATATCTGAAACAAAAAAACCATGACCTGATGAAAGGCCATGGTTTTAAAAAAATAAATTCATTTGCCCTAAGCAAAAGCCAGGACCTGCTTTTTGGTTTTAACTGAAGATGTTTCAAAACCTGACTTTTGCCTTCTTCCAAAAAGCTGCTCTTCATAAAGTCCATTAATAAGCACAACACATTGTGCGGGTAAATTTAACCTTTTCATTTCGAGGGCAACCGAAAGGAGGCCGGCCACATGTGCCGATCCAATTACACCAACTTCTTTTTGATTGGCCCATTTTTTCAGGTAATTGGTAATGCTCGAGCCGTTTTGAATGATAAAAGTGTAAATTCCTCTTTCTTTCATTTGATTTGAAATATTCGAGATATAGCAGTTTGATGTACAATTGGAGCATATATGCCCTTTCAGTATCTCAACCGACTGGCATTTTTTTGCTCCGGTCATTTTCTCGGGAAGAAACAAAATTTGGTGCTTCGAGCCAAAAAAGTCTCTTTTCATTTTGCGGTTAATCAGGAATGTACCAACCATGTTGAGGTAGCACTGTGCATCATCCTTGTTATCGCGGTACCTTCCGTTTAAACCTGCCTCTTGTTCAATCGTTGCGTCTGATTCAGTCAAATTTGAATGATAATTGCCTAAAATGTGCCTGGCTTCTTTTTCAAACCACTTCGCGAATCCGTCAATCTCATTTAAATAAAGCTCAACAAACGACCGAGGAACACTTTCGAAAAAGCTAATCCAGGGATAAAAACGCATAACTTCTTCGTTAAATTCGTTGGTAGCAGTAAGCCACATGCATAACAGTTTAAGGTTCTCCAGTGTTTTTTCACCTGTCGAAAAACCCGGATTATCAAGCACCCTGCGGGCAAGTTTTGAACGAAGGCGTTCAACTCCTGAGGTCATGGTTGGATATTCGAGTTTCAGGTTCATCAACTTGTTAAATAACCTTTCGTTGTTTTTATACGATGAATTACCCCATTTGCCATTGTTCACATCCCATAAAACACTTATTATGAGAAGGTCGAGGATACCATCATCAACTGTTTGGATCATTGGGTGAGTGTAGTAATTTAATGAACCCTGACACTGTTCAATTAAATTTTCAAAACGCTTTTTACCCTCGTCTAAAACTTTATCGACAAGGTTCTCCAGCGTATTGCATAAAGTCTCGGTATTAACCGTGCGGCTCCTGTTTGTTAAGGTGGGGTATGCAGAAATTTTTCCGTTACCCCCATACTGAAATAAGTTTTGTGTTTTCATCTTACGATCTCTGATTTATATGATTGGCTATTAAATTGAATTCAGTTTATGTTTTGTGCTTTCATAGAATCGTTAATCTTTTTTTATTCTGACAGTCTATCGTTCTTTTACCCTAATATAATATTTCACGCTACTGTTGATTCTTTTTCAACAATCAATGCTTCCTTGTTTTCTTCAGGCTGGTCACATACTCCCTTATCAACATCCAGCATTCCCCTTAATCTTGAAATATTGATATTTGTAGGAACCGATTTTTTACACCAGTGCCTGCTGCACCCTGAATAGTCAAGGTAAATACACTGAGCCGGAATATTCAGGTGTTTTAATGCATAACCTCCCGAAAGCAGGTTCATAACACAGCCAGTTCCTATTAATCCGGTATCGGCCTGGTTTTTCCAGGGTTTGAGCCATTTTGTAAAATCGGATGTATGCCTGAACAATATTGTTTCAACACCCAGTTTTTGCATTTCTGAAGCAATTTCTGAAACCTTGCAGCTTGAACTACATTTTTGGCATACCATTCCGTTATTAAAAGCTTCGGCTTTACAACTGGCATTTGAAACCATACAGGTTGGGAGTAGCAATACTTTTCGTTTGGTTTCAAGAAAAGCAGGCCTCAATTCTTTGTTCAGTATTTCACCGCCTACCATATTCAGGTGATATTCAACCTGTGAAGCACCCGTAAAAAACAAGTCCTCACGTCGTTTGTATTTTATGGGTTGCGTGAGTAAAAACGGTTGAACCCTGTCGGTATACACCCCAAGGTATTTTTGCGTATATTCTTCGAACCATTCGCCATAAGCTGCAGCTTTGGCCAAAAATTCATAGCTGTTGCTTTTTATGCCTGAATAAAGGAAATCCAACCATCTTGAAAAAAATTGATTTTCGAACGGATATTCCCCTGTCGAAGACAACCAAACAATGAGCTTATAAAAATTATCGTGGTCGAAGGGAATTTCCTTTTTCGTTGGTTTATCCAAAAGCAATGAATTCAGTTTGCCCCTGATTTTATCAGCAGTTCTTTTCAAAAATGTTTTACGTAAATAAATTAACTGCCTGAATAAAGGGTTAACAAGCGAATTGTACCAACGCCAACGCCCCTGGTATTTGTTCCAGAGCGTTCCAAGCATTAATACTTCCAAAAGGTATTCTTTTTCGGTTTTTGCCTGGTTCCCATTCTTTGAAGAATTCCATTTTCCGAATTCAGATAATTCGTTACTAAAATGGTTTAACCCCGTTTCTGTAACTTCCCGGGTTACTGTATCCAGATCGGAATAAAACCGCGAAATATTGCCCGGTCCATGAATTAAATTATAAGTTGGATAAGGGTTTAAGTTTATTACCCTGTTTCCGGTTTTAGAAAAAGGTGCATTCATCTTACGTAAAATTTAAAAAAGGTTGTGTTTTCATGGATAAAAGTATAGACATGATAAAAATCATTACAGTTGCATTCGGGGAAAAGTTTATTTTTATCGGTAAAGCATTTTTTTGAAAGGATATTGTTATTGATAAAAATTATTTATGAAATTTGAGCAATGATAATTTAAAACTACACCTATGCCGCTACAAAAAAAGTTTGGGACTGCCCCTGTATTTTTCACGGCCATATCGACCATTCTGGGAGCCATCTTGTTTTTACGTTTTGGTTTTGCTGTCGGAACCCTTGGTTTTTGGGGGGTAATACTGATTATATTACTTGGTCACCTTGTAACCATTCCAACAGCCCTTGCCATTTCGGAACTTGCCACGAACAAAAGGGTTTTGGGTGGCGGTGAATATTTTATTATTTCACGATCGTTTGGACTGAACATAGGGGCGACCATAGGATTAGCGCTTTACTTTTCACAGGCAATCAGTGTTGCCTTTTACGTGATAGCCTTTACCGAGTCGTTCCAGTTTTTCTTCGATTTTCTGGCCAATAAATTTAATTTTACTTTACCCCGCCAGGTTATTAGTTTGCCTGTAATGGCAGGGCTGGCCTACCTGATATTAAAAAAAGGTGCGGGTATGGGCGTAAAAGCACTGTATATTATTGTAGGTATTTTATTTGTTTCGTTGGTCATGTTTTTTGCGGGATCAACCGAGCATGCTGCAACAAGCGGTTTTGGCCTTGCCAATGCCGAATTTAGGAACGGCCAGGATTTTTTCATGGTTTTTGCCATAATCTTTCCAGCTTTTACAGGTTTGACTGCCGGTGTAGGTTTATCGGGCGATTTACGAAATCCTTCAAAATCGATTCCCCTGGGTACAACCCTTGCAACCATTTCGGGCATGATTGTTTATTTCTTTGTGGTGTATAAACTGGCCTTATCTGCCACACCCGAAGATATGACTGCCAACCAACTGATTATGGCAAAAATTGCGCTTGGCGGTTCGTTTATTATTCCATTGGGGCTGGCAGCTTCAACCTTTTCTTCGGCCCTGGGATCCGTTATGGTAGCCCCCCGCACAATGCATGCACTTGCTGCCGATAAATCCTTTCCCACTAAAAAAATCAACAACTGGCTGTCGGCCGAACATAAAGGGGAACCCCGCAATGCATCGCTGCTAACTATTATCATTGCTTTTGTATTTGTAGCTGCCGGCAATGTTAACGCTGTTGCAAGCATCATTTCGATGTTTTTCATGGTAACTTACGGCGCAATTTGCCTTATTTCATTTTTAAACCATTTTGGCACTTCTCCATCATACAGGCCATCATTTCGTTCGAAGTGGTATATTTCGCTGATGGGTTTTATTGTTTCGGTTTGGGTAATGTTTAAAATTGACTCACTCTATGCCATTATTGCATTTATATTGATGACGGTGCTTTACTTGTACATCAGCAAAGTAAACAAAGACCGAAAAGGGCTGCAGTCGATTTTTGCCAATGCCATATACCAAATGAACCGGAATGTACAGGTCTATTTGCAAAAAACAAACACCGACCATTCAAAAGAATGGAGGCCAAGTGCAATTTGCATTTCAGAAGCCACTTTTGAACGCGTTGAAGTATTCAGGTTCCTCAACTGGATTTCGTTCAGGTACGGGTTTGGCACTTACATGCATCTTATCAGGGATTATTACTCAACATCGACTTTTGAGAAATCGAAAGAAAT
>JAFGEV010000266.1 GCA_016931385.1 Prolixibacteraceae bacterium
ACTGTTAACAAAATGCACAAAATCGTATTCAATGGCTTTGCCCCTCCGCTCGAGTGGTATATATAATGCAGTTCCCTTTTCCGATTTAAAGTTTCCATTGATAATTACATTTTTCGCCTGCCCCGTTATGCCCAGAGTGCCATTGACAAATGCCGTACCGTAAAACCTCTTATTATCTGAAAAACTAGTATTTATGGCCAAAAGTTTATCAGATTTTATGGAAAGATCGAAAATCATATTCTGGAAATTCTGATGTTTAATCGTTCCTGAAAATACACCGGGATTTTTGTATTCATCCCACATGTCCATTGAATCGAATATAATTGAGTCGTTTCTAAACAGTACAGGTTCCGAAGTAAAAAAAATTGTTTTTATGCTATGGAAACCTATGCCTACCTCGGGCGAAGGCGTCAGCACGCCATCGACCAATAAATTATTCGTCTTCCCATGTAATAGCAGGTTGCCCGAAGCAAATCCCTGAAGATTATAAAAAAGTTTAGGCTTAGTGATTTCGAGCAATGCAAAGGGGGTGTTATCAAATTGCAAATTCAGATTTAATTTGCTGTTCACAGGATCGATATTTCCATTTCCTTTTATCAGGGTAAGCTCATTGTCAATCAGCAGCAATTCAGTATTCAACAGGTTCCTGTCGTTATCCCAACCACTTGTGAGGTATAAGTTTCCAACTTTGTTTTCGTTGAACAATAACTGGTCGATTGTGATGTTTAGCTTCAACATGAATTTGTGGTACGGATCGGTTAATTCGGCCTTCCCGTTTATTTTTCCTTTAAACTCAGTAGCCCCCAAAACCGATTGGATCATATGAAAATCGATGTTTTGCACCGTGGCCTGCAACAAGGAGTTTGCATCGTCGCTAAGAATACCGTCAATAAAAAAGCGCTGATCGTTATTATGCAACGACAGTTTCTCAAAACTGATCGATGTTGAATCAATAACAACTTTCGATTCATCGAGCAACCACAACGAATCGGCAATAAATATTTTTGATGGTTCAAATAATATTTCAACAACGGGGAAATTTTTCCCAACTTGCTTAAACGATGTGTTCGTTTTTATAATTCCGCTGTAGGTATCTATGCCATAGTTGTTCCAATAGAGGTCTGTTTCCAGTTGATCATCGGCGCCAGAGCTTTCAACAGAAAAATTGTACATTTTAAATTCATCGCTAAAATGAATCACTTCACTCTTGGCCCTGCAGCTTAAATGGCTGTCATCGCATAATAATTTCAGACGGAATTTTTCAATCCCCTGGTTTTTAAAGCTTATATAGGGCATCTCTGATTCAAGCAAGGCAATATATTCTCCCGGGTTGTAGTTGCCCTTAATCTCAAACGGGCATTCAAATTTGAGCCCCGGAATAAAAACAGATGTGAACGGATCGGTATCTTTCACATTGAATGTAAATGAAAAATTATTGATCTCGTTTTCAATCTTTTTCCCGTAATCGTATGACGATGGCAGGTATTCTCTCAGAAAATTAACAAGCGAAGCTACAATGTCGGTAAAACTGTATTTCCCTGCAACACTTCCATCAATCCATTCACTTTCAAGTATTAAATGGTTTTGATCACCCGATTTTGTATTGCTGATATAGGCACGGTCAAGCGAGAGGGAATCGTTCCGGTTTTTAAACCCCAGATTTTTAATTTCTATATTGCCAAGGAGGTTATCAATTTTATCTCCAACAAAATTTGCATCAACATTTAGCGACAATAACGCAAGAGAGTCGTTCACAAAATTCAGTTTTGCCAGGTTTGCATATTTTACATCCGATAAAAATTCGAAAGCAGGAATATCAGCCGAAAGGTCAAGCTTCCCGGAATATTTCATTTTCAGGTTTGGATCGTTTACTGCCAGGTCGCCATTGAACAGTTTATTTTGAATATTGCCGTTCAGTATAAGGTTTTTATAAAGGTAATTATTCATTTCAATGGCATCGACAATACCATTGTAATTTATATTGTATGTTGACTTTTTAATATTGCCGCTGATTTCACCCGAAAGGGAAAGCTTCCCGAAATAATTTGTATCAAATATCTTCCCGATGTCGAGGTTTTGTGTTTTCAGATTACCTTTAATTTTAAGTTTACCATTGGGGTCAGGTATAAAAGCAATGTCACTTTCAAGCGACCCAAGGCGGCTATAAGCAGTCCCATAGGCAACAAAATCGTTTTTGAACCCCGTAAAATTTCCCCTGTAACTGAATTCTCCAATATTCTTCAAGAATAATGGCATCTTCTCTTTAATGAATTTCAGCTCATCGGGCAAATCCATATCCCGTATTTTATCGATATTGGCATACGATTGATAGAGCTTTATAAACATGTATGTGTTATCGATATCGGGCAATCCGTTAAAATAAAAATCGGTTTTTAAACGGGTTACTTCTCCCAGCGACAAGTTTATGCTTTTACCCCTGAATTCGGAAAAAGACCCATAAAATTTTCCCGACATTGAAATATCAACCCCGGCGCTGGAATACTGGGGAAAAATAAATGCAATATCCTGAAAATTGAAATCGAGTTTATTTACGTTTATCGAAAGTGGGCAATTGTACCAGTAATCACCATTGTATAAACCACTCGCATCAAATTTTACGGTGTCGATATCCAGCACTGAAAATTGTGTTGAGGCTGATATATTTTTTATCAATATGTTACTGTTATTGCAATCGACCCTGGCTTTAATATTTTTTAGATAAAAACCATCGTGGCTGACAAAGCCGATTTTCTTTAAAGAGAATGAAAAAGTTGAAGTTGAAATGAATTTTACAGAATCAACTTCAAGGTTCAGGTCCGACAAGTTGAACCATATATTGTTGGTTGAATCCTTGAAAGCTTCCCTGAAAAACAACTTGCTTGCTTTAATTTCAAAATTTTCGCAATAAGCTTTCCATGATTCTTTTGAAGTAACTGTATCCTTTTTGAATAAAAAATTGAAGTTATAATTTTCCCTGCCTGTCCTGACAGGTTTAAGTTTGGCATTTTGAAATTCAATGTTTTTTAAATGTATGCTCTTTCGTTTAAACGAGAGCGAATCGATTCCGGCAACAACCTTTTGGGAATAAATTAAAGTATCGTTTGACTGGTCGCTTATATATAAGTCGTATAAAATAATTTTTTTGAATAAAGCGATTTTAATCCTTGAGACAGATACAGTAGCCCCTGTTTTTTCAGAAATGCTTTGAGTAACATATGTTATTAACTTTTTCTGGACACGGGGACTTTGCATCACAAGAAAAGCCATGGCCAAAATTAAAAAGGCAACTGAAATGATTACCAAAAGTATATTTCCTATTTTTTTGATATTTTTACCCTCCAATTTTTAAACCCACAAAGTAATATAAAAAATACTTTTGAACCACTTAAAATACAAGCTAGTTGTTGATGCGTGCAAAGAAAAATATAACAATACTCGGAATTGAATCTTCATGCGACGATACCTCGGCAGCCATTATTCAAAACGGTTTCATACGTTCAAATATTATTTCGGGCCAAAAAGTACATGAAGCTTATGGAGGGGTAGTGCCCGAACTGGCCTCAAGGGCGCATCAGCAAAATATTGTACCGGTTGTTGACCAGGCTTTTAAACAAGCCGGCATAATTCCATCCGAAATTGATGCAATTGCATTCACTCGCGGCCCGGGTTTGCTGGGGTCGTTACTTGTAGGGACATCATTTGCAAAAGGTTTTTCGCTGGCCGCCAATATCCCTATGATTGAAGTAAACCATTTACAGGGACATGTACTGGCTCATTTTATCAAAGAAGAAGGGAATGAAAAAATTCAACCTGTTTTTCCTCACCTTTGCTTACTTGTTTCCGGAGGCAATTCACAAATTATTTTAGTTAATGACTATCTTGAAATGGATGTGATCGGCCAAACCATTGACGATGCTGCCGGCGAAGCATTCGATAAATGCGGCAAAGTAATGGGGTTGCCCTACCCTGCCGGCCCAATTATCGACAAACTGGCTAAAGAAGGAGATCCTGATAAAATTGCTTTTAACAAACCGAAAATTCCGGGCTTGAACTACAGCTTCAGCGGGTTAAAAACCAGTTTCCTCTATCATTTAAGGGATGAGCTGAAAAATGATCCTGATTATATTGAAAAAAACAAAGCCGACCTGTGTGCCGGTTTGCAGAAAACCATTATCGATATCTTACTGGGAAAACTCATTAGAGCAAGTAAAGAAACAGGCATTAAAGAAATTACTGTTGCCGGAGGCGTTTCTGCCAATTCAGGATTAAGGAACGAACTGGTTGCACAAGCCCGAAAAAGGAAATGGAAGCTGCACATTCCCGAGTTCAGATATACGACAGACAATGCAGCCATGATTGCCATAACAGGTTATTATAAATATCTGAAAGGTGAATTTTCCGACCATTCGGCTGTTCCCTTTGCACGGATGGATATAAAGCAATAGATTCCAAATTCCAAATCTCAAAGAACAAATTCCAAATCCCAAATTCCAAATTCCAAAGAACAGATTCCAAAGAACAGATTCCAAACAATAAATCACTGGGACCATCCGTGACATGGACAGTAAAAAGCGACTGATACCCAGTGTCACCAAAAAACATAGCTGGTACGGTTTTGCAACCTATCTTTCTAGCTGTGAATTTGCATTTCTTCCAATGTTTAAACTATTTATCAGGTACTCTTGTTTGCCTTATCAGCCCCAGCATTATTAAAAACTGGGCAGCCATGTATGTCGACATGATCATGATTCCCGAGGCAGGTATTGAAAACCAAAATTTATTGATTGCCAGCAAACTGTCGGAAATGAAAAACAAAATTGCCCCGATTAATACCAGAATAAAACTTATATCTTCTACCCTGCCTTTCCGGTTTAATGCCGATAACAACATGCCTGTTATTACTGCTGCGTATAACAAAACAGCTATTTTCATCACCAAATCGAGTTTAGGGAACAGAAGCATATATAATATTATCCCAAAAAGTATTACAGGAATAAAAGCAACAGGTTGCCGGGATATCAATTGCGGCCTTTTTTTATCGGTTTTAACAAAAGTGATGATAAACAACAACTGAGAAACCAGAAATGCCCCCATACCTAGAAGGAAGAACAATCCGCTTTTCGAGTGGAGCATTAGTATAACATCGCCAGCCAATGATAAAACAAAAGCTGCAACAGCCGTTTTAAAAATCCGATGGCATGATTTTGCATTCTTAGAAAAAACCACCAATACCCAAATCATGATCAACGGTTTTACAATTATTTCAATTAATTCCAGCTTTAGGGCGATTGTTAGCAGATCAGCCACAAAAATGACAAGGAAAATGATGTAGTCGGTTTTTTTTAACATTTTAAAAACAATTTTTTGAAATATATACGTTTATTATTACGATTTAAGAGTTTTTAAGATAGTAAATTAATAAACCAATATCAACACATGTTTCATTTGGTGAAAATGAAATATCTTTGAATCCTAAACCTGAAAGCACGAATATGAAGCACTTTTTCTTCTCCCTCGTATTCACACTTTTTTGTGTGCATGTTTTTTCACAAAAAGCTACAATAAGCGGTTTTATAACTGATAATGCAACCGGTGAGAGGCTTATAAATGCAAACATCTATGATCCTGAAACCTTTAAAGGAACTACAACCAACAACTATGGATTTTACAGTTTAACCGTGCCCCGGGGTCCGGTAAACTTAACGGTTTCGTTTGTTGGTTATCGACAAGCTGCAATTAGTTTGAACTTGCAGCACGACACACTCATTTCGGTTGGGCTCGATTTAAAGGGTGCTATCGATGAAATCATTGTATATGGCGAAGGTGCCGACAAGGTTGAAAATTCAGAAATGAGCGTGGTAAACCTTCCCGTTAAGCAAATTCAGAAAATCCCGCTGATTTTGGGCGAACCAGATGTACTGAAGGTTATTCAGCTTTTACCCGGAGTACAATCGGGCGCTGAGGGCACAAGCGGCATTTACGTGCGTGGCGGCGGCCCCGACCAAAACCTTTTCCTGCTCGATGGCGTACCCATATACAATGTTAACCACCTTTTCGGTTTCTTTTCGGTTTTTAATCCCGCGTCAATAAAAACCGTGAAACTTTATAAAGGCGGCTTTCCGGCAAGGTTTGGCGGCAGGCTTTCTTCAGTAATCGACATCAATATGAAAGAAGGAAACATGAAAAAAATCAGCGGTGAAGCCTCGGTTGGCCTTATTTCATCACGAATCTCGGTTGAAGGGCCAATCATTAAAGACAAGACCTCGTTCATTGTTTCGGCACGCCGAACTTATGGCGACCTGCTGTTGCAACCTGTTTTAAAACTTGCCACCATTCAGCAACAAGATATGAATTTGAGCGCCGGTTATTATTTTTATGACCTGAATGCAAAAATTAACCACATTTTTAACGAACGGAGCCGTCTTTACCTCAGTGGATATTTTGGGCAGGATGAGTTTTATATGAACCTGAAAAACCATTACAACATGGATGATATAAGGTATGACGAG
>JAFGEV010000267.1 GCA_016931385.1 Prolixibacteraceae bacterium
GCATAAGGGCGCCCGAAGGTCTTAAAGACATTTCGGGATTTGGTAGCTAGTTGAGATAGTTTAAACCTTTCGGAGTCTGAAAGACCCGAAAGCGTTTAAGATAAAAATAAAAACTCCCACCGAAGCGGGAGTATAGGAATGTTTTCCTTCGGCATATAGCCTTATTGTGATAAGATGTAAATTGAAAATTCTTAATTTAGATATTGTTACGAATGTAAAAAAAATCTGTTTAAGTTCCAAACTTTAAAAATATTATGTAATTTGTTCGTTCAAATATAATTTTTTCAACGCGAAAGGCTTATGGGTAGCCCCAAACTTGAAAAATTATCAATAACTAAACTAAAAATATCATGGCAAAAATATTAGGATTAGACCTTGGAACCAACAGTATTGGGTGGGCAGTAATAAATGCCAAAATTGTGAACGGGAAAGTGGAAGAATATCTTTCAATTGAAGATTCAGGCGTTCGGATTTTCCCGGAAGGTGTTGAACCAAATACTATTGGACAGGGCGACAAAGAACAATCGAAAAATGCCGGCAGGCGTGAACACCGTCAGATGCGCCGTCAGTTTTACCGTAAAAAACTTCGTAAAGTAAAGTTGCTCGAAACCTTGATCAATTTAAATATGTGCCCTTTATCTGTTGAAGGGTTGCACCAGTGGAGCAAATGGGACAAAGCAAAGAAAACCGAAGGAAAACAATTTCCTACTGAACCGGAATTTGTAGAATGGTTGAAGCTGAACCCATATGAATTAAGGGCAAAAGCTATAGTCGAACCTGTCAGTTTATTGGAGCTTGGACGTATTTATTATCATTTTATACAACATCGGGGTTTTTTAAGCAGCCGGAAAGGGACAGAGGATGGGGCTATATTCAAGGGAAAGGACAACATGTCGGGGATAGATGCCACCCGTACCCTCATGAACGGGCGGCCATTGGGGAAAACCCTCTATGAGATTTCATATAAGTCTGGAGAAAAATTCAACATCAAAAAGGATTCTACGGGAAATGAATTACGGGTAAGGGCACGCTACACCCAACGCGATATGTACATTGAGGAATTTCAAAAAATTTGGGAAAGGCAAGCAGATGCACTTGGTCTTGGCAAAAAAGAAATCGAAGTAAAAAAGGTACGTTTTTTAAAAGGCAGTTCCGATAGCAACCGCAATAAGACCAGAATCTCAAAATTCCTTCAAAAGTACGGTAAAGCCAATGTGCATATTGAAGGCAAAAAAATAACCACTTTAGAGAATATGCCTTTAAAAGAATATTTGGCAGGGGAAATCAAAACCGATGGTGAACAAATAAAGTTCAAAAGCAACAATAGTCTGCTTTTTTGGCAAAGGCCGTTACGTTCTCAAAAAGGTTTATTGGATAATTGCCGTTTCGAGAATAATATGCCTGTGATAATGGGCAATGGTGAATTCCGGAGAAAAGGCATGGACATAGTTAAGCGTAGCAAAAAGCCTTGTCCTTTATCACATCCCGAATTTGAATTGTTCCGTGCATACCAATTCATCAACAACATTAAGTACGGTAAGGGGCAAAGGTTGACTGTCGATCAGCGACAGGTAGCCCTTGATGTATTTAACTCGAAAGACGGGAGCTTCAATTTTGAAGAAATTCCCAAAGCATTAAACCTTACCTACGAGAAATTCAATTACGATAACGATCAGAAGATAGCCGGAAATACTACAGTAAAAAAGCTAAAACCTCTTTTCCCTGAAGAAATATGGGATGCCGGTTACGAAAAAATATGGCACTGTTTCTATTTCTTTGAAGACAACGACAAACTGTTTGCCAAGCTGGAAAAAGATTTTGGGCTAAGAACCGACGACCCGAGTAAAATAGCAAAGATCCGGCTGAAAGATGGTTATTCAAATGTTTCGTTAAAAGCTATCCGCAACATTAACCCTTTCCTCAAAAAAGGTTATGCTTACAGCGATGCGGTGATATTGGGTGGCATAAAGAATGCCTTTGGTGAACGTTGGGACCGTTTCAATGTCCAGGATTTTATTGATCGTTTAGAAAAAGATGTCATCAATATTTTGCATGAAGATAATAAAGAAGGTGAGGCTATAGAAAAAATAAAAGACTATTTGGCCGAACCTCTGAACATTTATGGATTTGTAAAGGACGATCCTTATTTTACCCAATTATACCATCATAGCCAGGAAATTACTGAAAAAGAATTACAAGATGTGGTCCCCGAAGTGGAAAACCTGCGTAATCCGATTGTCCAGCAAGCCTTACACGAAATGCGACGACTTGTGAATGCTTTATTGTTTAAATATCAGGAAACAGATCCCGGTTTCAGTTTCGACCGCATTCATGTGGAGATGGGGCGAGACCTGAAAAACAATAAAACCAAACGCAGGGAACTTACTTTGAAAATACGTGAAAACGAGCAGAAAAACGACCAGGCCCGTAAGCGTTTAACTGAGTTTGGCCTGCGCCCGACACGTGATAATTTATTACGTTACCTGCTTTACGACGAAATCCAAAAACACGTTTCAGGTCCTGTATTGTGCCCCTATACCGGAAAGGTAATCAGCATGGCCGATTTGCTGGGGGGTGGCAATACCGTGCAAATTGAGCATATTGTCCCATACAGCATTTCATTGGATGATAGCTTTGGCAACAAAACATTATGCGAGGGTAATTTTAACCGAATGAAAGGAGAGAAAACGCCTTACGAATATTATCAGTATAATCCTGACCCTAAATTATGGGGAGTATCGTCATGGGATGATGTTGCCGAACGTGCCTTTAAATTGTTGCCCTACCCAAAAGCAAGACGTTTTACCTCAAAAAGAGAATTTAAGAAAAGCGATTTTATCGAACGCCAGTTAAACGACAGCCGGTATATCAGCCGTAAAGCTGTTGAATTGCTTTCGGCAATATGTAATGATGTGCGTATGTTGCCAGGGCAGGTAACAGCTGAGTTACGCCATTTGTGGGGTATCAACAACATTCTGAACCCGGTTCATGATATCGATCAATTCAAGTCGGAAGTTAGGGAAGATGAACGTGTACCTTATTATGTGGTAACCGATGAAGATAGCCGTGTGCTGGGCATTTACCGAAAGACCAACGACCGCCCTGTAAGTAATGACGACCAGTTGTTATTGACCGGAGATGTGAGTAAGGGTGTGTTTGCTTCAAAATACCTTTCAGTGAAGATTGAGGTTCCCAGCCTGAAAGATGGCAGCTATTGGGTAATCGTAAATGTTTCTGCCCCGCATTCGTTTCACCCGGTTTTTGCCGATAAACCGGTTTCCGACAAAGATCATCTTGTATTCAAGGGCCGTGTTGAAAAACAATATTTTTCGAACGATACAATTGGAAAGCGTATAAAAGCGAATGATATGGATGATGGCGCTTACTGGGCAAGCTTCTCGATTGTTGACAAAGAATTTAAACTGGCCGAGGGCAAAGGTAAAATGAAAACATCGGGGGCAAAAATTGCCTTGTTTGGAGAAATCAAAAACCGTCAGTTTACCTGCCATGTTTACCAGTGCGATACCAATTTGCCCGATGGGAAATACTGGGCGTTGTTGGAACTCGATTTTGAAAAGGTAGATTATATCCGTTCGGTGAATCCAAAACCTGTGACAGGGGAGAGGCAATTATTAAGCTATGCCACCGTGGACGAACAGGGATTGATGGCTGCCGACCCCGATCCGGGTTACGGGATACAAACCAGTCAGCCTGCCGGGCGTTACTATTGTGTTTTCGAAATTGAATCGGTTGAACCGGAATTATACCCGTTGGAAAACGAACCCCCTAACCTCGAAAAAGGGCAACGTCTTACCGAAGCTGTTGTATGGGTTGACGAGTTTACAGGCGAAATTAAATTCGACCCGAAAAAGAACCGCGATGACCACCGTCACCATGCTATCGATGCTATAACAGTAGCGTTGACCGAGCAGGGATATTTACAGCGTTTAAGTACCCATCATGCCAAAGAGGAAAATGCAAAACGGGGGATCGATAGTACCGAAAAATTTCCTGAACCATGGAATGGCTTTGCCAAAGAAGTGAAAAAGGCAGCCAGAGCCATGTTAATTTCGCACAAGCAAAACAACAAGGTACTCACCAAAATTTCGAAAACGATTACGAAGAATGGAGAAAAACACCGTAGTGTTGGTTTTGCCGCCAGGGGGCAGTTGCATAAAGAAACCATTTACGGGAAGCCTGAAAAAGGTGAAGGGTTTCATATCCGTAAAGAAGTTGTTGCCCTGAAAGACAAGAAACAAATTAACAAGGTAGTCGACGATACCATACGCAGGTTAATCCTTGATCATTTACGGGATAGTTGTGGAATAGATATTTCCAAAGATAATTTTGCCGTACCAAAAGATGCCTTCTTTAAAGACGGGGTATATAGGTTGTTTTTGCCCAACCATAAAGGGGGAGACCCCGTGCCGATAAAAAAAGTGCGTATATGTGAAAATATTGGGAATGCTATTCAGCTTAAATCGAACATTAATCAGCATGTTAACCCAAGAAATAATCATCATGTATTGATTTATGAAGATTTTGAAGGGAACCTGCAGGAAAAAGTAGCTTCCTTTATCGAGGTGGTTGAACGGCAGAGGCAGGGAGATCTGATTTACCAGTTGCCCGAAGATGGTAAACGAATTGTGACAACTTTGGAAATAAACGACATGTTCTTGCTTGGATTGAATGATGATATTGAAATCAGTAAAGCTCATGCAGCACTATTGAGCAGGCATTTGTACCGGGTACAAAAGGTTTCCGGTTCTTATTACACATTCAGGCATCATTTGGCATCAACTTTAGATAATAAAGATGAAGAAGTATACATCCAAAGTTTTGTGGCATGGCAAAAATGGAATCCAATTAAAGTAAAAATCGACCAATTAGGAAACATTAAACGATATTAACCCAACCTTTCAGTGTCATTAATACCTGAAAGCTTTTTAATTCATTTATTAAAAGACGCCCGAAGGTCTTTTAGACATTGCGGCGTCCTGAAAAAACCTTTCGGTGCCAATAAGCACCGGAAGGGTTACATGGTTGTCATATTTTAAACGGTTTAAAACATCAAATTATGCCATCAACCCAACAAAAACCCGAATACGGGCACTTTTATCACATTTATAACCGTGGGATCAATGGCTGCGCCCTTTTCCACTGCTCAGACAATTACGAACACTTTTTACGATTGTACGAAAAATACATTACACCTGTTGCCAATACCTATGCCTGGGTTTTAATGGGAAACCATTTTCATTTTCTGGTTCGCATAATGGGTAAGGATGAAATAGGTGTATATAAACAACTAAATTCTGACAGGACTGACGACTCTGTCAGATTTCAAACGACCCAAAACTTGTCAGAGTTCGAAGTACCTGACAAAGTTAAGATACCAAATGTTTCCCGCCATTTTTCACATCTGTTTAATGCATATACAAAATATTTTAATAAGGTATTTAAAAGAACCGGCAGCCTGTTTGAAAGGCCCTTTAAACGTATCAAAGTTACATCCGAAGCCCAGTTGAAATACCTGATTTACTATATCCATCATAATCCTGTGCATCATGGATTCTGCGACGAAATGGTTGAATACCCCTGGAGTTCGTATTTATCAATTTTTTCACCTAAAAGGACAAGGCTTAAACGTGCAGAAGTATTGAAATGGTACGAGAATATCGATAATTTCAGGAAATATCACGATAAGCAGACAGTAAACCGTTTTGCTGAGTTGCAGGTGGATTTGCCGGTTTATCAAATGAGCAAAAATAAAAACATGACTGAATGTAATAGGACACCCGAAGGTTTGGCAGACACTTCGAGTCCAGGCAAAATCCTTTCAGAGTCTGAAAGACCTGAAAGAGTATAAAAATATCTGATGCCCGAAGGTCTAAAATATACTTCGTTGGTCGGTAAAAAAACCTTTCGGCGTATTTAAGGCCCGAAAGTGTTTAATTCATAAAATGAAATTTTATGCTCAAACGAACCCTTTTCTTTTCAAATCCATATCATTTGTCGATGAAAAACAACCAACTGCTTATCGAATCAAATGATTCATTGTCGAAAAAGACCGTTCCGGTTGAAGATATTGGTTTTATCGTGCTCGAAAATCCGCAAATCAGTTTCACAATGAAACTTGTTGAGCAGTTAAACGCCTATAATGTTGCCCTGGTGTTTTGCGACAGCAAGCACATGCCCTCTTCTATGCTTTTGCCACTTGACAGCAACCACGTTCAAACGGAAATTTTTCGCAGCCAGATCGAAGCATCGGAACCGCTAAAAAAGAATTTATGGAAACAAACCATAGAGGCGAAGATATTGAACCAGGCAGCCATGCTGGAAAAAAACGGATATAACGCCCAGGATATAAAAAACATGGCGCGAACTGTAAAAAGTGGCGACACTGAAAACCGTGAAGGTTTTGCCGCAAGGCTTTATTGGCAAAGGTTACTGGGAAAAGATTTTTACCGCGACCGCTTTGGTCAGCCTCCCAATCCTTTCCTGAATTATGGTTATATTCTTTTACGTTCGGCAGTTGCCAGGGCGCTTGCAGGTACGGGTTTACTGGCAACACTGGGAATACATCACCGCAACCGTTACAATTCATATTGTCTGGCCGATGATATTATGGAGCCATATCGCACTTATGTCGATGAAATAGCCCTTGAATTGTACAAAACCGATCCCGAATCGGTAATGCTAACAAAAGAGCATAAGTCGGAACTGTTAAAGCTAATGGCTGTTGATGTTGAAATTGGAGAAGTGAAACGCCCTTTAATGGTGGCTCTTTCGATAACCACTGCTTCGCTGGCCCGCTGTTTTTCGGGCGAATCGCGTAAAATCATTTACCCTGTATTTAAATAACCCGAAAGTGTCTGAAAGACCTTTCGGCGTTTAAGCCAATATTATGGAACAAACCCGTTTAAATGCTTATCATATCATGTGGTTGTTTGTGTTTTTCGACCTTCCGGTTACTACTAAAAAGGAACGGAAGGATGCTTCCCGTTTTCGTAAGGATCTGCTGAACGACGGGTTCAGTATGATGCAGTTCTCGGTTTACAACCGGCATTGTGCCAGTAAAGAGAGCGCAAATGTGCATATAAACCGAGTGAAGGCTTTCGTACCTGAAAAAGGCCAGGTAAGTATTTTGGCTGTAACTGATAAGCAATATGGCAATATTACAAATTTTTGGGGAAAGAAAAGCAAGCCTTTGCCCGAAGGACCCAGACAGCTCGAAATGTTTTAATCCTTTAAAATCCAAAATCAAAAACCTTTCAGAGTCTGAAAGACCTGAAAGAGTTTGCCTCCAAGAAAAAAATAACTAAATTCATACCCGTGATCAGGATGAAAAAAATGAAACATTAAACCACTTCTTTGGCTGTCGAATGCGGTTTTTTAAATTGTAAAAGCTCACAAAAGCCTTAAATGATAAGGCATAGGCGCATCTTAGTTGTGGTTTGATGTAAAATTGGAATGATAAACAAC
>JAFGEV010000268.1 GCA_016931385.1 Prolixibacteraceae bacterium
AATGTAAATCCACTGGATTATTATTTTTACGATATTGAAATTGACAAATCGAAAGAATTAAGTTCGAAGGAAACCTATATCTATTTAAGCCATCAGTATGAACTGAATTACATGCGGCAATTTAAGTTTCACTGGCTCAATGCAATGTTGCAATACCGGAATTATAACGACAATGTGTTTTGGTCGGTTGACTCTCTTTCAAAGGTCGATTTTACAGGTCTGGAACCCAAAGATGACGTGTTTGTAAGGGGTTCACAAGCGCTTTATGGAGTGCGGGGATCGGTGTTACGTTCAATAAATTCGCTTGTTTTGAACCTTAACTATAACTACAAAAATAAATACAACATATCAGCATTGCTTAATTACGAGCGTTTAAAGGAAGGCCAATATGTTTCCAACGGAAATTTATTTAAATCGCTTGCATTGAATTATGATCTTTCACGCGAACCGTTTTTGAGAATGCCAGAATGGGTCGATGAATTTAGTTTGTACTTCAATTGGGGGCAGGCAGGTAATTATCCGTTAAACAGCCTTTCGAACGATTTATTTTCTCCAGTTATAGAAATTTCATCGGCTGACTCGCTGGTTCCGGGCACTTTTGTTTACAACCTGGCAAACCACGATCTGCGTCCCGAGAAGGTAACAGAATCGAATATTGGTCTTGAAATAAAACTATTGAAAGAAAGGATTATCCTATCGGCCGATTATTACCAGAAAACAAACAGCGATTTGTTGATTAAACGCACTATCCCATTATATTACGGAGGTGGGTATATTTTTCAGAATATTGGGTCAATGAAGAATTCAGGCTACGAGGTTAGCCTTGAAGTCGTACCATTTTTCAACGAAACAACATACTGGTCAAGCAAGGTGGGCTTTTCAACCAACAATCAGTACATAACCCGGTTAGACGAAGGTGTGCCAATAACGTTTAACAATACCGATGTTTTGATCCCCGATTTTGTAGCTTTCGAAAATGAGCCGTTGGGAGCAATATACGGCTACAAATACCTTGGGCTTTGGGATGATTACTATGACCCGGAGTACCGCGACGGTCATCCGCTTTATGTAGGGAACAGAGGATTGGCTTACGAAAGGCACGATACGGTAATTACAAAAAGTATCACAGAAAACGACAAAACCGTTATTGGTAACTCGTTGCCCGATTTTACCATGAACTGGATCAATACCTTCGAGTACAAAAATTTCTCAATCGACATGTTCTGGTACGGGGTTTTTGGAGTTGATAAATACAACGCTACAAAAGCTTCGACCTTTATTACAGGAACAAACCAGATGGTAAAGGAAATTGTGCTGGACACTATGGACTATATAAAAGGAAATGTGTTTTACGAAAGTTCTTATTTTGTTGAAGATGCCAGTTTTATACGACTGAAAACTTTGAGCTTTACTTACAGGCAAAAACAAAAAATCGCAAAACGTATACAATTGGAATATACCCTGAATTTTGAGAACCTGATCACAATAACCAACTATTCGGGCTATGACCCTGAATCGGCCATATATACCAACAACAATTTTACCGATAATGCAATCGATAAAGGGGCTTATCCCAGTCCCCGGGGAGTTTATTTAAGTATCAAACTGAATTATTAAAATTACACAAATGAAGAAATACCTAATAATCCTGATTGTAATGTCGCTCATTTCGTGTGATGCAATTTTTCATGATGAAGATGATCCTTATCTGACCATTGATAGCTATCAGGAAAAAATTGATATTATTAACGGTATTTACATAAACTTAATCCTGATTCACAATAGTGATTATTTTAAAGCCCTTCGCCGGAGCGACGACATTAACCTTTATAACAAATATAGCATTAGGGATTTGTATGGTGGTGTTTGCCAGGATATCTACATTGTTGACGATGCCGACATTGCTGCTTCTATATATCATAAAGCCTATACTGGCATTGTCAATATCAACAAGTTGCTTACCCAGCTCGATGAAGGTACAGACCAGGAGCTTTATGGCGAACTCTATTTTTTAAGGGGATACTTGTATTTGAAACTTGCGCGCTTGTTTGGAGACCCGCCCCTTGTCGATGATTACGATGTTAATTATCTTATCGAGAGACCTGCTTTCAGAGAGGTTTATGAGTTTATTGAAGCAGATTTATTAAGGGCCATCGATTATTTGCCCGATACCTATACCGGTGCCCGTGTGCCAAACGAAACTCCTCATAAGGGAACAGCAAAAGCTTTGCTGGCCGAGGCATACTTATCAATGGCCGGGTATCCGGTAAACGATAAAAGTAAATATGCCGAAGCGGCAGCAATGGCAGGCGATGTTATTGAGAATGCTGAATTTTATGGTTATGGGCTTTTACCTGACCTGGTCGACTTATGGAAAAACGAACGGAGTTATGTGAAAGAAAATGTATTCGGTTTGTTTTTCGATATAGATTCTTATGGACTGACCGAAAATGCGCTGCCCGGTTTTTATATAGATGAAGACTATTATGAAAAAGATTTGTTTGTACGTAGCCCCTATCATCCGGGTTTCTATTTCTTCGACCATTTCCCCGACAGCTACCGCAAAATAAAAACGCTTACAAAAGGGTACTATGAAACCGACGAGGTTTTTAATCCTGAAAAAGAAGATGACCCGTTTAATATAGGGGATGACCAGGTGCTGTATTATACGCTTTTTGACCCTGCAAATGATCCCTGCCCCTTCGTGCAAAATGCAGTTTATACCAAGTGGGTCGATTTGGATATGTTGAAAAGGTATAGCTCGGGTTATACCAGGAGCATTTTTAGGACTGCTTTAGAAACCAACCTCTACCTGTTGAGGTATGCCCATGTGCTTTTAACCTATGCCGAAGCAAAGGGAAGGATGGGTGAGCCCGATGCCAGTGCTTATGAAGCGGTAAATATGATCAGGCGGAGGGCAAATAACGTCGATTATAGTTCTCCGTCGGAATATGATTTGACACCCGGTTTAAGTGGCGCTCAGTTTGCCGATTCTGTTGTGTTGGAGCGGGCCTGGGAATTGTGCTTTGAACCCGACGGGCGCTGGTTCGACATTGTCCGCCTGGATTTGAAAGACGAACTGGAAAGCCAGAAATATCCGAACGATGTTGCCGATGAGGTAGATGAAAACCTGTTGAGCGACGACTGGTATTTCTTCCTGATACCACAGGAAGACCGTTGGGTAAATCCCAATTATTAGTAATGATCAAACAATGATGATGATACATAAAAAAATATTGAAATACGGCTTAAGCATTTTTTTCCTGTTATTCCTTAAAGGGACAGCCATGCCGAATGTTTTTGATGATAACAAGTGTACTACTGAAAGGGTACTTGCAGGCATGAGCCAAGGGGCTTTACCCGATGAAATCATTGGAAATGAATTGAACATGTTAACGCCAAACCACCTTCAGCTAATCGAAAAAGCTTTTAAGGCAGACAGCCGCCTCGATTCCATTTATATGGACGAAAAGCTCGGATATAACCTCGAAAAAAGAAAATGGTTTTTTACCTACGAAAATGATCGATTGCTTACAAGGGAAAAATGTGATTTCGGCGTTTCTTACAATATACCGCTGTACCATACATTGCGGTGGACCTACAACGAAAATCTTGATTTGGTGTTGTACGAAGAAATGGAGAGGATAAGTGAAATAGCCGATACCATCATTGTTACTGATGGTATCCGGTATTTATATAATAATAGTCTTTTAACCCAAACAATAGATAAGCGCATACAAGGTTTTAGCTATGGTTATCGCATTACCGAAACCGACACCAGTTATCATTACAGTATCGATTATTCGGAAGGTTCTACATTCTACAAATATGATGAAAATAAAAAGCTTCTTCAGGAATATTTCAATGTAAGTCACAGCACAACAGGTGATTCTATCTACAACTCAATTGACTATCGATACAACCTTGATGGCTTATTGGAATATATTTTATACATAGAAAGGGGCAATGTTTTAAATGTTATTAAATATGAATATCCGGAACCGGGCAATGAACAAGGTTTTGAAATTATTGAAAAAGTGAAGGGCGGTAATGGCTTTGTGATAAAAAACTGGGAATCCTTTACTGATTGGGATTACCAGGTAAACTATAAACTTTTAAGGGATACACAGGGGCGCGACAGTATTCTGACCAATACCAGGGATTATTCAGAAAAAAGGAAACACCTGAACAGGGAACTTAGCATCACCTATTATTATAATGAAAGAGATCAGTTGGAAAAGGCCACTTATGTTATATATAACCATACCCTTGGCGATGATGAATGGTACAAAACGGCGAAGGTGGCTAAGGCAAATTACGAATACGACGATAAAGGAAGGCTGGCTTATTATGAAAAACTTTTTTACGACCTTCAATACAACTCATGGGAAGTACAGGAAGCACATACCTATTTTTACAACCCGTTGAAATCAACACCGCTTGAAAATCATGTTTTAAAAAATAAACTGATCGTATTTCCAAATCCGGCAACCAACATTATATCTGTAAAAGGAGTAAGTAATGATAATATCAAATACGAGATTATGAATCTTTTCGGGATTACTATACAAAAAGGATGTTTAACAACGAATACAATCGATGTTTCAGGTTTAAAGCAAGGGACATACCTCCTGAAAATTGTAGGTTCAGGGGAGATTAAGGTTTGTCGTTTTATCAAGAAATAAGGGTGTTGCGATTTGCAATCGCAACAATTCCGGGTGTCGCGATTTTTTATCGCGATTTTTTCACGGCGATTTTAAATCGCCGCACCCTATCGCCGCACCCGAAACCCCCTAAAAATCACCGTAACCGGGAGCGCACCACGTACCTTCCCAATCCTGCCAGCGCTTTACCAGTTTGGCTTTTACCGGATTATTGAGGGTGTACCTTACCGCATAGTACAAATGTTTTTCATCTCTTATGGTTGTATCAAAATTCTCTTTTTGCCACAACGTTCCTTCCCTGAATTCGAATACATTGATCTGTCGGGCAGAATAACGTTTTACCGATTACAGAATATCCTGCAAATATACAGGTGCTCCTTCATGGTCGACCTTCAGCATTTCCAGTACCCAATGAACATGGTTAGGCATAATGGCAAATGCAATATTTTTAATTTTTTTACCTTCCCAATAGAGTAACGACTGGGAAACAACATCCCTGTTTTGTGGCTTTGACAAATCGATCGGAATATTTCGTGCTAAATCCAGTAAATCGTCGTAGGCCTTAATGTATTTTTTCCGGTTAATGTAATATTCCTTCTTTAACTTTTCGTAACGTTCATCGGGGGCCGAGTTTTTGGGTGTGGCGATTTCAAAATCGCCATTAATATTCCCATTTTTTTTAAATACGTCCAACTGTGATTTCAACATAACCAGTTGCCTGGTATATCTCACTAAAGCCTTTTTGGGAACAGCACCTTCCAGATTCCAGGTTACGAAATAAGCCTGGCCGGGTTGCTGGAAATGCGGTAAGATATGTCTGTATGCTTCTTTCTTTTCCATGTTTTATACATATTGGGCAGCCTTTAAATTTAGTGAAATTTTTGGGTGTCGCCACCGGGTGTTGCGATTTTTTATTGCAACGAATACGGGTGTTGTGATTTAAAATCGCAACAATTCCGGGTGTCGCGATTTTTTTTTACGGCGATTTTAAATCGCCGCACCCTATCGCCGCACCCGGAAACCAAATCGCCGCACCCGATTACCTCAGTTTTTAATACGTCTAAATGTACTGTACATAGGCTGCCAAAGGATTAACCTGGCAACATCTTTATGAAATGCCGGTGTTTAAAAATCCGAAAGTCTGCGACAAATTGTTAACTGCATGACATAGGCGTTTTTTTTCTTGTAAATCTGAATGAATTAACCAATCTTTGGCATTCCTTTATTGGGGAGTAAAGGTGTGATTGCAGAAACTGCACGATTAAGTATTCCTTCATGTTTAAAGAAAAAAAGGTAGGATTTTCATGAAACGTTATTTTTTAACCGTATTATTTTTGTGTGTATTTTTTAGTGCGAACCTGTTTGGCCAGCGACATATGGAGTACCTTACAAGGGGGCTGATTGCTGTTCATTCAAGCGACGGGGTATTTCTGAGCTGGCGAATTTTTGCAAACGATTCGCCTGAAACAACATTTAACCTTTATCGGGATAATGTGCTGGTCAATCCGGAACCCATTACCGGCATTTCGAATTATTCCGATGCTGAAGGTGATTTGAACAGTATTTATTACCTCGAGACAGTTCCGGAAGGTTCAATTTCTCAATTCTCAACACCTGTTACCGTTTGGGAAGATCAATACCTGACCATTAACCTGCAAACGCCAGGGGGGTATACGCCAAACGATTGCTCGGTGGCTGACCTGGATGGCGACGGTGAACTTGAGATCATTGTTAAAATGGAAGGTTCTACACGGGATAATTCACAGTCGGGTATTACCGACCCGGTTTACCTGCATGCACACAAGATGAACGGAGAATTGTTATGGAGTATCAACCTTGGCATTAACATAAGGGGGGGAGCGCATTACACCCAATTCATGGTTTACGATTTAAATGATGACGGTCATGCCGAAGTGGCCTGTAAAACTGCTCCCGGAACTGTCGACGGAACGGGGAACTTTTTAAGCAAAGGTCCGGCAGCTACCGACGATGATTCAAAAGATTACCGCAACAGCAGCGGGTATATTTTATCGGGCCCAGAGTATTTAACCGTTTTTGACGGCTTAACCGGAGGGGAAATAACTACCGTGGAATATGTCCCTGTGCGGGGATCATTAAATAGCTGGGGAGATACTTATGGCAACAGGGTTGACCGTTTCCTGGCCTGCGTGGCATATTTCGACAATACGCCAAGCCTTGTTATGTGCCGTGGCTATTATCGGGGATCGAGCGGGACAACCGGAAGAACTGTTTTAGCAGCCTGGGATTTTGATGGAAGTTCTTTGTCTCAACGATGGGTTTTTTCTGCCGATATGCAGGGAGACTATCCCGAATATACAGGCCAGGGAGCACATTCTATATCTGTTGGCGATGTTGACAATGATGGAATGGATGAAATAATGTACGGCGCAATGGCAATTGACCATGACGGTTCACCTCTTTACAATACCAACTTTCAGCATGGAGATGCCACTCATTTAGGCGACCTGCTTCCCGATCGGCCGGGGTTGGAATTTTTTATGCCTCACGAGGGCGCCGGCTATTCGCATGATGGGATAACAAATCCAGGTGTTAGTTTAAGGGACGCAGGTACAGGAGAAATTATCTGGTCAAAATCTGGTTCTGATGATATTGGACGGGGAATGACAGCCGATATTAGCGCTGCATATCCTGGCAATGAATTATGGGCATCAGGCGGTTTGGGTGTGTACAATAGCAGCGGGACAAAAATTCCGGGAAGCATTCCTTCCATCAATTTTGCTGCCTGGTGGGATGGCGACCTGCTTCGTGAACTGCTCGACGGGGTAACCATCTCAAAATGGGGTGCAGGTACCCTGCTTTATGCCGACGGATGTTCTTCAAATAACGGAACCAAATCGACACCGGCCATTAGCGGCGATATTCTTGGCGACTGGCGTGAAGAGGTAGTGTTCCGTACTTCCGATAACCAGGCTTTACGGATTTATACAACAACCATCCCAACCGAATATGGAATCTACACTTTGCTTCAGGATCCTCAATACCGGCTGGCCCTTACCTGGCAAAATGTTGCCTATAACCAGCCACCTCATACAAGTTTCTTTATTGGCGATGGAATGAACACTCCTCCAGCGCAGAATATTGATACAGAGCAACGTGAAAACACTGTAGCCCTGAATATCAATTCTCCGGTAAATGGATATGAACTTGGACTTGGTGAAGAATTAGCCGTTATTGTTCACGCAATCGGGCTTTCCGAAACCAATCCGGAAATTGTGATCCTTGACGGTGAAACACCTTTGGACACAATAGAATCATCGCCTTATGTCATAAAAATTCCGAATCTGGATAAACCCACTTATTCGCTGGTAGCCTCTGCTTTCGATAAAAATGGCCAGCCAATTATTTCGGAGCCTGTTCAAATAACTGTCGACAGGGGTTTCCCGCATATTTCACTTGAATCGCCGGTTAACAATGCAACTTTTTTGCCCGAAGAAGCAATCTTTGTGTCGGTCGATGCATTCGATACCAATGGCAGCATCGATAGCGTAGTTGTATTTTTTAATAACGAAAGTGTTGCCATTTTGAATGAAGGTCCGTTCGATTTTGAAATTGACAATCCAGGAATAGGCAGTTATGTATTAAAGGCAATTGCATACGACAATGATGGCAATGCAAGCGAAACGGAACAGGTTTCATTTGAAGTAGGCGTATCGTATACATTCCAGGAAGATATAGGATTTTGTGGATTCAACAGTTTGGGCGGTTCAGTCGATAATAACCATGCAGGATATACCGGCGACGGATTCAGTAATACGGCGAATTCAACAGGGGCACAGATTAACTGGGCAGTTGAATTTTTCGAAACAGGATCGTACACGTTCGAATGGAAATATGCCGCAGCCTCTGTAAGGCCGGGAAAATTGTTGATTAACGATGTTGCAGTGGCCAATGTTACGTTCAGCAGTACTACCGAATGGACAAACTGGCAACTGACTTCGGTAAATGCTGAAATTGAAAGCGGTATTTCAAAGGTTACCCTTGAAGCAACCGGAGGAGATGGCCTGGCCAATATCGACTACCTGAAGATTATTTCTACCGAAAGCGAATTGCCCGTTCAGGGTGTTGACTGTGATCTGCTTCCTTCAGCGGTTGAAAACATACGTGGAATTCGGACTAACTATATAATTTATCCTGTTCCGGCGAAGCAAACCCTCAACATTGAAATTGGCAATGCAGATGAGGAAATTGGATCGGTTGCTGTATATAACATGGATGGAAGAATGGTTGAATTATTCAACAATTTTAACAGCAACAAGGCCACAGTCGGTATTCATAACCTTTCCAACGGTATATACCTGATTCACGTGAATACCAACAAACGTAGTTTGGTTGATAAAATAATTATTCAGAAGTAATCAGAATTTAGCAGGAAAGAACTTCTCAAACACTCGTCATTACGAGTTCCCACCCAAAATTTTGGGCATAATGCATAAATGACAGGAGCCTGAAGGGCTCAGACAATTCAGCCCAGGGCAAGTGATCCCGATGATAAATCGGGAGAACGTCGCCCTGGGTTGTAGGTTCACAAAACATCCTCCGGCCACGTTAGCACTTTCGAAAAAGAGATGAAATTGCATGGCCGGAAGGCAGAATGGTTGAAAATCATTTTTATATTCGTTAGTGGCTTTTATCTTTATTGAAATATCGTTTGGCAAATTCGATAAAATAAGGCCAGTTGGGACCGGTTGTATGTCCTCCCCCGTGCTGGCGGAAGGCAATGTCCCCTTCGGAACAATTGGTTTCCTGAGGGGGCATTTCTTCAATTCCCATATCGTTTTTCCCCAGAAGTTTGTATACAGGCCCGGCATGAATTGCCGCCACAAACATGCCTTTGCCATCGATCCAGTTTCCTTCCACGCTTGGCGATCCCACGCTGATGAACACAGGACGGGGTGCGCAAAGCGCAATCAACTCGTGGGCATCAACCGGCAGGTCGTTTGGGGTTAATGGTCCGGCATATTTAATAAAGTTTGGCGCAAACCAATGGTATTCCCCCGAAGCGGCCAGGTTCTCAACCTGTTCCCCAAAAGTGCGACGAAGGATTTTTGCACCTCCTGCCCCCGATGAGCCGATAAACCCGATGGCGATGCGTGGTTCATAGGCCATGGCAACAAGCGCTGCTTTGCCATAGCGGGATAATCCTTCAATGCCGACACGTTTTTCATCAACATCATTGTCGGTTTCGAAGTAGTCCATTGCTTTTGAAGCGCCCCATGCCCAGGCACGTAACGATCCCCAGTCATCCGGTTTCCGGGGTTCGCCTTTATTTACAAGGCCAATGATCCCTTCACGAAGCCCGGCGCCAAAGTCGGCCTGAAAACTGGTTGGAACGAGTATGGCATAGCCCCATCCCTGTTCAAGCAATTGTTCTTTCCACGAAGGGCCATCCTGAGCCGGCATACGGAAACCAGCCGGAAAATTCCAGCCAAACTCCATGATTACCGGAACAGGGCCTTTGCCCTGTGAAGGTGTAACAACAGTTAGGTCGATAGTTACTGAGATATTGGGGTATGATGAATTATCGACAATGCCTTTCACGGTTTTAATACTGACCGGATATTTGCCTTCGAGGGTGTCTTTTACCTGCACAATTTTCCAGGTTACCGATGGAATATTTTCGGGTAATCGGCCATACATTTCCCGGTCGAACAGTTCCCTGATTTCCTCTTTTCTTTTATCCCAATCCTCAGGAGTTGTAACAGGTGTACCGTTGTTGAACACGAGCGGATCGGGCAGGGTAGTGTACGTATTGGCTTTCGATTCATCGCTGTTGGCAGCATTCGCATCGTTAGGATTGCCCGAAGGCCCTGGGCGCAAAGGCTCTTTGATGCCAAGCTTTTGCATCATAAGCTGATGGTCCTGCCGGTTAAGCTGGTTAATGCTGTCCCGGTTCATGCGGAAGAACTGTGCTTTGCCAGGGGTAAGGAAAGCAAAAACGATAATCAGAATAAGAAGAGTATGTTTCATAATCCCTCAATTTCAATTATTAATCGTTTAAAAGTAGTCAATAATTCGAATTTTTCAGGCATTGACCTGGTTAAAAAAATAATATAATTGAGGCTTTAGTTCGTTTTGAAATGGTAAATTTCCCTAAGTAATGAATCGGCAGTTTCAGGCCGGTAGTGGCTCAAATCGTAATAATTGAACAGGTTACCGGTAATCGAATTGATCCCGGAAAAATCGAACACATTTTCCTTCCCGAAAATTTCTTGCAGCTTAGCCAGATCATCGGGATTAAGTTTTATCTGATTCCATAAAGGGTGGATGATTATCTTACAGTTACAGTTGTTTTTCTGAAATATTGTTTGCATTTCATTCAACATCATTTCCTGATTCCCGGAAATTGCAGGTGGTGATTCTTTCTGCAGGGTATCTCTTTTATTATAATGTCTTTTCAGATTCCTGAAATATTCATCTTTATTTTTGCTGATCAGTTGTTCGGCATATTCATTTTGCAATTCGTTGTATTTTAACTCATAATTCCAGATATGGTACATTGGAGGGTATGGCTTAACTTTTAAAAACAGGTATTTTAAATAGTTCCAGAAAAAATCTTTATCAAAAAATGCCTTAATAAATTCTATCTGAAAGCTGATGTGGCTTTTACCCGATAGTTCCGGATGCTTCATAAAAAGAATTCCCTTCGAATCATCGGTTTTCTTAAGAACCGAATAATCGATCCCAATCAGTGCATTTTTAATCGGAATATGGTTTTTGTCAAGATATTTAATCTTCTGGTAAATTCCATAAAGGGATTCTGCCGAAGCATTGAAATGAAAACATCTATCGGATGAAATGTATTTTTGCCAGTCGCTCACTCTGTAAAAGAAGGTTCTGGAACTGCCGAAAATAAATGAATCATAACGGTATTCCGGATATTGGTTTTCAAAAGTTTCAAACGAAACAAAATCGCGGTTCAATACAACCGGTTCATATTTCCCTGATTGATAATAACAGGAATAATGATGAATTACCTTGAAGGGATCTGTAACCAGGTATAAAGCAATCATAAGGATAAAGGGCATCCCCAGCAATAATAACCTTAGCAGAAGTTTTGTTACCTTTTTAGCCATCTTTAAAACTGAAAATAGATAAATTGTCGATTCTCAAATACGCCCATCAGAACAATCATGATAATCAGCCCGTAATATACTGCCCAGCGAAAATAAAAAGGCTTGTTGTTAAATTGTTCTGAAAAATAATTCTTTCGCTGGAGGAAATGAATGAATTCCAAAAAAATGATCAGCAGAAATGAAAAAGCAAGTTCAATCCGTGTAAAACCGAAATACTCGAAAGGTGATTTCATAGCTATAAGCATTTTTCCAATTTCGGGAAGCCCTGCTATCATTTTTCTAATTATCAGAAAGGCTGTGTCCACATTTTCGGCGCGGAAGAAGATCCAGGCAAAAGTAACAAGCGAAAAAGTTAAAAGGGCTGCCAGCAAGGGATGTTTCGTTGGCAAATTCGCAGGTTTATTTTTCGTCCGGATAGTATTGATAACCTTTGCAAAGATGATATAAAAACCGTGTAATGCTCCCCATACAACAAAGGTCCAGTTGGCGCCATGCCATAGTCCGCTCACCAGGAATACAATGAAAAGGTTAAGGTACCAGCGGGGAATGCTTACCCGGTTTCCCCCAAGCGAAATGTAAAGATAGTCTTTAAACCATGTTGACAGTGAGATGTGCCATCGTTTCCAGAATTCCTGCACACTTTGTGACCTGTATGGCTGATCGAAATTTTTCATCAGTTTGAAACCCATTACCCGGGCAGCGCCAATTGCCATGTCGGAATACCCTGAAAAGTCGCAGAAAATCTGAAATGAAAAAAAGATAGTTGCGATGATAAGGCTCAGACTGTTGTACTTTGCCGGATGGTCATAAACCATATCAACGGCAATGGCCAGCCGGTCGGCAATAACCACTTTTTTAAACAATCCCCAGGCCATCAGCTTAAGTCCGCTCACGATCCGGTCGTAATCGAAGTTGTGCTTTTCCCTGAACTGATGCAGAAGATTGCCGGGCCTTTCGATGGGGCCGGCAACCAGTTGAGGATAGAACATCACATAAAGGGAAAAGATACCAAAATGTTTTTCAGCTTTTTGATGCCCCCTGTAAATTTCTATTGTGTAGCTCATTGCCTGAAAAGTATGGAAGGATAACCCGATGGGCAGAATGATCGAAAGTGAAGGGACGGGATTTGGCCATCCAAACAGGTGCAAGGCGGCAGTTAGGTTCTGGTTCAGAAAATGATAATACTTAAAAAAAGCCAGTACCCCGATATTGGCAGCAAGGCTAAGCAGCAGAAATAGTTTCCTTCGTTTTCCTTCCGATTTCTCGATGTATATGCCTGCAATGTAATCCAGGACAATGGTAAATGCCAGAATGAGAATATAAACCGGAACAAAAGCCATATAAAAGTAACAGCTTGCCGTTAGCAGCAACAACCATCTGCTTTTATAGGGAAGAATGAAATAGAGTGGGGTAACCACAATGAAAAAAATTAGGAATTCCAGGGAGTTGAAAAGCATGTATTTTCTTTCTTAGACTGGTTAAAAAACAAAAATATCAAAATTCTGTTATCCAGACAGATTTTTCTTCCGATATTCTGGCTTTCAGTAAATTCTGCAGAGTATCGTTGTTTCTTACCCATTATTAACCTTCTTCATTCAACCCGGTGTTCCGGTTTCGCATCAGGAACACAGTTAAGGTCTCTGACATGTTTTTCCAGGTTGAATCTGATAATACTGCTTCCTGATAGCAGATTAAAACAATAGAATTTTTCGGGTATCTGTTCCCTGAGGCCCGGTGAGTTGAACAAAATGAATACCATGCCGGTCATTTCCGGGATTTATCAACCATTGTGTTTTTCCTGTACTGAAAGGCATAATACTTTTTAAATAGATTTTCTTGCCCTGGTGGTTTATAATATTCAATGAATAAAACTCACCCTCTGTCGCGTCGAATGCTATCATGAATTCACCGGAAGCAGGATTTGGAAATACAGAAAACGAATTGCCGAAAGCAACCTGGTTTAACGAATTCGTAATTTTGCTCTCAATCTTACCGGTACCAGTATATTCCCTTAAAAGCGCCTCAAGGGCCGATACTTCTTCAAGGGTGTAAGCGTATGGCAGTGAGTCCCAGAATTCGCAACCGGTTTGGGTGATTGAGTTTTTGTTTTCGAGGGTGGTTCCGCTGTAAATGTTTCCCGACATGCATGCAAAGCCTTCGCCATCGAATTTGTTGGTACTTACCGGGATGTTCACATTCTGGAAAAGGTTGTTTTCGATTAATCCGTGAGCGCCCTGCCGCAGAGCAATTGCATAGTCGTCGATATTATTGTACAGGTTGTTATAAATGTGTGCTGCCCCCCAGCGCAGGCTCGGGTTCCGGCCGTTGGTGTTTTCAAAAATATTATGGTGGATGGTAACGCGCATGGACTGGTCTTCTTCACCCTGCGAGGCATTATCGGTATGGCCGATCAACATGCACTTCATGTGGTCGTGCAGGTAGTTCCATGAAACGGTTACGTAGCGCGATCCCTTTTTAATATCGAGCAGCCCGTCGTAAGTGTCAACGCCAATTCCCGCGCCTATTTTACTATGCAGTTCATTGTGGTCGATCCATACGTGCTGACACTCTTCAATGCTAAGCGCATCGTCGGGGTAAAATATTTCATGGATCTTCAAATTGCGTATAACTACATTCTTATAATCCCATACCTTAATGCCAATTCCTGCCAGCTCAGCCCCGTTGTCGGTTCCGATAATGGAAAGGTTTTCGCCATGTTTAAAAGTTACAACAGTAGTAGGATCAGCCGAAATTATACCTTTAATGTAGAGTATTTCAGGCGTAGTGTTCTTTTCCCTGTTTTTTGCAAAGGCTTCCAGTTCTTCTAAAGTAGTGACGATCGTTTCGTTTCCGCCTTCGCCTCCTGTTGTGGTTAAATATCCTTCGCCCTCTACAGTTGCATATCCATTCATGCTAAAATCAGTTTCCTGTGCCGAAGTACTCAGCAAAAGCATAGTAAGAACATAGGTCAGAGCTGTAGAAAAAATAAAACTGTTTCTTTTCATTGTTAACTTTAATTCCCTTTTTTTATAACGCAGAGATATATTCAAAATACAAATAAGTGCTTCAATCACTGGCGTATCTTCAATCGTTGGGCGATGCCCTAAGCTAGTGCTTTCGCCCGTTTCCGGCTTAACTAAACGAAATATCCAGCATCGAATATCCAGTATCCAATATCGAGTATCCAATATCCAATATCCAATATCCAGCCTTCGCCCTTGCTTCGGCTGGCAAAGCCATTGACCAGTAACCAGTGACTAGTGACCAGTAACCAGTGACTAGTGACCAGCTACCAGCGCCCAGCACCTATTCCACCCTGAACCAGTCGAAATCGGCATAGCC
>JAFGEV010000269.1 GCA_016931385.1 Prolixibacteraceae bacterium
AAGGTTATTTTTGTAGTACCCGATGGCAGTGCTGAACCTTTCCTCGGAAGTTTCTATACCAACTCGGCACTCTACGGTAATTTTGAAGACTACATAGCCGAAGACCTTTACAATGAAATATCAACCAATTATAACACATATGCCGAGAGGAAAAAATGGTCAATTATGGGCCACTCTATGGGTGGTTATGGTTGCATGAAGATTGCCCTTAAAAACCCTGATGATTATATTGGCGTAGCAGCCCTAAGTGCACCTTTGCATATCACCTACTATGAGGACATACTGCCCCTGCTGCTCGAAGAGCATGGCGATGCCCCTCCGTATGAATATACCTATCAGGGCGATGTTACAAAACTGATTTATTCGATGTCGGGAGCTTTTTCACCCGCACCCGATAGCTGGCCCCCTGTAATTTTTCCGGTGGATACAATGGGAAATGTAATTGAAGATGTTAAAAACCTTTGGGAACCCAATAACCCCATAAATTTTGTTTCCGATTGGCAGGGAAACCCTGAACTGGCCATGTACCTTTATTGTGGCGAACTTGACGAGTACAGGCTTTTGTCACAAAACCAGCTCTTTTCCGATACTCTAAACCACTATGGTATTGAACACACTTTTTACATCGATCCATGGGGAGACCATATCAGTAGCCTTATTAAAAGCATGCCCGAAGGCCTGAATTTTCTTTACAATGTAATGACAGAAACATCTTCGGACAATGATTTAATGGAAATTAACAACCGTTTTTCAATTTTTCCAAACCCTGCAAAGGACTATATTGTTATTGATGATAAAAGAGGCACGGAAATTTTGTCGGCTGTTTTTTATTCAGCAGCAGGCAACGTTGTCAGGCGTTTTACATCTAACGGGATATCACCCCGAAAACTATTTACAGGAAACCTCCCCTCGGGTTGTTATATCGTACAGTTTGAATTCAGAAATGAACCGGCACAAAGGTTTAAGTTTATAAAAAATTGAATAAAAATTTTAACAGCTTTTTTGTATGAAACGAGCCCCAAATTGTCGGGGCGAGTTCCATCCGCCAGCTGGCGGACCTTTAAAAACTAACAATTTTAATAGTATGAAAACAATCGCAGTAATATCCCTCTTGCTGGTAAGTATTCCTTTTTATGCTCAAAACACAAAAAAGGAACTAAAAGAAGCCAGGAAAGCTGAAGAATTTAAACAGATGAAAGAAATCATTGAAGCCCGTGATTTCATGTTTGTGGCCGATTATGCTTTGCCTACAAGTGGAAGTTCTATAAGCCTTACCACCAATCCAAACCATCTGACCTTTTCGGGCGATTCGGTTTATTGCGATATGCCCTTTTTCGGGAGGGCTTACCAGGTTGATTTCGATTTTGATGCAGGCATTGATTTCAGCGGGATACCCCATTTCTTTGATGTGACAGAAAATGAAAGAAGAAATAAAATATTGGTCAGGTTCAAAATCAGGGGAGACTTCGATTTGTTCAACTGTAGTTTAACAATAACAGGTGTCGAAAGTGCAACACTAACAATCAATTCAAACAACCGCGCATCCATCTCTTACTGGGGTAAAATAAAAGAAAAGGAGAAATAGATAAATCAATTAAAGCAACTGATACTCCTTGTTGCATCACAATAAAAAACCAGTAATCGGCTTAAACATTGCTGGCGGGGGCAGCCTGCTGTAATCCGGATTTTACATAAAAGTTCAAAAACACTTTTCCTGTAGTAGCATTTTTAAAAATAAAAATTTATATTGGGATTCGAATTAAACGATTTAATTATGAGGGAACCTGAAGTAATACAAAAAAACGGAAAAGAAGTAATTTACCTGAATTATTCTAACCTAAAATCAAGAGATGAGATAGAATATTTAACCTTAACCGGATCAAAGCTGATTCGAAGTAAACCTCTGAATTCAGTGTTAACCATGGTTAATCTCGATGGCTTGTTTTTTAATAACGATATTAAAAACATGATTGCTGATAACCTGAAGAAGAACAAGCCGCATGTTAAGAAAACAGCAGCATTTGGATTAACAGGGTTATTGGGGGCTTTTTTTTCTGGTTATGTAAAGATAACCGGTCGCAATATTGAGTCGTGTAAAAACATTGATGAAGCATTAGAATATTTAACGTCAAATAACATTGCCACTTAGGATATTTCTTGATTTTTTTTTGGCACGGGAAGTGTGTTTCATAAATATCCTACAAGCTTTTAATCTCCGATCAGTTACACTGAAGAAAGGTTTAGCCTTATAAGCTTTCTGATCAAATCAACGCTTTGCCTGCATTTACGGTTTTATAACTTACTTCACACGGCTTTTGCAACCAATTTCAGGTATTTAATGAAAATCATTTTAATAAATTTTTATCGAAATCCTACCTGCAAAAACTCTTTCCCCGTTTTCCCGTTATAATTTATACCGATTTGTTTAGCTTTGCAGGTAAACCTTTTTTTTATGTCGATAACAGGAAACCTTGAAAATCTAAAATCAACGTTGCCCTCAGGTGTTAAGCTGGTGGCTGTTTCGAAAACCAAGCCCAATAACATTATCATGGAGGC
>JAFGEV010000270.1 GCA_016931385.1 Prolixibacteraceae bacterium
AAATATATTAAGAAATTTTTACGTGCTCATAGCTCCGCAAACATTTATTACCTGCCCGCTCACATACGAAGAAAGGTCGGAAGCGAGGAATGCAGTGACTTTAGCAACTTCTTCAGGCAAACCTCCCCTTCGAAGCGGGATTGCTTCTTCCCATTGTTTTTTAATTTCTTCGGGCAATACCGCAGTCATTTCGGTCAAAATAAAACCCGGAGCTATGGCATTGCAGCGAATATTACGTGCTCCCAGTTCTTTTGCAACCGATTTGGTAAATCCGAGTATACCTGCTTTAGATGCTGAATAATTTGCCTGGTTTTTGTTGCCTGACACACCTACTACAGAACTCATATTAATAATACTGCCTTCGCCCTGTTTCCACATTACAGGTTGCACTGCTTTTGTAAAATTAAATACCGACTTTAAGTTCACATTTATTACAGCATCCCATTGTTCTTCGGTCATTCGTTTTAAAGCGCCATCTTTTGTTATACCGGCATTGTTGACAAGAACATCAACCCTGCCAAATTCTTCAACGATTTGCTTAACAACTTCTTGCGTATCTGCATAATTGCTTGCATTTGAAGCAAAGCCTTTGGCTTTAACCCCTATTGCGGCAATTTCCGACTCGGTATTCTTCATGTTTTCATCTGCAAACAAATCGGTAAAAGCAACGTTACAGCCTTCGCCGGCAAAATAAAGTGCTATGGCTTTACCAATGCCCCTGGAGGCTCCGGTAATAATAGCTGTTTTTCCTTCTAGTAACTTCATAATTCGAGGATTTTAAAATTTAACGTTGGCAAAAGTAGCAATAATGAAAAATTAAGCAATTTTTATCCTAATAATTCACAAATTATTCCTGTCTCCGACAGCGATTAAGATTCACTAAATGTTTTCAATAAAAATTAAGTTCATCTAAATCGGGATAAACCTGTTTTTTATTCATAACAAATAAACTAAGAATAATTCAGGCTTAAAGCGATGAATAGATTTCCATTAACCGGCCGGTTGTATTTTTTACATGAAATTTTTCTACATGTTTTCTGCCAACTTTTTGCATGTGAGCAGCTAAACTATCAGAGGAAATAATTTTGCTTATTGCGTTCGAAATTTCTTCCGGTTTATTCGGATCGACATAATAACTCCCTTCTCCCCCAACTTCAGTCAGGCAACCAATATTGCTTGTTATTACAGGCACATTGCTGAAAAGTGCTTCAATAACAGGTATGCCAAAACCTTCGAACAGCGAGGGCCACACTAAAATTTGTGCCATTTGATATACAGCCGGCATATCAGCATTTGAAATGTAATTAATGAATATTACATGTTTTTCGAGCTTCAGCTTTGTAATTAATTTTAACAAAACCTCTTTGTAGCTGTTCGGCTTACCTACAATAACCAGTGGAATCAATTCGCTGGCTGAAATCATTGCAAGGGCTTCAAGTATGCGCTCAATATTTTTATGTTTTACCAATGCGCCAACAAATAAAAGGTACCGATCGGGCAGCCTGTACTTATTCTTTATCTTTTGTCTGTCATCAAACGAAACTGTTCTATAAAAATTCTGATTACATGACTGATATACTACGTCGATTTTTTCTTCGCCAATCCCCAGGTAATTGATAAGGTCGGATTTTGTTTGATTGCTAACTGAAATCACCCGATCGGAGTTTCTACAACTGTATTTAATCTTTGAAAGATAGATATTCCTGTCGGCAAAACTAAAATTTTGTTTGAAACGAAGGAATAACAGATCGTGAATAGTAACAACCTTCTTAGCTTTAATATTTTTTGCATTAAGAGGGATTTCATGGCTCAACCCATGGTAAATATCAATCTGGTCGGTATTGATAGATTTTATTATACCATGGCTTCTCCAATAAGCCTGCAAAAGTCTTGAGGATTTATGGGGCGCACGGATTTTTGTTGTTTCCGGTAAATCCTGCATCCATTTTATTAAATCATATTCCGAAGGTTTAGCACCATATAAAAAGTAGTTATTTCCCGGGCAATATTCGAGCAAACCTGAAATAAGGTTGCGCGAATAGTTGCCTAGCCCACGGGTATTTTGAAAAGCCCGCTTGGCATCGAACCCAATATTTAATGATGTGTATTTATTTTCCATGCTTTCTTCGTAACAGGCATTGCCTTTAAAACAGATTTACTTGCCCCTATTGTTATCAATCCCTTCCAATTGCATTCAATTGCATTCAATTACTTTCCATCGCGTTCAATTGCATTCTATCGCATCACAGTTTCAATTATAACCATTTTATCACAGTAATTTCCACATTTATAAAGATATTTCCTCTTATTTTTGCAAAATGATCGATCAGAATACAATATGTGCCATTAGCACTTCGCCCGGCAAAGGGGCTGTTGCAATGATACGCCTGTCGGGTAATGAGGCAATTCCAATTGCAGAAAAAATTTTCAAGCCCCTGAAAAAAGGCAAAACATTAAAAAGTGAAAAGTCCAATACAACCCACTATGGCGGCATTGTTGACAAAAATGGAAACTTAATTGACGATGTAATTATTGCCCTTTTCCATGCCCCTCATTCGTATACAGGTGAAAACATAATTGAGATAACCTGTCATGGTTCACAATTTATCCAGCAATCTATTTTACAGTTGTTGGTTAATTGCGGCGCCCGTTTGGCACGTCCCGGTGAGTTTACACAACGGGCTTTTCTGAACGGAAAAATGGATTTGTCGCAGGCCGAAGCCGTGGCCGATTTAATAGCCGCTTCGTCGAAGGCAGCCCACACTGTTGCCCTTAAACAAATGAAAGGCGGCATATCGGATGAGATTATAAGCCTCAGGAAAAAGCTTCTCGATTTTACCAGCCTTGTTGAACTGGAACTTGACTTTGGCGAGGAAGATGTTGAATTTGCCGACCGTGATGCACTAAATAAATTAATTAGCACGATTCTGCAATTGGTTACCAGGTTAACCGATTCGTTCCTTTACGGGAATGCAATTAAAAACGGAATACCTGTTGCAATTGTCGGAGACACCAATGTGGGGAAATCAACGCTACTAAATCTGCTTTTACAGGAGGACAGGGCCATTGTTTCCGAAATAGCAGGCACAACCCGTGATACCATTGAAGACGTGATGATCATTGATGGTATACAGTTTCGTTTTATTGATACTGCCGGCATAAGGGCAACCACTGACACCATTGAATCGATAGGGATTAAACGCGCCTATAAAAAAATTGAGCAGGCTGATATTGTGCTGGTAATGCTCGATGCCTCTGTCCAGTTAAATGAAACGATCAAATTCATGACATATTTATCAGGGCATCTTACTGATAAATTTGCTGCAATTGTTATAAACAAAATTGATATTGCCGATAAGAAAACCCTTAACGAGCTTACAGAACTCGGTAATTCAACCGGTTTCCCTACCCTTCTCATTTCGGCTGGCAAACAACGGAATATTGATGAGCTGAACCAATTCCTGGTCAGTTCTGCCCACAAATTCCAGGGCAGCGATTCCGATGTAGTCCTCACCAATTTACGACATTACGAAGCTTTTCTGAAAGCCCGCGAAGCCCTGCTCCGCATAAGGGACGGTTTGCAAAACAACATTTCGGGCGACTTCCTTTCACAGGATATCCGCGAATGTTTGCACTACCTTGGTGAGATTACAGGCGAAATTTCAACTGATGAGGTATTAGGGAATATTTTTAAGAATTTTTGTATCGGAAAATAATAATTTTCGAATTTGGTCGAATATTCTTATAATTTCAAACATTGTTGTCCGGTAAAAATTTTAAAACATAG
>JAFGEV010000271.1 GCA_016931385.1 Prolixibacteraceae bacterium
ATACCATAAACCTGTGCAATAAACATTGCGGCAACACATTCGTATAAAGCCGTTCCGTCCATATTTATTGTTGCCCCAAGAGGCAGCGTAAAGCTCGATATTTTATTGGGAACACCGCTGTTGTTTTCAACGGCATCGATTGTTAAAGGAAGTGTCGCACTTGACGAAGATGTTGAAAATGCGGTAAGTAACGGAGTCAGCATGTTTTTAAAATGTTTAACCGGATTAGCCCTACCAATAAACCTTGTCAGTAATGGCAATGTTAACGTTGCATGTATCAACAAGCCGGCAATCACAACAACCATGTACATTCCAAGGCTTCCTGCAACATCAAGAAGGTTTTCAGAATTCTTAGATACTTCACGCGCTACGATCGCGAAAATTCCAAGTGGTGTGAATTTTATAATGAACATGGTGATTTTCATCATCACATCGAAAAAGGCATCAAAAAAATTTGTGAGCGTTTTTTTCGATTGTACCCCAACCCTGGAAATGAAATACCCCAACAACATTGCAAAAAAGATCACCGGTAAAACCTGCCCCTCGGCCATGGCCTGAAAAATATTTGAAGGAATAATTCCTTTAACAATTTCACTAAATGACATTCTTTCAAGTTCAAGTCCGTCAACTGACTTCGACAATCCCAGGTCGACCCCCACCCCTGGCTGGATAATGTTTACCAAAATCAATCCGGTGACAATTGCAAACAAACTGGTTATTAAATAGTACGTTAAGGTTTTAAGCCCCAGCCTTCCAAAGCTTTTCCCGCCTCCCATGCTGGTAATTCCCGAAACAATCGAAGAAAATATAAGGGGAATAACAATCATTTTTAATGACTTTAAAAAAAGTTCTCCGATCCAGTAAAAATATGAGACGGTTTCAGGCAAGAAATAACCTGTTAAAACAGCAGCAATCAGTGCAATAAGAATCTGCCAATGCAAAGCTGGTTTCTTCATGTTCATTTTAATTTTCCGCTATATTAACAAAAATAAATTAAACTGTTTATCCAATGATTCATGTATACTCAGAGGATGTTTACTAATCAATGTTTAAAAAATTCAATCTAAAATCTTTAAAATATTTTTTTTTAACTATTTTTCGAAACAAATTAAGGGTGTGTATGAGGCAGCTGAAAATTACAAAACAAGTTACCAACCGTGAGACTTTATCGCTTGATAAATATTTACACGAGATTGGCAAGGTTGAATTGTTGACACCTGAAAAGGAAGTTGAACTTGCAAAGCGCATTAAAAAGGATGACAGGGAAGCCTTCGAGCAACTGATAAATTCTAACTTACGCTTTGTTGTTTCAGTAGCCAAACAATATCAAAACCAAGGATTAAGCCTCCCCGACCTGATTAATGAAGGAAACCTCGGGTTAATTAAGGCTGCCCAACGTTTTGATGAGACCAGGGGGTTTAAATTCATTTCATACGCCGTTTGGTGGATCAGACAATCCATACTTCAGGCGCTTGCCGAACAGGCCAGGATTGTACGCCTGCCCTTAAATAAAATCGGATCGATTAATAAAATCAATAAAACATTTAACCAACTTGAGCAGGAATTTCAGCGTGAGCCTACTGCAAAAGAAATTTCAGAGTTGCTTGAACTCACACCTGAAGTAATTGAGGAAGCCATAAAAGCATCGGGCCACCATGTTTCAATGGATGCACCCCTGCGCGATGAAGATGGTAATAATTTATATGATATATTATTAAACGTTGAAACCCCTAGTCCCGACAAAGGACTTTTAAACAACTCATTACAACAAGAAATTGAACGCTCGCTGGCAACCCTGGGTGAACGTGAGGCCGAAATCATCCGCTTCTATTTCGGACTAAACGGCACCCGCCCTCATACCCTGGAAGAAATTGGCGAAGTTTTCGGTTTAACACGCGAAAGGGTTAGGCAAATAAAAGAAAAGGCCATAAAAAAACTGAAAAACAATTATCGAAATAAGCTGCTAAAAAGCTATTTAGGTGAATAAAACATTATGCCCTGCCAATAAAGCAGGGCTTTTTATTTTATTTAATTCAAAAAAAGTAATTTTGAATCCTGAATTCTAAACGAAAGAAAAAATTAATGACAAGGTATATTGCACCATCGGTACTATCAGCAAATTTTCTCGACCTGGGAAAAGACATTGATATGATCAACAACAGCGTTGCACACTTCATCCATTATGATGTTATGGACGGAGTATTCGTTCCAAATATTTCGTTTGGATTGCCCATCCTGGAACAAATTACGCAAGTTGCTAAAAAACCAATCGATGTGCATTTGATGATCGAAAATCCCGATCCATATATCATCCCTTTTAAAGAAGCCGGAGCCGCAAATATTACAGTACACATGGAAACCTGCAGGCACCTTAACAGCACTGTAAATTTCATCAAAAATCAAGGAATTATGGCAGGCATTTGTTTGAACCCTCATACTCCTGTATCGACCCTTGAAGAAATTTTGCCTCTGGCAGATATGGTATTGATAATGAGTGTAAATCCGGGTTACGGCGGACAAACTTTTATTGAATCCACCTATTCGAAAATTGAGAAATTAAGAAATGAAATTGATAAGCGGGGTTTAAAAACATTAATAGAAGTTGATGGTGGAGTAAATTATAAAACAGCAAAAAAATTATTCGATGCAGGAGCCAATATTTTGGTATCAGGCAGCTTTATCTTTAATTCTGATAACCCGGCAAAATGCATAGAAAAATTACTTCATGTTTAGTTTCGGGCAGATATGTGGGAGAATCTTTCTACCCTACTGACATTATAAAATGTATATAAGTAAGATACAATGGAGTTGGAAAGCGATGAAATATTTGATAGTTTGAAGGATATGATAACAAATATTCCTCAAAACTATAAAATACTTGAGGAGACAATTGACTTAGATGTGCAGAAGGATTTTTTTGAATCGTCAAAAACGATTTCAATTAATCCTGAATTTGATACGATCGATAACCTTATTATCAAATTAAACGACCCGGAAATATCAATTCACGTAAAAAAAATAACCCTTCAAAAACTTGCATCCATCGATTCTGTTGAGGCATTCAGGGCTCTGGAAAATTACAATGCTGCCCCCAAAAGGGAGTTGCGTGATTGGGCGATTTTGTCGTTACAGCACAGCAAAATGCTACTTCATAGCTCTTTGCTCGACGAACAACAGGTATTTATCTCAACCGGACTTGGAGGCAAAAATGACAAACTACGTTATTTTTTGATTTTCCCATATAAAGATAAAGGCTACGATTTGAACACCCTGCAAAAAAACAGCCTATCGAGCGAACTTTTATTTTTCCTGGAGAAACAGAAAGGGATTGTTGAAAAAATTGATTTTTCCAACCAGTTTGCCACGGCAATGGTACTGCTTCCACTCAGGGCTCCTATTCCGGATATCATAAAAGATGTGATCATGGAATGTAATCAATACGGCAGTTTCTTAAGTGATAACGTACTGATAACAAACATGAAGAAATTTTCTGACAAGGAAATTATTGAATTTTTAGAAAAACAGGATGATGAGGAAGATTAATGCAGCCATACAGGTACTTCCCCAATCGAAAACATTGCACCCATACGCTATTGTAGATAAAGCGATTGAAGTAATTCAGCATTCAGGGCTTAAATATCGTGTATGCCCTTTCGAAACAGTTGTTGAGGGAGAGTATGATGAAATAATGAAGCTTGTGAAAGAAATTCATGAAACCTGTTACGAGTCTGAAACTGAAAGCATGTTGGTTTACCTGAAAATTCAATCGTCCAACGATCGCGATGTCACCATAGAAGATAAAATGGAGAAATACAGTTAAATAATGTCCAAACAATGAATTAAAACCAATTTTTAATTTTTTTATTTGCTGATAACTAACGTTTCATTATATTTGCACCGCAATTTTGCACTGGACTTGTAGCATAATTGGATAGTGCACCTGACTACGGATCAGGAGGTTGGGGGTTCGAGTCCCTCCAAGTTCACAGGAAAGGTTACCAAATACGGTAGCCTTTTGTTTTTTATAGATCAGAACGAACTGTTGGAGGGACGAGAA
>JAFGEV010000272.1 GCA_016931385.1 Prolixibacteraceae bacterium
CATAGCCAATGCTTCCCAGTTCTGGAATATATCACGCCAGTTGCCCTGGTAATAAAGCGAAGGCGTACCATCGTTATTTTTAAGTTTTATATCAAAAATATTCCAGGGCCGGCTGGGGTCACCATGCCGGCGACTGAACATCAGGGGCAGGTATTCAAGCGACAACCTTATCAAATCGGGATTACCCATTCCTTCAGCCTTTGATAGAAGTTGGCTGTAGTTAATTTTTTCGGGAAGGGAATTAATCCAAATGTCCAATTCACTGGCAAGCGGCCTGTTAAAATGGATAAGGTGTTTTTGAAAATCGGTTTTTTCAATAATATATCCCTTATGAGGAATTCCCCCCCGCATGATGTTAAACAAGGTATTCGAAAAATGCCTTTTCTCATTCAGTCGGTCTCCCGTAAGCTGAATGCCGTCGGCTTTTGCAACCAGGTTTTCAAGCTGTTTGTTGCCCCTTTCTATATCGTTTAATAAATTTTTAAGCAAGGTGCTTTCATCCTTCAAATCATCAATAAGTTTAACGAACGCCGAAGCATCTATGGCAACTTCTGCCACGATAAACCAATTTTCTTTTTCGCCATGTTTCAAAGAAAACCCTGAGCAGACAAAATAGGCGCCTTTGATGCCCCGTTTTTCCTTTTCAGTTTGAAGATCCTCTCCCCTTGAAAACTTTTTAAGTTGTTGGTTGCTCAACAGGTATTTAGGGTTTTTGAGCCCGGCACTCCAAACAATGTTTGTTTTTAAAGCTTCGCTTGGTTCGGCACGGTCAACAGGTATTGAACTGAGCCGGAAAAGGGCCAGTGAAGTATCCGTAATCAGTTCGCTTTTTTTATAGGCATCAACCAGCGTGCTTTTCATGCTTTGCATATTAAGGTTGACACCCCACGGCAAAATATTCTGAAGCCCATCAACAAGTTCAATCTCACAGGTATCGCCATGATTAACCAGTGAACTTTCCCTGACCCATCCGTAACATTCGCTGCTTGCCCAACTGTATCTGAAGGTAAGTTTCAAATCGAGGTTATGTTCTTCGAAAATAATTTTGTTGCCTGAAGTGTTTTTGTATAGGTTTCTTTCAATATTGTAAAGCCCATCATGGTTTTCAGAGAAAGGTTCCCACAAAAAGGTTTTTCCCATTCCTGTAACGAGCAAAATGGTTTTACTGCCTGTGATTTCTCCGGAATCGTGAATTTTATCATCGGTATAGTATGGGAATAAAGCCTGATCGGGGTTTTTACGTCCGGCTGTAAGGCTTCCTTTCGATGACAGATACATCCATTTGTCAGAGTTGCTAACAACAGTCAAGAAGAAAGGCATCATCTGGTCGTAATTCTGAATAACGTAATATTCTTCCCCTGCAATTTCTGTTAGCTTACCTTCTATTTCCCTAATGTTTTGGCGCTGAAGCCCTGTTCCGATGTATATTTTATTTTTCACTTAAATTCAGTTTATGGGCTAAAGCCCGCACCTGTATAGGCTTTACTAACATCAGGCACAAGCCTGGGGATGGTGATATTAGCTCACAAATCCGGGCTTTAGCCCTTATTTAAATATTAATGTTTTAAATGACTATTCTTATATAAATTTTCAATTTCAAGTTTTAACCGTAATTTTTTACGATCGTACCTTTATTCGATTTTCTTTTCTTGTGAGGAGCCAGGTGAGGCTTTTACAAAAAACGGAAAATTGGCGGTTGCTGAATGTTCATGGCCATCGGAAACATAAACGAACAGCCTGTAGGCGCCTGGTTCCTGTGGCGCTTCAAATTTCATTGATGCTTCTCCGGTTACCGAATAAAGTGTTGGTGGCCTGCTTTCGTGGTCGCCTCCCCATTTAAGGTCGGTGCTTTCAGGCATCAGTTCCCACAGGTAAGATAATGGCTCGTTTTCGTAATCGCGTGCAGCAACAACTGCGTTAAATTCTTCACCTGCTTTCAGATACACCATATCGTATATTTTTTTCCCGTTAATCCGGAGTGAATCCAATGTTGGGCAGCGATTTTCGGGCCATTCGCCGGTCCATATTTTATGCATGGCATCGACTGATTCTGTGGCATGACCGTTTTCCAGGAACATGCCATACCATGTAGGTGTGCGCTCCTGTTTTTGCCCCCATAAAAAAGCATATGAGCCCATGCATTTTTCTTCATCGGCAGCAATGGCCATTTCGTAACGCCGAAGATATGCTTCCTGTTTTTCCTGGCTGGTTTGTTCTACAGCAGCCCCCCAATCGGTAGGAGGTACTTCCCAATGGCCGGTTGCCCCCCATTCGGTTACAACATAAGGGCCATCGTATCCGGCATCTTCAAGGCGTTTTGGAAGGTTTTCGATATCGGCATACATTTGTACACAAATAAAGTCGAGGTCGGGGCAATTTTCCTTGAAATAGTCAATTTCAGTTTTCCCGATACCGGCCAGCATGGTTGTTGCCGGGTGGTTTGGATCGACTTCGTGAATCATTTTAGCAATGTCGTTCACGGCATCCCAAACCTTCATGTTTTTTGCCCCCAGGTTTAGCTCATTTCCAATACCCCACGCCAAAAGCGCGGGGTGGTTTTTGTATTGATTAACTTCAGCCTTAATTTTTTCAAATTGTTCTTTTACTGCCTCTTCATCGTTATAGTCAAAACCGTGGCGTTCGCGGTATATATCGAGGCCCATCATAACCATCAGGCCATTTTCGTACGCCAGGTCGAGTACTTCCTGTCCGGTTTGCCTGCCGTTATCAGTTCGCCATGTGCGGAAGGAGTTAGCTCCGTGGTCAGCAAGTTTTGCTATATCGCCAAATTCGCATCCGGCGCCCAAAATGTAGAATTCTTTGCCGTTGACATGCAGGCGGTACTTCCCACCTTTTTCAACAACTTTAACTTTTGCCGGCTTGTTTTCGTTTGTACAACCCATGACAACGATGATGCTTATAATGAAAATTAAGAATCTCATAACTCCGATTTTATTTTTGATGTGATTTAACCAGTATTTTTTCAAGTTCTTCAAGCGTTTTCCCTTTGGTTTCGGGTAATACAATCAGCACAAATACCAGCCCGATTACCCCAAATATCCCGAAAATGAGGAATGTGCCAGTATTACCCAGCTTTTGAAGTTCCCATGGAAATACCAACTGAACGCTGAAGCTAATGGCCGAATTGATGAAACCGGCAAAAGAAATTGCCAGCCCCCTTACTTTGTTTGGAAATAGTTCTGAAAAGAGCACCCACATTACCGGCCCTACCGAGATGGCGAAAGATGCAACAAATCCTATTATTGCAATGAGTACAAGCCAGGAATTAATATTGATGGATGAATTTACCAGGTTTGAAAGATGAATGTTAGCCAGATCGTTGCCCAGCAAACTTTCCATTGCCGCCCTGAATTCGATGTCGCTTTCGAAAACGACACCTTGTACCGAACCCCAGTCAACACCCGGCAACTGGGTAACAATACTGCTAATCGAGTTTATATCGACTTGATAGGTTGCAGCGCTGAAGGCATAAGCCAACAACGACATAGCAATGAAGATTCCGGAGAAGCCGATAACCAGGAGCGCTTTACGTCCAACCTTATCAATTAGCCATATAGCCAGTATGGTAAAAACAAGGTTGGTTAAACCTACCAGAATTGCCTGTGAAAATGATGCATCAGTTCCGATCCCGGTTTGTTCAAAAATCATCGGGGCATAAAAGAATACGGCATTTATTCCGGTTATTTGTTGCAGTATCGCAATAACAATCCCGATTAACAGCACCAGTTTAAGGGCGGGTTTGAACAATTCTCCGATGCTGGCTTTTTTCTTTTTTCCACTTTCAGCAATGCTTTCTTTAATGGCCTGCATTACGGTACTGGCATTTTCGGGGCTGTTTGCCCGGGTAAGCACATCAAGGGCCAGTTTGTCTTTGCCTTTCATGGCAAGCCACCTTGGGCTACGGGGAACTGCAAAGAGGGAGAAAAAATATAATATTGCCGGCAATGTTTCCAATCCCAGCATCCAACGCCAGTTATATTCAGCAAACCTCATGGCTTCGGTAAATCCGGTGTTGGTTTTTCCAAGTTGAAGGATAAGATAATTTGTAAAAAAAGCTACCGATATCCCAATAACGATGTTAAGCTGGTTAAACGAAACCATACGTCCCCTGATTTTTGCAGGTGATATTTCAGCAATGTACATAGGAGCCACAATTAACGATGCACCAACGCCTAATCCGCCAATCATACGTGCAATAACCAGCGCTGAAAACGAAGGTGCAAGCGCCGAGAAAACAGCCGAAATGGCATACAAAATTGCAGCATACTTAAGAATCAGCCGCCTGCCATACTTATCACTCAATGGGCCTGCAACCATCATTGCAAGTGTAGATGTAAGGGTTAAGCAGCTAACAGCCCAACCCAGCTGTAATTTTGACAGGGCAAATTCAGGTTCAATAAATTTTATTACCCCAGAAATTACCGATGCGTCGAACCCCATTAAGAAACCGCCCAGCGCTACAATTAGCGAAACTTTTGTTACAAAACCTTTTTTACCCATAATAGCGTACCTTTAGATATCAATTTTCAATTACAATCCCTGTTTCCAATGTTGTGTCTGAGCTTCCTCCGGCCATAATTTCAAATTCACCGGGTTCAACCATGTATTTCATGGCAAGGTTATGAAAGCCAAGCGACGAAACAGGCAGGTTGAATATAACTGTTTTTTTCTCACCTTGTTTCAAAAAAACTTTTTTGAAACCTTTAAGCTGTTTCACGGCAGGCGCCCTGCTGGCAACTTTATCGTGAACATACAATTGTACAACTTCGGCTGCATTGTAATTTCCGGTGTTTATTAATTTTACCGAAACCTGAATGGTATCGGTTGCCGAATAAGCAGTTTTATCGGTTTCAATCGATTGGTATTCAAAAGTTGTATACGACAGGCCATAACCAAACGGGAACATGGGTTCAAAACCGTAATCGAGGTAATGCGAAGTATTCCCTATTGAAAGCTGCGGGGCCTCAACAGGAATATCGTCAATGTGTTCCCATGTTTCGTTGGTCGCAGGTTTTCCAGTTGTGCGGTGACTGTAATATATGGGTATCTGGCCAACGTGCCGTGGAAAAGTTACAGGCAGTTTGCCCGAAGGTGAAACTGCGCCCCAAAGCAGATCGGTAAGTGCCGGGCCTGCCATGGTTCCGGGGTGCCAGGCATAAAGCGCAGCATTGGTTTTTTCAATTACATTTTCAACGGTTAAAGGCCGGCCAGCCATAAAAACAGCTATTACAGGTTTACCCGAAGCAGTAACCATGTTTACCAATTCTTCCTGTGCTCCCGGCAAATCAATATCAGCACGGCAGTGTGATTCGCCCGAAAGGATCGATTCTTCACCAAGAAAGAGGATAATCAAATCGGCTTGTTTTGAAATGCTTTTCACTTTTTCGGGAAATGAAATCTCTTTCGAGCGGCTTATTTTAAGTCCCCGTTCGTAAAGCAATGTTATCCCATTTGACTTGGCCTTTTCTGAAAGTGATTCAAGTGGTGTGACCGAGTTGTTTTTGCTCCCATCGAATATCCACGTTCCAAGCTGGTCATGCGGTGCATCGGCCAAAGGGCCAATTACAGCCACTGTTTTTATTTTTTCTGAAACAGGAAGAATGCCATCGTTTTTTAACAACACGGCACTTTCAATCGCTGCTTTCTTGCTCACAGCCAAATGTTCATTGTTCAATGGTTCAGGAAAATCATCAGGATTTGTATAAGGGCTTTCAAACAACCCGAGTTTATACTTGACCGTCAAAATACGGCGTACGGCATTATCGATTTGTTTTTGTGAAATTGACCCTTCATCGAGCAATTCTTTCAGGTACGTTTCATACGAAGTGCTTGCCATTTCCATATCGACAGTGGCATTCATTGCCAATAGGGCCGATGCTTTTTCATCGGGTGCAAAACCATGTGTAACCATTTGGATGATCGAGACCCAGTCACTGACAACCATTCCCGTATAATCCCATTCATTTCGGAGAATATCTTTAACCAGAAATTCATTACCTGTTGCCGGAACCCCGTTAATATCATTAAACGAAGTCATGAACGACAAAGCCCCTTCAGCGGCACAACGTTTAAATGGGGGGAGAACAATATCGCGCAAATCGTTTTCGGGAATATTGGCTGTATTGTAATCGCGGCCACCTTCGGCCCAGCCGTATGCGGCAAAATGTTTGACACAGGCAGCGATTGATGTTTTGTCACTAAGTTTATCACCCTGGTAACCGCGAACCATTGCTGCACCCATTTCAGAAGTAAGATAGGAATCTTCGCCAAGACATTCGGCAATGCGCCCCCAGCGCGGATCACGTGTTATATCAATCATTGGTGAAAATGTCCATTTTATTCCGCTCGAAGCTGCCTCAGTCGCAGCAACCCTTGCCCCTTGTTCAATCAGTGCAGGGTTCCATGTTGCAGCCTGAGCAAGCGGGATAGGCATGATGGTGTTAAAACCATGAATAACATCGCGCGCAAAAAGGATTGGTATTCCCAGGCGGCTATCTTCCATTGCAATGCGTTGAATATGGTTTTGCCGTTCAACTGAGATTTCGTTCAAAACCGAACCAATCCCCCCTGCTTTAACTAGGCTGTCGGAAAACGAGCCCCCGTTCTTTTGCACAAGCTGCCCGATTTTTTCATCAAGCGTCATTTTCTGTAAAAGCTTATCTGCTTTTTTTTCAAATGTATTTTCTTTTTCTCCTGGCGAACAAGATAATATTGTAAATGAAAACAGTAAAACTTTTATAATGATCGTGAAATTCCTCATTTCAGATGTTTTTAAGCAAAATATTCCCTCATTTTCATGATTTTGTAAAGATAAAATTGGGAAATATTTCAACAAGGTTTGAACAACAAAATTCTATCCCTGATCTCGGGATAGGTTTTAAGGCAATAAAAAAGAAAGGGAACCTATGAAACAATTTGTCGAATCACAAGTTCCCATTATCTAACTAGTAACCGTTATTCTGGACCAATGATGTTTTTCCTATTTCGGTCTCCGGAATTGGCCATATTTCATGTGTTCCTTCAATAAATCCGAGGTAGCCAAATATTTTAGCCCCATCGCCCCAGCGAACTACATCCCAGTAACGTTGTCCTTCCATTCCCAGTTCAAGACGGCGTTCAAGTTTAATGGCTTCTAACAGCCCGTTACCTGATACTCCACTTAATGGTCCAAGCTTAGCTCTTTCACGGACTCTGTTTAACATTTGAAGCGCGGTACCGTCGTCGGGTGAACTTTTGCGGTTTAAAGCTTCAGCATACATCAGCAATACATCAGCAAAACGAATGATCCTTTCGTTGTTTTCGTATGTTGCCTCCATTGGCGATTGCCCCGGGTCGTTATAACCTGTATAAGGGCATCTTTTTTTCTGATACCAACCAGTCCATTCTTCATTCTCTTTGTCATCGGGGAAGCCGTTTCCGTTATCGTCAACCTGTGTTGCACCAAGAACCACCCATTCATGGAAACTTTCAGGACCATAACCGGTTCCGTATTTTCTTACAACATCACCGGCTGCATCCCAGGCATCAATCAGGCTTGAATCGATCATATCGAAACCCCAGCCTCCGTTGATGTAGCCTACTAATGCGGTTTCACGGGGACCAGCCAATTGTACCTCAATGTTTCCTTCTGATTCACGTCCATTTCCCCAAAAATCGCCATGAATATATGAAGCATACGGAATTTCAAAGATGGATTCTATCCCGAATTCTTCACTTTTCTTGAAGATGCTGTCGTAAACAGGGCATAAATCATATTCTCCTGATTCAACAATGGTTTTAAAAATGGCTGCAGCTTCATCAAATTTATCCTGAAAGAGATATACTTTTCCAAGCAAAGCCTGGGCAGCACCTTTACTGGCACGGGTCATTTGAGCACGTGATTGTTGCGATTTTGCCGGCAACACTTCAATAGCTTCGAGTAAATCCTTTTCAATTTGTTCATAAACCACTTCGGGCGCTGTATTTGTCGGACTGTATTCCGAAGGTGACAGGTTTGTCGTGTAAAAAGCTATATTTCCAAAAGTCTTTACCAATTCAGAGTAGTAATATGCTCTCAGAAATTTTGCTTCAGCACGATATAAATTCATTGTATTACTTTCGAGGCTAATTTCGTTTAACACGATGTTTGCACGATAAATACCGTAGTAGTTTCTTCTCCATGTATTTAATAATGCCGGATTTTCAGAAGTAATTTCATATTCATGAAAATCCCAGTATTCAGGACGGTCAGAAAGACCGCCACCAACAGGAACCCCGTCATCGGCTGCAAGGTTGCCCAGCATATAATATGAACCCCATGACGATGGATAATATTTTACCTGCAGAAAGTCATAAGATGCACACAAAACTTCAAAAGCTTTTTCTTCAGTATCTATGGCTTCGCTCGAGAAGGGAAGAGATCCTTTTAGTTCCAGTTCGAGCCAGTCTTCGCCGCAACCGGTTGTAATGGCCAGCAGGGCTAATACGAAAAATATGTTGATTATATATTTTTTCATCTCTTTAAAAATTTAAAAGTTAACATTGATACCACCTAACACTGTCCTTGGTTTTGGGTACACGGCACGGTCGATTCCAGCCCATTGTTGCCCGCGGTAACCCCAGTAATCGCCACCAACTTCGGGTTCCATGCCTTTGTAGTTTGTAAAAGTATAAAGGTTGTCAACGGCAACATAAACCCTCAGTTTTGATATGCCGATTTTTGAAGTAAGCGATTTTGGTAATGTATAGCCAAGGGCGAGGTTACTGATACGGAAGAATGAGCCATCCTGAAGGAGGTAATCATTTACCCTCGAGAAGTTACGGTTACGGTCTTTAATGGTAGGTCGTGGAAAATTGCCGGGTTCTTCTGCCGAAATCCATGCATCGTTAATGTAGAAGTCGGGTTTGTTGGTGTTCGAGAGGTCGTCGCGAACCGAAACGGCCAGCAATACTTTGTTGCCATATTGCCCGTAAGTGGCTACATTCAGGTCGAAGCCCTTGTATTCGAGGTTTATGTTTAAACCTCCCAATAATTTTGGGTATGGCGAACCAAGATAGGTTTTGTCCAGATCGGTGATCATCCCGTCGGGGCCGCCACCCAGGCTGTCGGCAGTTCCTGCAATATCAAGATATTTCACATCGCCGGGTGCAGCCGAAGTCTGGTATTTTTTACCATCGGCATTCACATAATTGTCAATTTCTTCCTGCGACTGGAACAAACCATCGGTTTTAAATCCGTAGAAATACCAGGGTTCATATCCTACTTCCAGGCGTTTTGAATCGCCAAAAGTCCCAACATTACCACCGGTTATAAAACTAATCGATTCAGTTATTTTAGTTACTTCACTCTTATTGTGTGAAGCGGTTAACTTAACATTTATTTTCAGGTCGCCGATTTTTTCATTGTAACCCAGTTCAAACTCAACACCGGTGTTTTCAATTGTACCTGCATTAACAGTTGGCGGGTCATTTCCGGCCAAAGCAGGCACCGATCCTTCAAACAGGAAGTCGGATGATTCTTTGATATAGTAATCGGCTGTGAATGACAACCGGTTGTCGAAAAATCCAATGTCGATTCCTACATCGCTTTGCACGGCTTTTTCCCATTGGTATTCTGGATTTGTTAACCTTGTAGGTTCAACAATTGAAAGAAGTTGGTCGTTGCCATCGATATAATAATAATTTCCTGTTGAACTTGTTGGCAGATAACGCCAGTCCCAGCCAAGGCTTGTTGCGTTACCGTTTAAACCCCAACTATACCTCAATTTAAGGAAACTGATGGCCGGTACCTGGAAGAAGTCTTCCTGAGAAACAACCCAACCTACAGAAACTGATGGGAAAAGACCGAATTTATTTGAAGGCCCGAATTTTGAACTTCCGTCGCGCCGGAAATTGGAAGTAATCATATATTTGTCTTTATATGAATAGGACACACGCCCGAACACTGAGGCCAGCCGGTCCCATCCGCCAAGTCCGCCCCACGATGTGTTGTTAAGGGTATCAATGTATAAGCCGTAATCGATCCAGGCATAATTGTCTGTTTCTTTTTTCAGGTCTTCACCGTCACCGCCAAGGAATTCATGCCAGTATTCCCTGGCCGAAGTTCCCAAAACAGCCCCAACATTGTGGTCACCGAATTGTTTGTTAAATGTAAAGTAGCTTTCCCATTGCCAGGTAAAATACATGTTGATTTCCTGGAAAGCCCTGCTTCGCACCGAAGGGCTGTTCATACTGTTGGTGTAAACCCTGGGGTTCCATCCACGGTTGTAATTATGTGCCATATCGATATCGAAATTGGTACGGAATTTCAGACCGTCGAAAAATTCAATTTCACCATAAACGCCTCCAAAGATTTTGTTGTTGATAGCCTGATCCCTGTCGTTGTGTAACTGGTGAACAGGGTTCTGGATTTCGTTTAAAACTTTTTGCGAAATGCCAAAATATCCGTTTTCATCGAAAAGTGAAGGATTGGTATACCATTGTTCCCCCCACACTTTCGACATGTTTGCTACATCACGGTCGCTATATCCCGAAATATCGTTGTAATATACAGGGGTTGTGGGATCGAGTACAACAGCATTGTTGGTTACCGAGCCAAAAACAGAATTTTGGTATATTCCCTTTGTCCTTGTTTGAGAATACGACATCCTGATTCCCAGGTTGAGCCATTCTGTAGCTTTGCTGTCGATATTCAGTTTGGTTGCATATCGGGTGTAGTTGCTCTTTTCACCGCCACCAACAATACCATCCTGGTTGGTGTACGAAACCGAGAAATAATATTTAGAACGTTCAGATCCACCATCGACACTTATTTTATGTTTTTCTACCGGGGCCTGTACAAAAATTGCACTTAACCAGTCGGTGTCAACATCAGAGTCGGGATAATTTTCAAGAGCATTTTCCAAGGTTTTCCTGGTATTATCGTTTAAGTAAGCTGTTCGGTAATAATTAAGATATTCTTCGGTATCCATAACCCTGAAACCGGGAACTACACTTTGCATACCATAGGATGCATCGTAAGAGAAATTTGTTTTACCCCCTTTGCCAATTTTTGTAGTAATAAGTACAACACCGTTTCCCCCTTCGGTACCGTAAATTGCAGCCGATGCTGCATCTTTGAGTATCTCTATCGATTGAATGTCCTGGGGATCGAGCCAGTCGATACCATCGGTACGCATTCCATCGATCACGTAAATTGGCCGAACAGAGTTGTCGGAACCTACCCCGCGGATGATAATGTTTTGTTCGGCGCCAGGCGCACCCGATGATTGCTGAACAAGCACACCGGCAGTTTTTCCCTGCAGGGCATTTTCAACCCTTGTTGTCCGTGACTGTGTAATGTCTTCAGCATCAATTTTAGCAATGGCACCGGTAACAAGGCTTTTTTTCGTAACTCCATAACCAATTACCACAACTTCATCGACACCCATTATATCAGTTTCCAAAGCCACATCAATTCTCTGCTGGCCGGCTACTGGTATCTCAACCGTACGCATACCAACAAAAACATACATCAAAATGGCATCTTCATCTTTAATATCGATTGAATAATTACCGTCAATGTCAGTAATTGTTCCCGAAGTTGTTCCTTTTACCGCGATGCTTACTCCCGGAAGGGGCGTATTATCTTCGGCAGATGTTACCAAACCTGTAACTTTGCGCTGTTGGGCATATCCTATGCTACATAGCGCAGATAGCAGTAATAAAAGCAGAACTTTTTGTTTCATAAAAAAATAAGTTTTAATTACATGAAAAGGATGGTAAAACCAACACTATCATGAAATGTGTTCATTTTTTCAATTTTTATTGAATTTCCGGGAACGAAGTAACTTAATGAATGTTAAAATGGAAAAAATATCGAATCAACAAAAACTTAACATTACAGATATTTGAACTCAACAAAAATACATCAAAAAATTTATAAACAATTTACCAACAATTTTTTAGATGTATATAAAATAGCTCATAACACGATTGGGGTATTTCACATGGAAATATAAAAAAATCTAAAAAATCAGCATTGAAAAGTATGCCTTTTTGTCAAACAGAAATGATTTAAATGTATAATGAGCCTTTCTTTAGCAGGCAGAAAGGGTATCATTATGGATGTAAAAAACTTCATTTAGCATCACCGCACTCAATCGAAGTAGCTTTAATGCTTACTGAATCATCCCCGCCCTCAAAGTGTTGATTAAACCGATAAAATGTAATCGATCAGGTTCTGATTCCGGTCCAGCCCGAATTTTCGCCTTAACCTGTAACGGCTAATTTCAACACCGCGAGTGGTAATGTTCAACAAAGTAGCAATTTCCTTACTTGAAATATTCATCCTAAGGTAAGCCGAAAGTTTTAATTCCTTGGGTGTAATATCGGGGTGCTTTTCCCTGAGCCGTTTAAGAAAATCTTCATGTACCTGTTCGAAGTTTGTTTCAAAAATCGACCAGGATTCGTCGTTGCTTGTTTCTTTGTCGATTTTTCTGATAATCATGTTTAACCTGCTTTTAACAAGTTCCTCTCTGATTTCATTTTGTATTTTCAACAACTCGCTTTTTATTTTATTCAGGTGCTTGTTTTTCTGAACAAGGTTCATCGCTGAATTGGCCAATTCTTTGTCTTTGTGTATCATTTCGGCCCTTAATTTTTCATTGCGCAGTCTGATGATCTCTTTTTCGGCAAGCAAAGCTTCGCTTTTCAATTTTTCTTCCTTCTCAAGGTATTGTCTTTTTTGAATTTCCATTTCCTTCATTCTCGTTCGTTCTACCCTTTTAACAAAAAGCAGGACAATGAGCCATATCAATATGATGAACAGGGCAAAATAAATACCAAGCGCTGTCATCGACTTGTACCAGGGTGGTAGGACTGTGAATTTAAATTCTTCGGGCGAAGCAATTACCCCGTACTTGTTTTTTACCCTTACCCTGAAGGTAAAATCACCATCGGGCAGGTTGGTGTATTCTTTAACAGCGCCTACCTGCCACCCCGACCAATCGGGATCGAAACCTTCCATTTGGTAAGAAAACATGGTTTCGTTGTTCCCCTCAAAAAACAGTCCTGAGAAGGTAAAACGCAACGAGTTGTCTTTAAATTCAATTTCAGGGATTAGCTTCAGGCCTTCAGCCTTGTTGTTAACCCGAAGCCCACTGTACAAAAGTTTGTTGGTGCCGAGAAATGAAACGCTGTTGAGAACGGCATTGTATTTTCTTCTGTAATCGATGACCAATGAAGGATTGTAATGTGCATAGCCTTTTTCGAGGGCAATCAGCACGTTGTTGTTGTCGAGCACGTTGAAATGAAAAAAACTGCCGATAAACTTTCCTTTCAGCTTAAAAAACGGATAGGTTACATTGGTGTAAGTTCCGTCTTCCTGGAAACGGAGCACTCCTCCTTCGTTGTTCTGGCAAATATACCAGATGTTGTTTTGTTTGTCTTCCTGGATATAGTTTACAGGTCTGTTCTGAAAAAGGTTATTGTAATATGCCGAGCGAGTAAACATATTGCTTCGGAAGTCGAACTGGTAAATTCCCATGTTGGTTGTTGCAAGGATAGTCCCGTTTTTCAACAGCTTAATTTTATTGAAATAATCATTCGGGAGGCCGTCATCTTTCGTAAAGCGTTTAATAAACTGAAGGCTGTCGAGGTCTTCGGTAAGCCTGAACAGAGAAATGCCCTTGAAAGCATGGCTTACCCAAACGTATCTGTTGGTCACAATAGCCATTTCCTGGCAGGAATAATTTATACCGGGAACATGTTTGTCGTGACGGAGTGAACCTCCGGTAAAAGTGCAAAGTTCCATTCCGTTGTAAGTGCCTTCGATATACCGGCCCGGGTAACCGGGAATTTTGTGATAAGCCCAGCAACCTGGTATTTCACTTATCTGCACTCCAATATTATCCTCAATAAGGAACGAACCGTTGTTGTGGCCGCAAAAGAGCTTACCATTGATAACCTGAAGGCTCCAAACCTGGCCTGATGTATTTGGGACCATATAAAAATCGGAGGCATTTAGAAAGGGATTGCTGAATTTTTCAATGCTACAGTAAAACAATCCCTGGTTAGTTCCCAGGTATATGGTATTGTTGTGTAAAATTGAAGTATAGCCTGTACCAAATGCAAAATAATCCTGAAGCAAGGTTATTGGCGAATTAATTTCAACATAGTCGATCCCATTGTCGAGGCCTAGCCAAAGGTTTCCGTCAAGATCGAGGCACATGCTCAAAACAGTATTGTTCTGAAGCCCTTTTTCCCGGTTTATGATTTGCACAAGCTCTCCTTTTTTATTGCAAATTATGAGGCCGTTTTGAATTGTTCCGTAAGCTAAATGTTCATCATCGACAATGAGGCTTGAATAAATCTGATATTTTTTCAATAAATCGTTAACTGGTGTTTTCCATGGTTTCAGTGTCATGCCATCGTAATGAAAAACGCCCTCTTTTGCAGTTCCAATTAAAATTTCATCATTGTTTAAGGGGAGCATTGACCATACTTCCTTTCGCTCGAAAAAATCGCCAGAAGGAATTTTTTTTAAAAAACCATCTCGATATTCAAGCAAACCTGTTTCGCGGTCGAACACATATAACACACCGTTTACATAATAAGAAAAGTGAAAATTACTTCGGGGTTTGACCACTTCAATTTTCCCATCTCTATAAAAATAGAGCCCTTCGAAAGTTTGAAATACGACTCCCCACGATCCTTCGTATATTTTCCACACATCGCCAAAGTCAAGGTCTTCTTTTTTAACAAGGTGGAGTAGTGAATGATATACAAGCCGTCCGATTGAGTCGTTGGTAAAATATCCGAATTCATTGTATGCACCTGCATAAAGGTGCTGTTGGTCATCGGAATAATGAAGTACCCTGATGTTTGAACCGTTAGGGACTGTGTGCAATTCCCAAAACCGTCCATCAAACCTTATCAGGCCGCTGTTGTTGCCAAAGTACATTACGCCATTTGTCCCCTGTACCGAGCTCCAGTTTTGTGTGCCTGCATTGTATTCGGCACGGGGGTAATTCTGGATGGTCGGCACACCTATCTTTTTTACTACACCACCAGATAGTAAAGGGATAAGCATCAAAATTGAAAAAACGGGAACAATCAGGAACTTAACAGTTTTTTGATATTTTTTTTCTGTTTTGATGTATTTGAAATGCATGGTTCTTAATCTTGAAATAAGTTTCTCAAGATAAGGATTTTTGTTGAAACTGGGCAGGCGAATTTTATTCGGCTAATAAGGGCGATGGAAAATCGCCCGTCCCATCCAATGTTTTTAAAAAGAGTTACCAGGTAAAATACTTTTCAATAAAATAATGTCCCCCGTTATCAGGTAGATCATCGTTATCTATATAAATTGCCAATTTAATTTTTCCACTATTTCTAAAATTCAAAATGACAGGAGTATTTGAAACATCTTCCCAAATCATTGCCATTAAATCAATTCCATATAGAATTTTCCCATTAAAATTTCCACTATAATTATCATCATATATCCAATTTGTAATGTCATTTTCAATATATGTGATGTTGCCATTTCCTTCTTCTTCCAAAACTATTATCGCAAGAAATCTATATGAATTATCAAAATCGAAAGTCTGATTGATGCAGTAATTAATACCTGTTGAAAGGACAGAATTGTCTGGCATTGCAAGCAAATTCTTACCCAGAGAGGTTTCAGAGGTAAACGCTAAATTGACATATGGTTCAAAAGTTGTATTCTCGATAAACGTGTTCACATAAACCTGAAAGTCGGAGAATTCGGTTATTTTATAAAGATCCATGGTGTTTTCTCTTATCCCTCCCACGTTACAGAACAAGGCATTGGTTATGAGGCTTTTTTGACTTTCTTCATTGTCGATGGTACCGTCGGTTTTAAAATCCTGAGCAAGCGAGGTCAGAAACTCCGACAATGGGGCTACATTTTTAAAACCCTGAACGATAACCGAGATGGCAAAAAGTTTCGAGCTAAGTTCCCCCTCCTGTGTAATGTCGATGTATTCATATGGAGTATCGACATCTTCGTCAAGGTTAAACACTCTTAGGAGTTCGTGCTGTGCCTGTTCTTTGGCCTCTGAAAAAGTTTTCCCTTCCTGTTGGTACAAATATTTTATACGGTCGAACGTTAAATGTGTTGCGATATTTACATTTACTGTTGAAGAATCGGCAAGATTTGCAATTGCTTTCATCACCAGCCGTTCTGAAGTAACAATGTCAAAATTTTCGTGGTAATAAAAACCGTCGGCCATCATTTCAACATAGTCCGATTCGAGCTCAACTCCCGGAACTTCAAAGTTGCCCAAATTATCGGTTACTGTTGAATAGTAATTTAATCCTGTTGGCATTAAGCTTTCATCGAGTTCTGAAACAGTAACAGTTGAACCTGTCCTGAAAGGCCCTTTTTGCACACGCCCTTTAACAGTATAGATGCTGGTTGTTACCAGCGGTTCGAAAGAAGTTGTGTTTACAAACTTGTCGATATACTGCTGAAAGTTGGGAATGCTGCCCCCGTTATAAAGTTCAGCAAGGTTACCGCAAATAGTTATTGCGTCGCATTTAATGGCTGAGGTAACAATGCTCTGCTGCAAATCTTTATCATTTAATGTGCCATCGGTTTTAATGTCCAGGGCAATACCACTTAAGATTTCTGATAATAATGCTACATTACTTTCATTTTGTAAGATAGATGATATCGTCAGTAATTTCGAATTCAACTCGCCTTCCTGAGCTAAATTAAGTTGCTCACTCTTTATATACGATGAGCTTTCAAGGTTAAACGTCTTAAGGATTTCTTCTTGTGCCTGTTGGCGAGCAGTATCAAACGTTTTTCCTTCAATTGTGACAAGTTGTTTTATGCGTTCGAATTCCAGGTTTGTAAGACAGTTTACATTTTTAACCGATGGTTCATTCAAATTAGATATGGCCCTCAATGTAAGCCTTTCCTCTGAAACCTCGCCTTTGGTTTCATCAAAATAAAAACCATCGGCCACCAATGATACAAAAGCCCAATTAAGTTCAATATCCTTAAAATTGTATGTTCCAAGATTATCTGTAACGGTCGAAATGTAACTTACCCCGGTTGGATTTAGTAACGAATCGAGTTCATATACTGTTACTATTCCACCAATCCTGAAAGGCCCTTTTTGTACAACCCCGGTAAATGAATATTTTTCACTTGACTGTTCATCTTCAGGTATGGGATCATCGCAAGAAAATAACAGAAACGATATAATGACTAAAGTCAGGAAATAGTATATTGTTTTCATCTTGAAGGAATTTTAAAATTTTAACCTCGAAGTTAAAAATATATATCATCAAAATCAAGTCGTTTTGAAAATCTTATTTTAGGATTCCTTCATTTTTATTTCTTTCGTACTCAACAACCCACAAGCCGCGTATATGTCCTTTCCGCGAGATGCACGAATTGTGGTAAGAATACCTTTCTTATTTAACCGGTCTTTGAAATCCTGTAAACGGTTTTCATCAGTTGCGGGTAAATCTACTCCCTGTATGGTGTGAAATCTAATAAGGTTCAAACGGCACCTAAGCCCGTTTAGCAGGCGTAAAATTTCTTTTAAGTGAGCAGGAGTATCATTCATGCCTCCAAAAACAATGTACTCGAACGAAAGTTTTCGTTGCCTGCCAAAATCAAAAGTACGCAATTCATCAATTATTTTTTGAATGGGAAAAGCTTTTTGAAGGGGCATTAGTTTTTCCCGTTCGCTATCGAAAGGTGTGTGAAGACTGAGCGCCAGGTTGCAGTTGCTTTCATTTAAAAATCGTTTTAAAGAAGGAATCATCCCGATTGTTGAAACCGTAATGCGATGGGGGCTCATGCCATAACCCCAGTCAGATGTTAGGATTTCGATGCTTTTTAACACTTCATCAAGGTTGTCGAAAGGCTCGCCCATACCCATATAAACAATGTTTGTTACCTCCACATGCTCGTCAATCATCCTTATCTGATTTACAATTTCACCGGCAGTGAGCTGCCCGTTGAAACCCTGTTTGCCGGTCAAGCAAAACATGCAGTCCATTTTGCACCCAACCTGCGACGACACACAGACCGTAACCCTTTCTTTATCGGGGATCATGGCTGTTTCGATGAATTTTCCACCCCGGATCGGAAACAGGTATTTTTTTGTACCGTCAACACTTTTCTGGACTTTCGTGTAAGCTTGCAATCCTACTTCGAATTTTTCGGCAATAAGCTCCCTGTTTTTCTTAGAGATGTTGGTCATTTCATCAACTGATGTAATGCCTTTTTTATAAAGCCAGTCAGCAATTTGTTTCGCTGTAAACTTCGGAAGATTTTGTTCAAGGATTAATTCTGTCAACTCCTCCATTGTTTTGCCGAAGAGTTTATCGAGTGGTGCTTTGCCGGATGTAATGTTGCTCATTGTGTTTGATAATAATAACCAATGCAAAGGTAACACTGTATTTTTGATGAGGATGACTTGACAGAAAAAACACTTATTCAAGGATGAAAATATTGAAACTGTTTCGAATAAATTTCAGATTGTGTCCTTATCTTTGAGCAATTTTTAGCGATAAAACCATGATTCTATCAGGAAAAGAAATTGAAAAGCGTTTGAATAAAACCATATTTATCGAGCCGTACAATCAGGCCCAGCTTAATCCAAACAGTTACAATTTAAAGTTGCATAACAGGTTGTTGGTATACGACAATTATGAACTTGACATGAAAACCGAAAACAAAGCAAATGAACTGATTATTCCTGACGACGGTTTGTTGCTCGAAACAAACAAGCTATATCTTGGACGCACCCTTGAATACACCCGTACCGAAGGTCTTGTGCCTATGCTTGAAGGCCGCTCGTCGGTTGGACGCCTGGGGATGTTCATTCATGTAACGGCAGGTTTTGGCGATGTAGGCTTTGCCGGTTTCTGGACTCTTGAAATTTTTTGTGTCCAGCCAATCCGCATCTACCCCGGGGTTGAAATCTGCCAGATTTATTACCATGACCTTAACGGGGAATATGTAAATTACAAAAGTGGAAAATACCAGAACAACGAGGGTATTCAGCCCAGCATGCTCTACAAGGATTTTTTGAAGTAAGCCATTCGTTATCTGGCAGTGATTTTTCGAATGAATTATCATGTTTCTGAAAAACATTTCCCACAGTAAAATGTTACCGTTAAATGATGAAAACCGGAAGTTTCATAAGAAAATTGTTAAGCTACCCGCTACTCGGGCTTGCTTATTTCTATAAATATGCCATTTCGCCTTTAACACCGGCATCGTGCAGGTACACTCCAACCTGTTCGAATTATATGATTGAGGCGATTAAAATACACGGGCCGTTTAAAGGTACCTGGCTGGGATTGCGCCGCCTATCGAAGTGTCATCCCTGGGGCGGACATGGATTCGATCCTGTACCTCCACTGAAAAATGATAAAAGCAGCCATGAACAAAAAAAGTGCATTCAATTTTAAATTGTTATTTTAGTAAAGAATAAGAACCAAATAATGAAATGAATAAATTTTTTATATTACTGATTTTCCCGATTTTGGCCCTGGCTTGTTCAACGGGCAAAAAGCAAGATGAAAAACCTGTGATCACAGTCAGTATCCTCCCTCAGAAATATTTCGTGGAACAGGTTGCAGGTGATGAATTTTCAATCAATGTAATGTTGCCTCCCGGAGCCAGCCCTGCCGATTTTGAACCAACCCCGAAACAAATACACGACCTGAACAATTCCGTCATCTATTTCTATGTTGGGCACCTGGGGTTTGAAAAGTCATGGATGTCGAAGTTTTCTGAAACTGCCAGAAATGTAAGCTATGTTTCATGCAGCCGTGGCATCGACCTTTTACGCAGTACCCATGAATGCCAGGCGGAGGACAGCAGCCATGTCCATTTACACAAAGACGGGACCGACCCCCATATCTGGACATCACCCGAGAATGTAAAGACCATTGCACGGACTATCTGCTCTTCGCTTTCTGAAATGTATCCTGGAAAGAAGGGAATGTTTGAAAAAAACCGCGATACATTTATCGAAAAAATTTATATACTCGATAACCATATCCGTGATTCCTTTGAAGGAAAGCAGGATGCTGCTTTCCTGATCTTCCACCCTGCACTGGGGTACTATGCCCGCGATTACCATTTAAAGCAATATTCAATTGAATACGAAGGCAAACCACCAAGTACCGCACAAATGAAAGCCCTTGTCGATTTGGCTGTGAAAGAAAACATTTCAACCATTTTTATCCAGTCGCAGTTTGAAACATCAAAAGCAAAAACCATTGCCAAAGAAATTGGCGCCCGTGTAATTTCTGTCGATCCGTTGGCCGAAAACTGGTTGACGGAAATGTACAGTTTGACTGAAAAAATGAATAAAGCATTTACAGCAAAGTGAATATACTTATCGACATAAAAAACCTCACAGTTGCCTACAATTCAAAAGTTGTCCTTGACGATGTTTCATTTACGGTCAGGCAAAATGACTTTATCGGTATAATAGGGCCTAACGGGGGTGGAAAAACCACGCTCCTTAAAGCCATTCTTGGATTGATTGAGCCTGTATCAGGAGAAATTTGTTTTTGCGATGAATTAAACAAGAAACGTGGCAATATCGGGTATTTGCCACAGGTAAATAAATTCGATTCCAAATTCCCAATGTCGGTTTTCGATGTGGTACTCTCGGGCCTTGCAAGTAACAAAAGCCTGAAGTATGGCTTTCTGAAGAAAGATAAAAACAGGGTCAATGAAGTACTCGCCCAGCTGGGTATTGAAAAGCAGTCGCATAAATCCATAGGTGAACTTTCGGGAGGGCAGATGCAAAGGGTTTTTTTAGGCAGGGCAATCGTTTCCAATCCAAAGCTCCTGATACTCGACGAGCCAGATACTTTTGTTGATAACCAGTTTGAAAACGAACTATACAAAAAATTAAAGGATCTCAATGAAAATGTAACCATTCTTTTGGTCACACACGATGTTGGCACTATCAGCGCGTACGTAAAAAGTATTGCTTGTGTTAACAGGGAATTGCATTACCATCAGTCAAATATTATTACTCCCGAACAACTGGCTTCATACAATTGCCCAATAAAGTTAATTACTCATGGAAGCGTGCCGCATACAGTTTTACAAACACATCAGCCACATTCCAATAAACATTGATTTTATGCTTGACCTTCTGAACTATACTTTTTTTATAAATGCACTGACAGCTGCTTTCCTCACAGCCATATCGTGTGGTATTATTGGCACATACATTGTTTCACGCCGGATGGTTTTTATCGGAGGGGGGATTACACATGCTTCGTTTGGGGGGATAGGCATTGCATATTTTCTTGGAATGAACCCAGTTATTGGCGCTGCTGTTTTTGCTATATTATCGGCTTTAGGGATAAATTATTTCACACATCGGGGAAACATCCGTGAAGATTCATCCATTGCAATATGGTGGTCGCTGGGTATGGCCATCGGAATTATCTTCATTTCAATTACACCAGGTTATGCGCCAAACCTTATGAGTTTCCTTTTTGGAAGCATTTTAACGGTTACATCTTCCGACCTGGTTTACATGGGTATTGTCACCTTAATTGTAGCATTGCTTTTTATTTTGTTTTTCAGGCTTATAATGATGATTGCCTTCGATGAGGAGTTTGCACGGAC
>JAFGEV010000273.1 GCA_016931385.1 Prolixibacteraceae bacterium
CCATCGGGAAAGGAGGAGAATTGAAAATCGACGTTAGTCAAATCTGCTCGTATTGTAGGGATTCCTCCCCGATTAGTCGGGGCTTCGCTTCCCTCGGAATGACACCTTTTTTGTTCGAAATGAGCTTATGTGATAGGTAGCCCAGGTTTAATGAGTCACCATTGAAATTAGAAATTATAACAAGTGAAAAAAGCGATTAAATTTCTTCTCTTCCTTTCAGTATCGGCATTTTTAATGTACGGTTGCAACAATAGCAACCCTGAATCAGATATTGCTTACAGCTTTTTTGTTGCAGGCCATGTTTACGGAAATCCGTCTTCAATTCAGTACGGGGCTTATCCTCGGTTTAAAGAAGCTATCGGTTTTCTGAATAATTATCCTCTAATGGCTTTTGGGGTTTTTACCGGCGATGTTGTACCCCGGCCTACCCCTGAATACTGGGACAGTTTGCAAGCTGATTTAAAAATGCTTGAAATGCCCTATTACATTGCTCCAGGTAACCACGACAGAGGCGAAGAATTCACAAAACGCTACGAAAAGTATTATCAGTATTTTAAAAGAGGCAGCGATCTGTTTATTATCATGACCCCTGTAAACTGGAACATTGAAGGTAAACAGCTCGATTTTCTGAAAACTACCCTTTCAGAGAACAAAGATTCGACAGAGAACATTTTTATTTTTATTCACGAACTGATCTGGTGGAGCCCCGAAAACCGGTTTAACTCTGTCGAAATTAATTACAGACCGCATTATCCGGGCAGTACAAATTACTGGGAAGATATTGACCCCTTGTTGCGTGAAACCGGAAAAAATGTGGTTGTTTTTGCAGGCGATGTAGGTTGCAACCAAAAAGTAAGCCCCTGTATGTATTATAGCTATGATAATATTACACTGATTGCTTCAGGTATGGGAAGCGGGAATAAAGACAATCTGGTGATTACCCGTGTACATAAAAATGGAACTTACGATTTCCGGCTTATTCATCTGAATGGAGATGATAAAAGCGGAATGGGTAAACTTGAAGATTATAGGGTAGATTAAACCGTACGCTTTCAAAACTAACAAATCAGAATATTTTCAGAGGTTTGAATGAAATATCTCCACTTAAAACTTAGGCACAATAAATCATTTTTAACCTGTCAACAATGATATTCTATCTCGAAACCATGATTCAATTTTTAAGCAATCGGTATTATTTCCTATTTTTATCATCTTTTTGTTTTATTACCGTTACATAAATTAAAGCAATTCTAAACCAGGACAAATGAAGAAGAATCTTGTAGCAATTCTCGCTTTAATGGCCGTTGTATCATTGATGCTGTTTTGGATTTTTAAACCAATTGTATTGCATCCAAATAGTTACATGTTTCAGAAATCGGGCGATGCCATTAAAAGCTATTACAACTTTTCGTACATGCTCAAGTACGATAAAGGCATAAAACACGACGGTATAAATTATCCTTACAGCGAGCATGCCCAGTTCGACAATACCCATCCGCTGCACCTGGCTGTGTTCAATCAGTTAGATAAGTTGTTCCCTGTTTCTCATTATGGTGTTGGTATCATCAACCTTTCAATGATCCTTTCAATTATCCTTGCCGTACCTTTCATATTTCTGATTTTGAGAAGGTACAAGTTGCCGGTTTGGTATTCGTTTTTAATCACATTGATTATTCTATTCCTTTCACCCCAACTCGACCGGATGCGGGGGCATTTCGAAATGGCATATGTTTTCTTTATCCCAATGTTGTGGTATTTATTGCTGAAGTTTAACGATGGGGAAAAGAAATGGCTGTGGGGTGCTTTTCTTGTTTTGCTCGGTTTGGCTGGCGGGTTTACCTCGGCATACTTTGTGGCTTTTTACGCCATTTTCCTTTTTGCATACATTGTTTCTGTTTTGTGGATCAACCAGAAGAATATAAAGCTTGTGCTAAAATCGATACTTATTCTTTTCCTACTGGCTATTATCCCGTTACTGGCCGTAAGGGGCTTTAGCATGGCAACCGACTGGGTAACCGACCGTCCCGATAACCCCTATGGTTTTTATTATTACCATGCCAATATTTTCAGCATTTTCCTTCCTTTTGAACAACTGATGAAATTGCTGCCATGGAACTTCTATAACAAACTGCATATCCGCTGGGAGGGAGAGGCTTTTGTCGGGTTGCCTGCCGCGCTGCTGGCTGTTTATTTTTTCTGGATGATTTTAAGGAACTTTTATACCAGGCGAAAAATTGCCCCGATCTTTTCCGAAAGCGATCTGAATCCATTTTTGTTAGGGGCATTTTTAGTCCTCTTATTTTCAATGTGCTTTCCTTTTAAATGGGGGCTGGGCATACTTGCCGACATTATTCCTTCACTTCGCCAGTTCAGGGCCTTAGGCCGTTTTGCCTGGATATTCTATTTTGTTTTTACAATTTATTCGGCTGCTTATATCTACAGATTGTTCATAAAAATGATTTCCGAAGGGCAGAAAACAAAAGCGATATGGATCATGGTTTTAGCTTTGTCCTTTTGGAGCTACGATGCCATTGCACACTCTGAAGCAAGTTTCAGGGGAACGATAAACAGCAACGATAAACTCGAAAGTTCCGACGAAGATTATGCCAGATTTCTTGATGAATCAAACATCGATCCTGAAAAATACCAGGCCATCTTTTTCATGCCTTTTGCCAATACTACCGGCGATAAGTTTCAGTTCGAAAGGGGTATGGATGCGTTTGGTGAGGCCATGAAATGTTCGTACCATACCCGTTTGCCGCTTTTGCAAAGTTATTCTCCCAGGTTATCATTCAGCAATGCACTGAGCAGCGTACAGATTTTAGCCGATTCCTGCATACGAAAAACCCGCTTCAACGACATGAACGAAAAGCCTTTATTGCTGATTTGCACAAATGAAAGATTGATGCCTGAAGAACAATGGCTGAAAGATCATTCAACGTTTCTTTATTCAAACCAGTGGATTTCGATATCGGAGTTTACACCCGAATTGCTTCAGAATAAATATAAAAGCTGGAAAACTTGGGCCGACTCGGTGACAACAACACTTGAGGGAAAGCCTGATTTTAAAAGCAACGTTGATTTGGAGAAAATTTATTATCTCGATTTCGATGACATGAAATCAAAAATTGCATTTCATGGCGACGGAGCCCTGTTTAAACGCAGGAAGAAAGTTGAGGTTTTTGATGAAAATTTTTCTGAAAAAGGCATGACAGGCAATTATGAACTCTCGTTCTGGCTTTATTTCGACACGCGCACCTACAGTATGCCATGGGCCAGAATAAATGTAAAGGACAAATACGGCCTGATTGTGGAAACCATTGAACTAAACACAATGCAGGAACATAACGTTTTTGACCGCTGGGTTCGGATTGATCAGTTACTTGACCTGACAGAAGGTATGACCTACCAACTCGAAATTGAGGGCAGATATATTACCATTGACGACCTGCTAATGAAACCAGCACATGATTGTTATGTGTTGAAAAAGTATTCAGGAGGCGTATCAATGTTTAATAATTATCCGTTAAATTATTGAAGTGTGCAAGCATTAAATATAGCATGATAGTTTTTGTTTTTTCAGCTTTATCATATTTCGCAGATGGACAAAAAAAGCTTAATTTCACAAATAGTATTATAAAGCACTGGCCTTATGGATAAAGAATCAACATTGCCCTTTTATCAAAAATATGGTGCTTATTTAATTCCACTGATTAGTTTGATAGCGGGTATTATAATTTTTTTTAACTCACCCCCATTTTATTTAAGACATTTCAGCCCCGAATATTCCTGTCTGATTGATGGCCTGAACACTGCTATGTTTCGCTTTGGGCTGATAGAGAATGCAACAGATCCGGGTACTCCCTTTCAGTTTTTTTGCGGTTTTATTATACGAATAACTTATATGTTTGCGGGCCGGAACCTGAGCATAACATCCGATGTATTATATCGCCCTGAGTTTTACTTGTCAGCAATTTCCCTTTCTCTAACGATAATTCAGGTTGCACTTCTTACATACATTGGATCAATCAGTTTAAAAAACATTAAATTACCCTATATTATTATTCTTCAGCTTACACCTTTTTTGAACAGTCTGAATCTAATTCAGTTCGCGCGTTGTACTCCCGAGCGTTTCCTCATAATTTCAATGTTATTATTTGTAATTGTGTGGATCAGATTTGTTCAAGATGAAAATTTAAAGACCAGAAAATTTGCCATTTGGTCAGGCATAATATTGGCAATAGGGCTGGCTACAAGATATAGTATGTTGCCGGTTATGATACTTCCGTTGTTTCTTCTTTCCGACTGGAAAAGCAAGGGGATATATATTTTGTCGGGAATAGTATCATTTGCCGTCATTATTGCACCAGTAATGGGACATCTTAATGGTATCGCAATGTTCAGTTCAACCGGCGATAATGGAATTAGTATCATCACGACAATATTCAGTCATCCTGAGATTGTTTTATTTCTTATTGTATTTGCATTGCTTTTAAGAATAATCCAAAAGGGTGATGACAAAAAAAGAAAGATCAATTTTTTTTCAGGTTTCATTGTTGTGATTGTTTTACAGGTTGCTTGGGGATTAATCCATGAGAATTCACTTTTTTATTTCCCGCTGTTTTTACTTTATGGAATATTCCTGTTTGAAACCGGACAATTAGTTGAAAAACTTATTGATTCGAGAACCAACAGGAATATTTTGTTTGGAATAATACCTTCCCTTTTGTTTCTGACAGGATGTATTCATTTTGTAAATGATAAGGTTAAAAACCATGAAAAGGATAATTTAATGGCAGAAGCATCATCCTTAATTAAAAACATTGATGCCGGAACGTATTTGTATTTCAAACCAACTTCAAAAGCAATGCCTGTAATTGCGAATGCATTGATTTACGCGGGTGTAAAATGTAAAGAATTTGAGAATCAGTATAGAAAAATAAGTCAAAACCTTATTACCCTGGAAGGAGAAGGCATTACTGAAAGTTATTGGCAATGCAACGAAGCCCCGTTTGATTCGTTACTTAAAAAAGGTGTAAAACTTTATGTTTTGTCATCATCGAATTTTGAAGCTGAAAGGATGATAGCTGGTTTATACCAACTTGCCAAAGTAGCGAACATCGAGCTTGCAAGGGATATTATATTTGAACATGAGAAGAAAGGTATTGTTATTAATTGCATTTCGGGTTTATCCGAACCCACTGTCTTTGAAAAGCTGATCATAGAGAAACCAGAGGTTATTCTTCAGGAAAAAACTATTAATATTGAGATTGAGGTAAAGAAGTGGGAAAAAAAGATACGGGAAAATGCGATCTGGATGGAGGAGATTAAGCAAAAAGCAGAACATAGAAATATTCCGGTCGACAGTATGTTATATCTCGATGCTCTTTACCAGGCTCAAAAAGAAAAGTGAATTTTGTTATACAGGGTGAATGAATTATCTTGGCAAAAGATTATAAATGCTGTAAATGAAAACTCAACTTGTTAATCCCAATGCAAAGTTCGGTACAATGCCGGTATTTTTTACCGCGCTTTCTACTATTCTGGGGGCCATCCTTTTCCTGAGGTTTGGATGGGCTGTGGGGCAGGTTGGTTTTCTTGGCGTTATCGGGATCATTGTTCTTGGGCATATGGTTACCATTCCTACTGCAATGGCTGTGGCAGAAATTGCCACCAATCAGAGGGTACAGGGCGGAGGCGCTTATTACATCATTTCACGATCGTTTGGACTGAACATTGGGGCTGCCATTGGTGTTGCTCTTTATTTTTCGCAGGCTATCAGTGTAGCCTTTTATGTAATTGCATTTGGCGAGGCATTCGACCCGGTTATCAGGTGGTTATCCGAATCATTGAACATTCCTGTCTTCGATAAAAGGTTTATAACCATACCAACAATGGCCATTTTAACCGTGCTGATGCTGACCCGGGGCGCCAACATTGGTATCAAAGCCCTTTACTGGGTTGTGGCAATTTATTAATATCGCTTGTGCTTTTCCTTATCGGGAAGTCGGACATTGCCCCGGCTGAAATTAACCTGCACGATGCAATCGAAAACCATGAAAGCTTTTTTTATGTATTTGCAATCGTGTTTCCTGCATTCACCGGGCTTGCCGCCGGCCTCGGGCTTTCGGGCGATTTAAAGCATCCTGAAAAATCGATACCACGGGGGACAATTTAGGCAACCATTGCAGGATTGGTTGTATATGTTATTATAGCCTATAAACTTACCATTTCAGCCACTGCTGAAGATTTAGTTGCCGATCGGTTAATCATGCAGCGCATTGCAATATGGGGGCCCATTATCCCAATGGGGCTTGCAGCAGCTTCGCTTTCTTCGGCCCTGGGTTCCATTATGATTGCCCCACGTACCTTGCAGGCAATAGGTGCCGACGATATTTTTCCCAATCAAAAAATCAACAGCTGGTTTGCACGGGGGCGCGCACATGATAACGAGCCGCTCAATACCTCATTAATTTCGGTAGTAATAGCCTTCGGTTTTATTATGGTTGGCGATGTGAACTTTGTGGCCGAGATTATTTCCATGTTTTTTATGATTACCTACGGTGCAATATGCCTTATCTCGTTACTTGAGCATTTTGCAGCCGACCCTGCATACAGGCCTACATTCAGGTCGCGCTGGTATATTTCCCTTGTCGGGGCTGTAGCTTCGTTCTGGCTGATGTTTAAAATGAACACGCCCTATGCTGTGCTGGCTATTGTATTGATGATTATTTTTTACATGTTTATTACCCGCAGGAAGGAAGAACGTAAAGGGTTTAACAAACTGTTCAGGGGAGTGGTGTTCCAGATGAGCCGCGAATTGCAGGTTTTTGCCCAACGTGCCGACAGGGAAGACCGGGATATCAGCTGGAGGCCTTTTGCAATTTGTATTTCCGAAGACACTTTTAAGCGGCGCTCGCCTTTCGACATCATGCGATGGGTTTCGTATCGTTACGGCTTTGGTACCTATATTCATTTCATTAAAGGAAAGCTTAACAACGATACCGACCTGAATTCCAAGGAAAGCCTGAAAAGGCTTTTATCACTGGCAAAAGGAAACCGCAGCAGGGTGTATCTCGATACCATTATTTCGCCATCGTATACCTCGGCTATAGCCCAGGTGGCACAACTGCAGGGCATATCGGGCAGGGGAAACAACCTGATCCTTTTCGAATTTTCGCGCACCGAGCCGAAAACCCTCGACGATATACTTCAAAATTACGGTATGCTCGATTCTGCCGGGTTCGATATTTGCATTTTAAACACGGGTTACAAAGGGTTTGGTTACAAAAGCGAAATTCATATATGGATAAAACCCGACGATTACCGCAATGCAAACCTCATGATATTGCTGGCTTACATTATTATTGGGCACCCCGACTGGAAACGGAGTATGATAAAAATTGTGTCGCTTACCCACCCCGATGAACTTGATAAAAAGAAGGATCAGCTTACAAACCTTATTAAAGAAGGGCGTATCCCAATCAGCCCCAAAAATGTTGAAATGATCCCTTTCAACTACGAGCAGGATAAAAAAGAAGTAATCTCAAATTATTCATCCGATGCTGATCTGACCCTTATTGGATTTAATAAAGATGCTCTAAAGGATGGTGCCGATACATTTACAGGATACCCCGATCTGGGCAATATTCTTTTTGTATGTGCCAACCGGATGAAGGAGATCAGATAAGCATTTAACATGTTGAGCAAATTTCCGGTTTTTCAGGTTGAAGCGATTCATTATCTTTCCGGGGAAATTATCCTTTAAACAATATTTGTCGTCATTTAAAATCCGTATATTTGGCTTGATGTCAAATCGCAAAACCGACCATATTGCCCTTGCAGCCCTGTCGGCACCGGCTACTGCCAATGCCGACAGCCGCTTTTATTACGAACCTTTGCTAAGCGGGCATCCTTCAAGCGAAAAGGTTACACATTTTCTGGGTAAAGAAATGAAGCACCCACTCTGGATATCGAGCATGACAGGCGGTTACGACGGCGCTTACGAAATTAACACGAAGCTGGCTGAAGCCTGTGCCGAATTTCAACTAGGCATGGGCCTGGGCTCCTGCCGTTCGCTGCTCGAAAGCGAAGAGTATTTCAACGATTTTAACCTCAGGCCCATACTTGGGCCAGGCAGGCCTTTTTTTGCTAATATCGGTATTGCCCAGCTTGAAAAAATCATTCAGCATAATGAACTGGCAAGGATCCACGATTTGGTTGGCCGCCTGCAATGCGACGGTCTGATTATTCATGTTAACCCGGTTCAGGAGTGGCTGCAGCCCGAAGGCGACAGGTTTGTAAAACCACCGGTGGAAGTTATTGCCGAGTTTATCGACATGCTTAAAAAACAATATCTGATTATTGTTAAAGAAGTAGGGCAGGGCATGGGGCCTGAAAGCATCAGGCAACTTCTGAAACTTAAAATAGATGCAATTGAGTTTGGCGCTTTTGGAGGTACCAATTTTGCAAATATTGAAATTATGCGAAATCCCGATCATCTGTCGCAGTTCCTTTTTCCCATGGCAACCTTTGGCCACAACACCGATGAAATGCTCTCGTGGGTGAACGATGAGGTCTTCGACCATTCGGCACACTGCAAAAACCTGATTATATCGGGAGGAATTCGCAACTATCTCGATGGTTACTACTACATCCAGAAATCGACACTTCCTGCACTATACGGTATGGCCAATGTTTTGCTGCAACATGCCATGGCTTCAAAAGACGACCTGTTTTCGTTTATTAAAGCCGAAATTGAGGGCTATAAATTTGCGTCACGCTTTCTTTCTGTTCGCGAATAGCAATTGCTTACAGATTCCTCTACGCCAGCCGGCTTACAGAATGATACCTAAAATAATCTCTCATAAGCAGCAGTAAACGAAACAAAATCATAAAACCAGGTTTTTCACCAGACAACAATATTGCCTGATATGCAATTCTTTTTGTAAATTGTGCTTGATATTAAAAAACAGTTATTTCTTTCCCTGTTTTTCAAGACTTTAAACTTAAACCTTCAAATTATGGCAAATATCCTTTCTCAGATTTTCAGCAAAAGCGCCAGTGATATTATCGATGGTACTGGCAAGGTAATCGACAACCTTACCACAACCGACCAGGAAAAACTGGCTGCTAAAAACGAACTGACCAGAACTGTACTTCAGTCGCTGAATGTACTGCAAAATGCACAACGCGATGTTTTATTGAGCGAAGCCCAGGGTACCTGGCTGCAGCGCAGCTGGAGGCCAATACTGATGCTTACCTTTGGTTTCATCATTGTATATGCCTACTTTATTGAACCCGCCTTTTTGAAGCCCGATCCTGCAAATGCCGTTGCAAATATCATCGATCATAAATTCTGGACCCTGCTTGAAATTGGTATAGGAGGTTACGTGATTGGCCGTTCGGCTGAAAAAATTTCAAGTACAGTAACCAAAAATACCGATATTACCTTGTTAAGAAAAAAGGACAGAAAAGATATATACGGATAAGCTATGTTTAAAATCAACGAAAAACACCTTCTTGTTAAAGGTGAAAAAGTTAAGCATCTGGCCTGTCCGAAAAACCAGCAGCTCTTTTCTGCCGGACAGCCTGATACCATTGTGATCCATTACACGGCCGGCAGGGATGCACAATCGTCGGCTGAATATCTTGCACGCGCCGATGTGAAAGCTTCTGCCCATTTAATTGTAAGTCGCGAAGGTGAAGTAATTCAGCTTGTTCCGTTCAATACCGTTGCCTGGCACGCCGGGAAAAGCGAGTATAACGGAAGGGTAGGGTATAATAATTTTTCAATCGGTATTGAGATTGACAATGCCGGGATACTGACCCCCAGTGGCAATGAATTTGTAGCCTGGTTTGGGAAACGCTACCCGGCAAACGAGGTTGTAAAAGCAAAGCACCGCAATGAACAAACCGAGCGGTACTGGCATACCTTTACTGAAGTTCAGATAAGCGCTGTTGAAGAAATCTGCCAGAAGTTGATTGAACGTTATCAAACCATAGTTCAGATACTTGGGCATGAGGAGATAGCCGTTGGGCGAAAACAGGATCCCGGCCCGGCTTTCCCGCTCGACAAACTCCGCATGCGCCTCCTGCAGGAACGCGATTCGAATGAACCTTTGCAGTCAAATATTTGTTATGTTAACGTGAACAGGCTGAACATACGCTCCCTGCCCGATATTCAGTCCGATACGGTTACCGAGCCTCTGGCCTACGATACAAAGCTCTTAATACAACAGAAACACGGGAACTGGTACAAAGTGAAAACTGAAATTGAGGGGTGGGTTGCAGCCGATTATGTAAGATTGAAAGAATAATATTGTAACATAAAAATTAAATGATGAAACTAAATCTAATTTTATTGACCATCGGGTTATTTTTAATTACCTGTAAACCGCAAGCCATGGAAAATCCTGATCAGACCATCAACAGTGAGTTCGCATTTGAACTTGAAAAATACCTGGGCACCTGGTACGAGATTGCCCGTTTCGACCATTCGTTTGAGCGGAACCTGCAGGGGGTAACCGCAACGTATTCAATACGTCCTGACGGAAAAATCAAAGTACTTAACCAGGGATACCGGAGAGGGTTCGATGGGAAAGTTTCGAAGGCGGTAGGTAAGGCAAAATCAGCCGGAGAAGATACGCCTCGTAACTTTAAAGTATCTTTTTTCTGGTTTTTTTACGGCCCTTATAACATCCTCGAACTCGATAAAGATTATCGTTATGCCCTTATTGGAAGCGGTTCCGATAAATTCCTCTGGATTTTAAGCCGTACACCAAAAATGGACGAGGCTACCTATAATATGCTGCTTGAAAATGCAAAGGAAAGAGGCTACGATGTGTCGAAACTGATAAAGGTAGAGCATCCGGAATAAAGCCTGCATATTTTCCTGTTTTGTGCAATGCATGACCCACAATTAAATTTCAATATTTTATTATTTCTTCTCATATATAACTTATCTGGCAACGAATAGCCACAGCAAAGCCATTATTGCCTTTAATACAATTTAAAATGCTGCTTTTAAACCATTTTTTAGCGATTACTAGTTCATTTGCAGGAAAGTTACACAGATAGGCGGGCTGGCAGTTAAAAATGCGGGCAGCGTCCTGCGGGACGAAAAGATTGTATTGCAACTGGTTGCCTTAATGCAAATAAAATGCATGTTTTAATCTTGGTTAATCACAATGACCTCCTCAATGTTTCCTCTCTTTTATCAACATAAGGAACTTGCCAATTCCCTTCAAAAAATGAAATTAGAGGAATACAAACATTTCGTCACGCTCTCTCTGCCCACAAATTGTTCGGCCAGCGCACCGCTTTTGCGAAGGTAAGCCTGTCAACTTAATTCAGATTTTTGGACGAAAGAAAATTAACACTACCTTTTGCATGGTTAATAAATAGAAAAGAAAACATTAATGCATGACCCAAAACTATAATTTTCTGATTGTAAAAGTCATATAATAAGTTGTTTGATTTACGGGTATCGTTGTAGTGCACAAAACGGGGGTGGAACATCCGGAATAATGCCTGCATATTTTGAGAGTTGTAGATTATTCGATAGATTTTTAACTTTATCCAAAAGTTTTAAGCTATGGACATTCAAACAAGAAAATTAAATTTTATTCAGATATCTTCTTTTTAAGAATTATAAAACCACCTCCCCCTCGTTTGAGTGTAACGGAAACCCTCTTGCCATCGACTATATAAAAAAGGTTGTTGACAAAAACCAGGTAGGCAAAAAGAAGAAAACGGCCCGTTGTTAAAGCAGAAGTCAAATCAGTAATTCGTTTTGTGCTGATTATATTTTCCCGGCATATTTTTGTTGTATAAAGTTTATCATTAAAAATTTGGTGTTCAATGAAATTTTGATTTTTGGGCTAAAGCCCGGATCTCTCAGGAATTTTACTAACCCCAGGCTTAAGCCTGGGGTGAATGAGGAAAGCCTCCACCTACCCCTCGTTTGAGTGTAACGGAAACGAGGGGTAGGCACGGTTTCAAGACTTAAACTAAAAATACTTGCCGGTATTTAAAGTCTGAATTTTTTACCGGACACTACCAATAAAGAATATCTGAATTATGAATAAAAAAATTGCATTAATAACCGGAGCATCCTCCGGAATAGGGGAAGAAACAGCAAAATTGTTGCACAAGCACGGTTTTAAAGTATATGGCGCTGCCCGGAGGGTCGACAGAATGAAAGGCCTTGAAGAAATGGGAATTTCAGTTTTACCGTTAGACATTACCAGCGATGAATCGATCAGGAAATGTGTAAAGACCATTCTCGGCAAAGAAGGGAGCATCGATATCCTGATCAACAATGCAGG
>JAFGEV010000274.1 GCA_016931385.1 Prolixibacteraceae bacterium
AACCTTAACCTTAGCCTCAGCCTCAGCCTTAACCTTAACCTTAACCTTAGCCTTGCGAAACTGTTTTCACGTTATTTGGTCTCAAGGTACATTGGGATTGGAATATGGATTTTGGAATTTACTATTTATACTCCAGTATCGTCATCTCGCACCGCCTGTTTAAGGCCCTTCCCTCCTCGGATTGATTTTCGCCTGAAGGTTGTGCGGCTCCATACCCTTTGAATGTTATCCGGTTTTTGGCAACAAACTTTGTCAAATATTCAGCCACAACCTTTGCACGGTTTTCCGAAAGCAACAGGTTATATTCCTCGTTGCCTACATTGTCGGTATGTCCCGAGATTTCAATCTCAATTTTGGGGTTTTGTTCCAGGAATAAAACAAGCTGATCAAGTTCGGCAAACGACTCTTCCCTTAATTGGAACGAATCGAAATCGAAAAACAGGTTATTCAATACCACTGTTTGCCCAACCTCGATGGGTGTAAGGTAAATATCGAATTGTCGTGCCCGGGCAAGTTCGGTCTTGGTTTTCAGGTTAAAATGATGCGAATAAAACAAATACCCTTTTTTATTGATGTTGAATGCATACAAACGGTCAACAGTGAGTGTAACCAAATAACCTTCCGAGGCTGTGGAAATTACCTGTTGTTTTGCTTCCTGATCAAGCAGCCCGATTTCAATCGTGGCCTCAAGGGGTTGCCCAGATACTTCATCAAAAACAAAACCTTTCACGTAGCCGGCGGGCAGAGGCTGAAATTCTTCGGGAAGTTGAAAGTTATATAAATCTTTCGAATTGTTTGAACCTTCACGGTCGGATGAAAAAACAGCCGTTTGAGCAGTGGGTGAAACGGTAAGGCCAAAATCATCGGAAAAAGAATTAACCGGGTATCCAAAATTCACAGGACTTTCCCATTCCGAGCCGTTAAAACGAGTTATGAAAAGGTCGTTGCCACCCATGCCAATTCTCCCGTCGGATGCAAAATACAGGGTTTGCCCGTCGGCATGGATAAAAGGTGAAAAATCGTTTTCAGGTGTATTAATTTTCGTGCCCAGGTTTTCAGGTTTTGAAAATACAGGAAATCCATCATCATCCAGTTTAATTTTACTTCGCCACAAGTCCATTTTCCCCTGTCCGCCCTGGCGGTTACTTGCAAAATATAAAAACTGTTTATCAGCCGAGATGGATGGCTGTGCTTCCCAGTAAACACTGTTTACCGACGCCCCAATATTTTTGAAGGGCATCCATTTTCCATTCTCTCTACGCGAAAAAAACAGGTCACAGCTTCCCATGCCTCCAGGTTTGTTGCAAGCCGTAAAAAACAACCACTGGCCATCGGCCGAGATGCTCACAGTACCAACATTTGTTTCATCATCAAGAAACAACATTTGCGAAGGATACAACCATTCACCTGAAGCACATTCAGATATGAAAAGATTCTCCTGTGGGAATCCATCGTTTTTAATCAACCTTGTAAAATAAAGCAAACCTTCGTCGGACGAAACCAAAGGCCAATACTCATCTGAAGTTGTGTTTATGGCGGCATTGAAAGCATTAACCTTAACATTCAAGGGATTTTCCAGTGAATTTATAATGAACCTGCATGAACCTATACTCCGGGCTATCATAGTAGAATCGGTTCGTGGTTTTAGTTTATGGAATATTTCATAATTCTTAAGGGCAGTATGAAAATCCTTTGCCTTATAATAACTATCAGCTAAAAACCTGTAACAATTCGGGTAGTTTACCGAATCGGCCTTAATGACCAACTTCAGGGCTTTGATTTTTTGGTTTTCCTTTCCAAGTTCATCGCTTATATCGTAAAGCAGCAGGTTAGCATCAATGTAAAATGAATCAATTCTGAGGCTTTTGAGCAAATATTTTTCAGCTTCGTCATAATTGCCCTCGCGGTAAGCTGTAAGTGCTTTATAAAACAATCTTTCCTGTTGCTTTACAGTCTTTGCAATCGCCTCATTCGGTGAAAGGAAACGAAGAGAAAATAAGAAAAAAAGTGAAACTATAATTATACGAAAAAACATCACCGGGAATTATTACAATACAAAAAAACCCGTACCACTATTTTACAATAAGCCTGGCAAATCCTCCCAATGGAACTTCAACTGTGGCTATATCCCTCCTGAAGCGTAATGTTCCCCTGCTTTGATATACCCCTTTATAGTTATAGATAATATAATCCACTTTCCCTGTTGGGGTGCCATACACTGAAATTTGAGGCGAATCTGATGCATTAATCACATCGGCTGTTTCAAACCCGAAATACCCCAGATCGATATAACTTATACGGCCATATACAGTAACAATTTGTTTTGTTTCGTTACCAGCCTTTAACAAAGAATATCGTTGAACCGGGTAAAATGCTTCAAAATCACTTTCGAGCAGATATGTATTGTTCGAAATCCAGTATTTTACCCAAAAGTTTATGGTCTCTCGCAAATCATCGGGTAATGTATACGAAAAAAATGAAACGTATGGTGTACCATACAGGATTGATTGAAATTTCAGGGCAACTTCAACAGCCGGGTCACGTGGGTGTATGCCCATAACTTCCATGAACGGTGAATAATCGCCGTACAATAGCCGGTTGTTTACCAGTTTTTCCCTCACATCGTTCAACACAGTTGTTCCCAGAAAACCATTTATGGTTTTTGTGTTTGAAGTATGCAAAGGCCCCACTGCCGGATAGCTTTGGTTAATTTCTATTTCGGGATTGTTGTAAACCAGGTCGTACTGCATCTTTAACCTGAGTGAGTCAAGTGCTTTCCGGACTGAAACAAAGTCCCTGCCTCTGTCCTCGGTTACAATGATATGTTCATCGGGGTAATAACCGTTTAGAAAATCAAATAAAACAGCATCAACTCCCCACTCAGCAACAACTTTAGTGTACATATCGGAAAGATAGTCGCG
>JAFGEV010000275.1 GCA_016931385.1 Prolixibacteraceae bacterium
CGGGCCGATATTTTGTGGAGCACAACCGTGTAGCCAATAGCAGAAAACACCGCGCTGAATTGCAATAAAACCCCTAAGGGGTTAGCGTTTAAACCTACACCAAATTCATATATAACAAGGGTTACCCCGAAAAACGAAATCAATATTCCGGTGATATTCTTTAAGGTTATTTTTTCTTTAAAGAAAATAAGCGAAGCGAAGGGGGCGAAAAGCGGAATGGTTGCGATAATTACTGACCCAACAGTTGACGAGATATATTGCAGCCCATAGCTTTCACCCATGAAATAAAGGAAAGGCTCGAAAAAGGCAAGCAATAAGAGGTATTTAAAATCTTTTTTGCCGGGAATGACCAGCTTCCGGCTGAAGCGCGTTATGAAAAACAGGATAACCGATGAAACCATAAGCCTTCCAAATACAATTGTTAACGGGCCGTATGATACGTTGGCCACCTTGAACCAAACGAACGACAAGGAGAAACACAACATGGCCAGGATAACAGCCCCGTATAGTTTTGCAGCGCTTTGCTTTTTCATCTATAAAATTTGCCCAAATGTAGCAGAAAAGATAGAAATGCCTGTATGAAACCCTGTAAAATCCCGATTCATTCAATTATCGTTAGGGTTCGTGATACAAGCATACTGTTTGTTGAAGGAGGTTATAGCTTAAGGCCTTCCAATACATCTATCAGTGTGTTCATTGCATGAAAACGAGCTTCAAATACCGAATCGTTCTTTCAATGTTTCGAGAATTTTTTCGTTTAATCTGCCGGGTGAGTTTGATTTAATAATCAATGGGGGTTCATCGTCTCCAAAATCCGGCTCAATAAGGCATACATAACATTTCTGATCTGGTTCTTCTGTCTCGATAAAGCGGGGAGGAAATTTTACTGGCGCCCGGTTGTCTCCATATCCCCATTCAATTCTGAGTAATTTTTTTTGAATGCTATCCACAATTTTCTTCTTCGTTTCAATCCACTCTGTGGTTTCGTTCATTAAAGCCTCTTCCGGTTTTCCTATGGCTTGATTTTTGGAATTAAGGTGAATTTTTTTGCAATAAGGGTATGAATAAGGCGGATTATCAGGTTCATAAGTGAACTCTGTTTCCACGTAAATTGTATACTGAAATGTAATCTCTTTTGTATTGTCATTAAGAAAAGATACTTTGAAATCATTCAAAGTGTAGGATACAAAACCCATATGGCCGCTTCCTCCTGCCTGCATGCCGGTTTTGTGCTCTTTTTCAATTGCCTCTTTTATCCTGTCGATAAATAAATTATAATCATCCATAAGCATTTTTTTATTTGTAGTCGATACCGGGCACCGGGAGCAATGATTTTCGGATAATCCAGCTCACCAGTGAGAGAATGACCAGCCCGGCTGCTAAAAAAAATCTCAAACGTATCGTTTCAAATGTTTCCGATTTGAAGAACAGGTTGAAAAGGATGGAAAAAAACCACCAGGAGCTGCCTGCAAAAAAAAGAATATTAACTGTCAGGAAAAAGTAACGAATGGCCATTGTATTATCCTCCATCTTTTAATGTGAAACATTTTTTGGTCATTGTATCTACGTAAAAAAATCTGCCCGATCCCATTACATCGGCATGTGTGAATGTAAAGTGCGTGTAACAAAATGTTTTTCCCCAGAGGCCTTCTTTTCTGAAGTCTCTTTTGAATTGCGAAATGTTATTTTTCCCGATCAAAGTACCTATGCGTTTTCCCACCTCATTTAAAAGAAGCTCTTCTTTAGATGGTATGTATTCATCGGGGTTGGCGCCGAGGACCATATTGCCCTGTATCCATTTGCCAGGATTTTTGATGGCATTTTTTTGATATTCCTGAAAAAGGACGAGCAGTGAATACAAATTTTCAATTTTGGATTCAGGAATGGTGAGCAAATCAGCTTCAAGCTCAGGCATGTAGTCGGTTGCAATATCAGGCGAAAGCTTGGGTTGATAATTCCCGAAAATGTCATTGTCATAGAAAGGATCAATAATCCTTGGCTCATAAAACAGGAACCTCTCAAGTTCGTTAAGCAGATAATCAAGATCACTTTGAGATAGTGGGGCAGAAAGGTTGATCAGTTTTTCTTTTACATTTATGTAAATTTCCTGATGTTCACTGAATCCGCGATTGGAGATGGCATCTTCGAGTGACGAACGTAAAACCTCCAGGGCTGCTACAGGTATTGGCTCAACCTTTCCCTTGATCCATTGGTTTTTTATTGCCCCAATATCGGGTACCATGCTCAACAGGATCATTTTCCCGGGGAAAAGTTCGGAAAGGGATGCGGGATTTATAATATCGCTTCCCGGGATTGCAACGCTCAAAACAGCATATTGTGGAAATTCATGGTATTGAAGAACCTGAACATTTTCAGGCAATGGTGTTTTATCCTCTGTTTCAATTAATCCTTTTTCAACATCAAATACCCGTTTCATTGCCTTAATTAAATTCTCAGGATCAGGACGTGTATGGTTTAACTTGTATATAATCATTTCGCGGGTAACCGAAAACAGTTCAAGGGCAAGAGGAATCGACATCCCTGAGTCGTTAATATTTTTAAAAGTGTAATTGTCGTTAGAGAAGAAAATAAAAGTTGAAATTGTCTCTAAATCTTCTTTACTCCGGAAGTCGACAACCAGAGTGCTGTCAGTGCCGGGGCTGAACATCTGGAAATTTTCAGGCTTTTCCCATCGTATGTTCATTTCATAGGCATTCTTCAGTTCATTCTGGTTCATTAAACTGAGAATAAGTATCGTTATTTGCAACCATTCAGTGTTCATATTCATGAGTTATCTTTGTAAGCGCTTACAGTAGAAACTTTCTTGTAAATCATTTCCCGGTTGTTCCATTCAAAATAATCGGTATAAACCGGGAGGTCAAATTCCAGCTGGGTAACCGAGAAGTTAACCCAATCGCCGGTTGTTGTGTCCGCTTCGATTTTATAACTTTGGGAAGGGCCATAGAGGGTGCTTGTAGAAAAAACCTGGGCAACTGATTTAATGCTTTTGCCCGTAAAAGCATAAAGTTCAGTGCTCGTTTCGTTGGTGTCATATTCATTGTGGATACGGGTTACAAGCATCATGTTTTTCGCCCCTATTATTACAGGCTCAAATTCCCATTCGAGCATTTCCCCAAGATCTTCTTCACTTTCGGCGCTGCGGTGGATGGTTATAAATTCCTTTTCATCTAAAACGCGCCCGTCATTAATCACGGATAGATGATATGTTTTATCGGATAATGATTCAGCATCTTCAACTAATTTAACCGACCATTCAACTAAAGGTATTTTGTTTTCCGGTGAGCTGTTGTCAGTTATGGTTCCTGCAAGTTTATTCGTATCTTCATTTCTCAACTTTTCATTCCTGCAGGAAATATTTGTCAGAAAAGAAAGAAGGAAAAGTAAGCTTATTAAATAAATAAATGCTGTTTTTTTCATGGTCATTCATTTAAATGAAATCGTTTATTCTGCCCTGTTCCCATGTTTATCAACATAAAACCAATCATCGCTGTTCCAGACTTTATATTCTCTTTC
>JAFGEV010000276.1 GCA_016931385.1 Prolixibacteraceae bacterium
CTTTACCATTTTATCAGGCTTTTTCAAAGTATAACAGGATATTCGCCCAAAAACTATATACAGCAACGAAAGTTAAGCGAAGCAGCCGTTGAACTGCGGGATACAAATAAAAAAATCACCGATATTGCTTATGATTATCAGTTTGGCAGCCCAGAATCATTTACACGGGCATTCCGTAAACATTTCAATATAAATCCCACCGAAGTCAGGAAAGGATATTCATTAACAAATTTACCCTTGGTGAAGGCTATTACATCCGAATATATATACCAATCGGAAATACTTCGAAACGAACCGCCACAATTAATAGAACTGGCAGCAAGGTTGCTTGTCGGAACTTCTTTTTTCATCCACAACGACACTAAAATTCAGGATTTGTCAAGGGAATGGGGATTATTCAAAAATGAAGTTCATACAATTAAAAATGCCATAAAACCCGAAAGGTTTTACCAGGTTCAATACTGGTCCGACATTCAGGATCTGGATGGAATGTATTTTTTCACCGGTGTAGAAGTCTCGAAGCTGGAAGATATAAATCCTTTGTTTGTTGTTAAAACAATACCCCCGGGCAAATACCTGCGGTTTATCCATAAAGGGCTTGCCAATAAAGTAGGCTACACCTACAAATACATTTACAATCAGTTTTTACCAAACACCGACTATATACTGAACAAGCCCTTCAACTTTGAATATTACGGTGAAAAATGCCTGGGTCCCAACAACGAAAATTCGGAAAGTGAAATTTATATTCCTGTAGGTTAAAAATATCCTATATTAAAAACGGATTATCATTCCTCTCTTCCACAATAGTTGTTGCCGGCCCATGGCCAGGGTATACTTTAACTTCACCAGGCAAAACCAGCAATTTCGATTTAATACCTGTAATTAAGGTTTTGTAATTACCCCCGGGCAGATCGGTTCGGCCAATGCTGCCCCTGAACAACACATCGCCGGCAATCAGTATTTTTGAGGCCTCGTTGTAAAAACAAATACTTCCCGGAGAATGGCCGGGCACATGAATAACCTCTAATAAAGTATTTCCAAAGCTGACTTTGTCGCCGTCTTTCAAATCAGTGTCGGGTTTAGACACTGGTTGCATGGGTATCCCGAACATGGCACCCTGCTTTTGTGCATTTTCAACCCAGAAAGCATCTCCGCTATGGGCTTCCCACTTCAGCTTATAGGCTTCGCGGCATTGTTCAACACCCATAATGTGATCGAAATGGCAGTGGGTATTGATCAGCTTAACAGGTTTCAGGTTATTCGATTTTATAAAACTGTCAAGTTTTTCGAACTCATAACTTTTATAACAACCAGCATCAATAATGGCACACTCGCCAGTCTTGTCCCAAATTACAAACGAATTCTCCTGAATTGGATTGAAAGTGAAAACCTTTATACCACCCCCCTCACCCCCTAAAGGGGGAGTCTGGTTTCTTGCATGTTCGTTGTTGTCGTTCATTTATTACATTTTTATCACCCATTTCAGGCATCTGTTTTTAAACTTCTTTTAAAATTGGATATTGAACATTCAAAATTATAAATATTGATTAACCAATATCCAATGAACGCATCTTTAAAAATCAGGTAGTTTCTAAAATCCCCCTTCAGGGGTTATTGGGGGTTCAATTCGTCCCCTTTAGCATGGGTACAAAAGCAAAATCACCGCATAACTGTTTTTCCCATTCTTTCTCATCATGGCGAATAATCAGCGTCATAACCTGGTGGTCGCCATTGTTGACTGGAATAACCATTCGTCCGCCAATGGCCAGTTGGTTTTTCAGGTCTTCAGGGATAAACGGGGCTCCGGCTGTAACAACAATCCCGTCGTAGGGTCCATATGTTGGCAATCCCTTATAGCCATCACCAAAGAAAAAGCGCGGATGGTAGCCCATTTGCGGCAACACCTGCTGAACCTTAACATACAGTTCCTGCTGCCGTTCAATGGTGAAAACACGCGCACCCATTTCGAGAAGCACTGCCGCCTGGTATCCCGATCCTGTTCCAATTTCGAGAATTTTTGCATTGCGAACAACCTTTAACAACTGTGTTTGGTAAGCAACAGTATATGGTTGAGATATGGTTTGACCTGCCCCAATCGGGAAAGCCTGATCCTTATAGGCAAATTTTATGAAACTACTTTCCATGAACAAATGCCGTGGGACTTTACCCATTGCATCCAACACATTTTTATCCGAAATTCCCTTTAAAGCAATCGTTTCAACCAAACGCCGGCGCATCCCCTTATGTTGTAAAGTATCATTCAACATAGCCTCAAAAATAATGGTTAAGCCTAAATTTTCCAGTTTATTGACAAAGGTTTTTAATTTTATTATAAATTAACCTAGTTTTTGCAGAAGTGCAGTTGATTTTTACGAATTTGCATTTATGATTAAACCTTTGATCATAGGGGAAAAAGATGATGTAAGGAGATATTCGGGTATACTTGATTCGATAAAGCTTTTTGGAAAACCTGAATCCCTTATCAATCCTGAGAAAATTGCCTGGAATTCTATTATTGGTGAAAAAGCCTTTGATGCTTACCTTATTGTAAGCCCGCTTGCTGAACCTTTTTATTTTTTTTCGGACCTAATTAAACAAAAAGAAAACATCTACTTTGCCGATCAACCAAATTTTTCCGGAAAAGAACTTGAAAAAATCGAAGAATTTCAAAACGAAGCCAACACTATATTGCAACCCGAGGTGACTGAATTGTTCCATCCACTAACTGAAGATTTCATTTCATCAAACAACAATCACCTGTTTTTCAGATACACAAAGTCGGTTCCTTCAAAGAAGCATATTCGCCCGGCAATACTTTCGGCCTTAAGCTTTCTTTCACTTCTATCGCCCATGCCCGTTAAGAAAATGGATGTGAGCACAATTGAGTCATCTAAATATGTCAGGCCACATATTAAAATAAGGCTGAAGATGTTCGATAGCTCAATTAGTTACATAATCATCAGGGTCGATCCCGATGCAGAACACCATATTATTATTGAATCGAACGATGGAAACTTCACCTTCAATTTTTCCGAAAGTTATGTCGAGAACATTCATGGCATCCGGTTCCCATGCAATCCTGTTTCAACATTGGATTTACTGAAGAAATCCCTGGAATCGTTTGCGATAAACATATCGTTGAATATAAAACCAAATTTTTCATTCGCGCATTACGCGCTATCATTCAATGTTTTATCAAAACTGGAAGGTTTATTGATCAACGGATTCTGATTATTCCAAAAAAAATGTAGCTTTGCGCACAATAATTTTTTGGGTGATACCGTTTAAACCAACGACAAAAGGGTTTTCCTATAACGACCATTAACCTGCGATGAACAAACGTAAACAAGTAGCGAAATACATGTTTTTCGATGCCATGGCTGCAGCCCTGGCCTGGTCGTTATTTTTTATATATCGGAAAACCTATCTCGAAAACGGCGAAGTATTTAATTTTGAAGATCTAAAACTTGATCCCAACTTTTGGATTGCATTAATCGTCATTCCGGCTTTCTGGCTTACTTTTTATTTCATTACTGGTTTTTACAACGATATTTACCGCCGTTCACGTTTGATCGACCTTGGACAAACGGTTTTGATCAGCCTTATCGGGGTAATCATTATCTTTTTCACCCTGATGCTCGACGACACAATCTCAAGTTACAAACATTATTATCACTCGTTTTTTACCTTGCTTTTATTGCACCTTTTGCTTACCCTTATACCCAGGTTGATCCTTTCCACCCAAACCATTCACAAGGTGCATAACCGAAGAATTGGGTTTAACACAGTTATAATTGGAAGTAACGAGCAGGCAAGAAGGCTATACCAGGAGATGGTTTCAAGCGAACTTCCAACCGGTAACATTTTTGTTGGCTTTGTTAAAGTTGACAACCGCAATGAACTATTGCTTGAGAAACATCTTCCTTTGCTTGGAACAATTAACGAACTTCCTTCAATTATTGACGAAAATAAAGTTGAAGAAATCATAATTGCCATTGAAACATCGGAGCACAACAAAATCCAGGAAATTTTAGGCATGCTAGATTACCGTAGCGTTACCGTTAAGGCCATTCCCGATATGTTCGATATTCTGGCCGGGACTGTAAAAATGAGTACCATTTACTCCAGTCCCCTGGTAAAAATTTCGAACGGTATCATGCCAGCCTGGCAGGAAAATATAAAAAGGGTAATCGATATCGTTTTTTCTGCTTTAGCCTTAATATTTTTTATACCCTTTGCACCTTTTGTTATCATTGCCATAAAATCATCATCGAAAGGGCCGGTTATTTATGCGCAGAAACGGGTTGGCCGTTTTGGGAAAGAATTTACCATTTACAAGTTCAGGAGCATGTTTGCCGATGCCGAAACAACAGGCCCGGCACTATCGTCACATAACGACCCTCGAATCACAAAGTTTGGCCAGTTTATGCGCCGCACACACATTGACGAAATTCCACAATTTTACAATGTTTTAAGAGGCGACATGTCACTGGTGGGCCCAAGGCCCGAAAGGTCGTTTTATATTACCCAGATCAGGAAAATTGCACCCCATTATATCCAGCTTCAGCGAATAAGGCCGGGGATCACTTCATGGGGGCAGGTCAAATATGGTTACGCTTCGAACATCGACCAAATGGTAGAACGGATACCATACGATATCATTTATCTGAAAAACATATCACTTTACCTCGATTTCAAAATCCTCATTTACACCCTGCTCAACTGCTTCCAGGGAAAAGGGAAATAAATAAACCTTCACGATTTCTCGAATATAATTCTCAAAAAAAATAATCTACAGCATCAATATTGATCAGGCATAAAATGTCATTAGTCAGTTGTCAATAGTCAATCCTATTTATAAACAGGTTAATACTTAACCAATAACCCGTGGATATAACCAAACTATATTTTATTTAATTGAAAACATGTAATTTATTGATGCACTTTCTGTTTACAATGAAAAAATTTCAAGGGGTGTATATATTGGCCCGCCGGGAGTAAGAATACTTTCATACAAAACAAATCCGGTGCAAACAACTTTTTGAAAATAAGTATTCCTGAAATCGTATAGCAGGTTTTCAAAACCGTCGGTGTTTTTTATGTTTTTTATTCGCCCCAAAGTCAAATGCGGGGAAAATTTAATGTTTTCAACTCCTTTGATATGTTCCGATAACAATTGCCTTATTGAAAGTGAAAGTGATTGTAGCATTTTTTCCTGAATTGCCTTTGCAAAAAGGACCTTTGGTTCTCCCCTCTTTTTAAAAACTTCGAGGCCCTCGATAGTAAAGCTAAAAGGCTCAATGCTTTTCAGCTTATGTAATTCAAACTTTATTTCCTGAACGTCAATTTCATCAACCGAACCAATAAACAGCAGAGTAATGTGAAGGTTTTCAATTGGGACCCAGTTAATTTTTTCCTCCGAAAGCTGTTCCCTGAAAACAAACATGGCGCCAAGTAATTCTTCCGATGGTTCTATTTTAATCGCAATAAAGATTCTTTTCACTTCTTTTCGTCTTTAATCATCAAAACAATTTGTTCGATTAAAAAATGGCGGTAAACCGGGTCGTAATCTTCCTTAAGGTCATTTCCGAAAATTAAAGCAAAACCTTGCCAGAAAAGCGCAGGAAACGACCCTTTAAGTTCCTTTATCAAATCGTATGAAGTTTCCCCGGTTTCCCTGTCGATCAATAACATAAGGTAACGTCCTTCGGAAATGGTAAACTTTTTAAAATCCTTTTCGTGCTTAGCAAACAATTCTTTCTCGATCTCACGGACATATCTTCGCCGCTCCTTATCGGTTTTAAATTGCGTGTATTTTTTATTGTACACTTCAAGTTCGGCCGCGGCCTCAATAGCAAAGGGATATACTTTTCTGATTTTTGCAACCAACCTGGAATATCGGCGGTAATTAATTTTGTATGCAGGGCGAGGATATATATCAATTGTTTCCAGTTCCCGGTAATAGGTTATGGTATCAGTATCGGCCTGTGTTAATTTCAAAAATAACAGTGAATCGTTTTTCGATGTTTGCGAAAAAATAGAAAAAGAAAGCATTATAAAAAACAAGGATAAAAAGTGTTTCATCATCTCATGGTCATTTTTCAGTCATCACTGCTTAAAATTTCAAATTTATAATTTAATATCCTATTCTTTTAACGTGATATCATTCAGTTTTTGTATTGAACCGATATCAAAAAGAATGCCTAATTTTGTATTAATCTTACAATTATTCATCATATGCTAAACATTAATGTTTGTTCCGAAATAGGCGATCTCGAATGCGTTATTGTCCATACACCGGGGCAGGAAGTGGAAAAGATGACACCTGAAAATGCTGAAAGGGCTTTATACAGTGACATTCTGAATTTATCGGTGGCAAAGGAAGAATACAGCCATTTTAAAAAAATCCTCACATTAAAAACGAAAACTCTTGAAGTAAAAACACTTTTAGCCGAGGTGCTGGCTGACCAGCAGTTGAAAGAAAACCTGATTACAAGTATATGCATCGACGAAGGTGTACCCAAACTGGCGAAATACCTCATACCCTTTGAGGCGGAAGAATTGGCCAGTCAGCTTATCGAAGGTGTTGAACTCAGGCGCGACAACCTTACAAAATACCTGAGCAACGAGCGCTACAGCCTCAACCCCCTGCATAATTTCTTTTTTACCAGGGATGCCTCAATAAGCATCTTTAACAATATCCTTATCGGGAAGATGGCCAGCAACGTCAGGCACCGTGAAACGGTTATCATGGAAACTATCTTTAAAAATCATGGTTTATTTAAGTCGCCCACAGTGAACCCTCATGTTGACAAAAACGGTGAAGGGATTGCAAATATTAAAATTGAAGGCGGCGATGTACTCATTGCCCGCGACGATGTATTAATTGTTGGAACTGGTATCAGAACCTCAACCCAGGGAATTGATTTCTTAATCGAAACCCTGAAAAGCGAAAAAAATGGTTTAAAGCACCTTCTGGTGCAGGAGTTACCCCCGACACCCGAATCGTTTATCCACCTCGACATGGTGTTTACATTTCTCGACCGCCACTATTGTATGGTATACGAACCCCTCATCATGACACACAACCGGTTCAGGACCATTCATATCGAAATAGACAACGGGAAAGTAAAGTCGATAAGTACAGTACCCGGCTTGCTTCAAGCCCTTTCAACACTTGGGTTCGACCTTACCCCTATAAAATGCGGGGGAAACGACCAATGGCACCAGGAACGTGAGCAATGGCACAGCGGCGCTAATTTTCTGGCTCTGTCGCCCGGCGTAATTTTTGGCTACGAACGAAACGTATACACCCTTGAAGAACTCAGCAAACATGGTTTCCGCATTATAAAATCGGAAAGCATCATCAACAATACAACCGATTTCCCAAAAGAAAAAACAGTGATCACACTTCCCGGTTCGGAACTTGCACGTGGCGGTGGAGGGGCCCGTTGCATGAGCATGCCTGTGCGAAGAAAAAATCTTAATTGGTGAAAAAAATGAGAAAACTGAAAAACAGCGAACTCAACCGGATAGGCATTGATGATTTCAAAAGCACAGCAAAAACACCAATAGTGGTAGTCCTTGACAATATCAGGAGCTGCAACAATATCGGATCGGTTTTCCGCACATCGGATGCTCTCTTAATTGAAGCCATATACCTTTGCGGTTACACTGCCACACCTCCTAACAAGGAGATTCACAAAACAGCCCTCGATGCCGAGAATTCGGTTGAATGGCGCTATTTTAAAGAAACCGAAGATGCGATATTCGATTTAACTGAAAAAGGGTACCATGTTTATGCTGTTGAGCAGGTTGAAAACAGCATCATGCTTCCGGATTTCAAGCCCAAAAAAAATGAAAAAATAGCCCTTGTTTTCGGGAATGAAGTGAAAGGTGTTCAACAAAAAGTGGTCGATTTATGTTACGGGGCTATTGAAATCCCACAATATGGAACAAAACATTCATTCAATATATCGGTAAGCGCAGGCATTGTGCTTTGGGACTTGTTCTGTAAAATGAATTACTGATAATCCTGACAGGTTTTTGAAACCTGACAGGATTAATCAAGGCAAAAAAAATCATGGTTTTTAGCTGCTACTATCCGTAACTTTCAACAAAGTTATTTAAAATGAAAGCAATCGTAAAAAGCAGCCCTGAAAAAGGCTTATGGATGGAAGATATACCTGTTCCTGTACCAGGGGTTAACGAGGTTTTATTAAAAATTAAGAAATCGGCCATTTGTGGAACCGACCTGCACATTTATAAATGGGACGAATGGGCTCAACAAACCATAAAAACACCGCTGGTAATCGGACATGAATACGTTGGCGAAATTGTTGAACTGGGTTCTGAAGTGACCCAATACAACATTGGCGACCGCGTTACTGCCGAGGGGCATATTGCATGCGGCCATTGCCGGAATTGCCGCAGGGGACGGCAGCACATCTGCGACCATACCGTCGGTATTGGCGTAAACCGCGACGGGGGCTTTGCCGAATATGTTGCCGTGCCTGTCAGCAACGTGATGAAAATTGACAAACGCATTCCCGATGAAATTGTCTCGATAATGGACCCACTTGGTAATGCCTGCCACACGGCCCTTTCGTTTCCGCTTATTGGCGAAGATGTGATGATTACAGGTATTGGCGGCCCGATTGGCGCAATGGCCACTACAATATGTAAATTTGTCGGGGCACGCAATGTACTGGGTACCGACCTCAGCGAATACCGACGTGAGCTGGCCCGTAAAATGGGTGCCGACGAAGTGATCGATCCCCGGACTGATTCATTCGTTGAAGCTATGCAGCGAATGGAAATGGTTGCAGGTTTCGACATTGGGCTCGAATGTTCAGGCTCACCACAAGCTTTCAACGACCTTATAAACCATATGTACAACGGAGGCAAAGTTTCGCTCCTGGGCATACTACCTTCAACTACAACCATCAACTGGAATAAGGTAATTTTCAAAGGGCTTACCCTGAAAGGAATTTACGGCCGCGAAATGTTCGAAACCTGGTACCAGATGGAAATGATGCTCACCCGGGGTCTCGACATTAGCCCTGTTATCACCCACCGCATGAAAGCCGATGATTTTCAAAAGGCGTTCGAAATTATGGAAGAAGGCAACTGCGGGAAGATTATTCTTGACTGGGAGTGATGGAACGCGATGACACCGGTTGAACAGATTTATGCAGATTATTTTCTGGCATCTGGATTAAGATATTGAATACCCAAATTGAACAAATAACCATTATCTGGGTTTTTTCTTGACTAAAAAAATAACCCTTCCCATTAAACAAAACTCATTCTAAATTGTATTCTATATATAAATACTTATTAGTCTTTTATTGTAGAATTTTTAAAATTAAATATTATGAGTTTTGAATTACCTAAACTTGATTATGCATACAATGCCTTAGAGCCATTAATTGATGCACGTACGATGGAAATACACCATACAAAGCATCATGCTGCATACACCAATAACCTGAATAACCTGGTAGCAGGTACCGAGTGGGAAGGAAAATCTATTCACGAAATATTCTCGAATACCGATAAAGTACCTGCAGGAATCCGCAACAACGGTGGTGGTTTTTACAACCATAACCTGTACTGGAAAGTTTTAACCCCCGGTGGCCATGATAAAACTTCGGGAAAATTGCACAATGCCATTGTGAAGGATTTTGGTTCATTTGATAAATTGAAAGAAGAATTTGCCAAAGCAGCTGCAACCCGTTTTGGTTCTGGCTGGGCATGGCTTGTAAAAGCAGATGGAAAACTTGTTGTTGCTTCAACCCCAAACCAGGATAACCCTCTGATGAATGTTTCAGAAGTACAGGGCACACCCATTTTGGGTATCGATGTTTGGGAACATGCCTACTACCTCAATTACCAGAACAGAAGGCCTGATTACATTGAAGCATTTTGGAAACTGGTCAACTGGGATGTTGTTTCAGATTTTTTTCATGCTTAACACATTATAAATTCATCTACCTTTTTCTGGCACGGACATACAGCAAATAAAATGCTCCTGCTTCTCCGTGCCATTTTATTTTGGTCATAATTCAACAATCTTTTACAATAACTGTTTGCTTAATATCACCGGGAATTAATTATCTTCGGTATACTTATGTTTAACCAAAATTGAATGACCATGATTTTTGAATTGCCCAAATTACCCTACAACCTTGATGCCCTTGAACCGTTCATTAGTAAAACAACACTTGAATACCACTATGGCAAACACCATCAGGCGTATGTTAATAATTTGAATAACCTAATAACAGGAACTGAATTTGAAAATGCCAGTCTGGAAGAGATTATAAAAAAGTCTCAGGGGGGAATTTTTAACAACGGCGCACAGGTTTGGAACCACACTTTCTATTTTGAACAGTTTAATAAAGATGGTTGCGACGAACCGCGCGACAATCTTAAAGCTAAAATTGAAGATACATTTGGCTCGTTTGACGAATTCAAAAACCAATTCACCAAGGCAGCGGCCACTTTATTTGGCAGCGGGTGGGCATGGCTTGTTCAGGGTGCTGGAGGAAAACTGGAAATTGTACAGACTTCTAATGCCGGAAATCCCTTAACTGATGGGAAAAAACCATTAATGACTTGTGATGTTTGGGAACATGCTTATTACCTCGACAAACAAAATGCCCGCCCCAAATACATTGAAGATTTCTGGAAAATACTCGATTGGAAAGTGGTCTCCGAACGTTTTGAAGAATTGTAGTTGGCCATTTGTAATGAGTAATGCCAACCCCAAAAAAATTTTACATACTGTAAAAATTACATTTGATCATTATCATTTAATAAAAAATGAGCAAAGAAAAGGTTTTGCAAGCTATGAAAAATGCCGGCAAGGCAATGAAAACAGGAGAGATTGCTGAAGCCGCCGGCCTGGATAAAAAAGTTTTTGATAAAGCAATGAAGGAGTTAAAGATTGAAGGGGCAATAGTATCTCCCAAAAAATGCTACTGGGAAGCCTCAGGCAAGTAGTCTCTGGTCTCTGGTCACTGGTAATCTTTTTTTACAAACCAGTGACCAGTAACGAGTGACCAGCACCCAGACTATTTTTTCCAGATATTTTCCATTTCTTCGAGGGTTTTTCCTTTTGTTTCGGGTACCATTTTCCATACGAATATGAAAGATAGAATACTCATCACGCCATAAAATCCGTATGTTACACCTCCGCTGAATTCCATCATTGCCGGGTAGGTTGATGATATCAGGTAATTCGCTGCCCATTGGGCAACCACTGCAATTGCCACAGCCCTGCCCCTGATTTTATTCGGAAAAATTTCTGAGATAAGCACCCAGCAAATCGGCCCCCACGACATCATAAACGAAGCAGTATAAATAATGATGAATACAAGGGTGCCAATTCCGATAATATGGAAAAATGAAAGCGCCGAAATTGCAAACATACCAACGGCCATCCCAATCGATCCTACCATTAACAAAGGTTTCCTGCCCCATTTGTCGACTGTTACGATTGCCAATACCGTAAAAATCACATTCACAAGGCCCATTACTACAGTTTGCATCATCGAAGCATCCTTTCCGGCTCCCATACTTTCGAAAATACGGGGGGCATAATATAGGGCAACGTTGATTCCGACAAACTGTTGAAATACTGAAAGCAGGATGCCGATAATTATCACAATTTTCCCATAAGAGAAGATTTTACCGGAGTGGTGTTCTATTGTATTCCTAATATCTTCAAGAATTCCTTTGGCTTTTTCTGAGCCATTAATCTTTGTAAGTATATGAAGAGCCTGGTCATCTTTTTTCTTCAGTGATAAATAACGTGGCGTTTCGGGCACCAAAAACAGCAACATTCCAAACAATCCGGCTGGTATTGCTTCCGAAAGGAACATGTTGCGCCAACCAACGGTGTTAATCCATTCAAGGCTTTGCCCGTTTGCAATGCCCCAGTTTACAAAATAAACCACCAGCATACCGAAAATAATGGCAAACTGGTTTAGTGAAACCAAACGGCCACGAATTTCGGCAGGTGCAATTTCGCCAATGTACATGGGACAAATGGCTGATGCCATTCCTACCCCTATTCCCCCAATTATGCGATAAAAGTTGAACATGTACAATAAGCCCATTGATGCTTCCCCTTTAGGGAAAAACAAAAATTCAGGATAACCCGATCCAAGGGCTGAAACGAAAAACAACATTGCTGCAACCATCAGTGACTTTTTCCGGCCAATTCTTGAAGCCAGTAAACCAGAAAGCGCACCTCCAATAATGCAGCCAATAAGTGCACTTGAAATAGTTAAACCGTGTATTAGCGTACTAAGCCCCTGGCTATCTATCAAAAATGCCTGCACCGACTTCTCGGCACCTGAGATTACTGCTGTGTCGTAACCAAACAACAACCCACCCAGGGTTGCAACAATGGTTATTGCAAATACAAAGATTTTGTTTTGTTTCATTTTTGTTAAGTCGTTTATTTAAAATTGAAAATCTGCCAATAAAAATTAAAGCAGCAAATTATTTAAATATAAGCCCAACTCAAAGATTTCTCTGAATCGGGCTCAATATGGAAACATGATTTAAAAAATAAAATCTGATTCAGTCAGGTTCAAATATAGTAATTTATATGTTGTTCCAATAATTCTTTTATACAACTTATTTGTTTTAATTAACCAGCTAATTTTGCTAATTATCTCAAAATTGCAATATCCGGTTCATTGTTGCAAAAAAAAATCTAACTTTTAAAATATTTTTTAAGCTTATTCGACTTATAGGTAAAGCCATGAATATACAAAAATAATGTCGCCGAAAGAAACACATATTACAAATGCATTTTACAACGAGAAACAAAAACTTGAACGATACATAAGAAAAAGTGTCCCAACCAATGAAGACGCTGAAGATATTGTTCAGGATGTATTTTTAAGCTTTGCATCGGGCTTCGATGATATCATTGATCTTTCCTCAACCCTTTCGTGGCTATATTCTGTTGCAAGAAAGAAAATCATCGATTTCAAACGGAAGAAAAAAACATTGAGGATTGAAGACACAAAAACAACTTCACCCAACACAGATGAACCTTTACTTATTGCTGATATTATTCCTGTTATTGAATCTTCACCTGATGAGGAAATGATGCAGAAACTGATCTGGGATCAAATTCAAATCAACCTTGACCTTTTGCCCGAAAAACAAAGGGAAGTTTTTATAATGCATGAACTCGATGGACTAAGCTTTGACCAGATTGCAGAAATAACCGGTGAGAATTTGAATACGCTCATCAGCAGAAAACGTTACGCCGTAATTTTTCTACGCGAAAAACTATCTGAATTAATGGAAATTGTTAAATATAAATGATATAGAAATGAAAACACAATCGAAAGGGCTTTTTATAGCCAAGGCAATCTTTTTTGGGATCATAGCAGCAGCAGCAGTCACCCTGGCTGTAATGCTCCTGTGGAACTGGTTGATGCCAGAGTTTTTCGGATTAAAAACGATAACATACTGGCAATCGTTAGGAATACTTATCCTGGCAAAAATTCTTTTTGGGGGAGGGCATCACGATCCGCATCATTTTCATGGTTTTAACCGTGAGAATTTCAGGAAAAACAGGTTTTTCCATAGAATCGAAGAAATTAGAAACAAGCACCAGGAACCTGAAAATTCAAGTAATGACTAAAAAGAAAAGAGGCTGTCATAAAAGGCAGTCTCTTTTTTCTTAAATTCGAATATTGTAACTGTTTTATTCAGATTTTCAGTAACTTTACATTTGTTTTCAACAAACAATAAATGAGTCAGGAAAATGAACTAAAACAAAACGATGATAATTTCTGGTATCCACTTGATAATGCAGCAAAGATATTCCCGGCAATTACTACCGAAGAACACACATCTGTTTTCCGGATTTCAGCATCCTTAAATCATAATGTTCATATAAAAAGCCTTTTTCAGGCTGTGCGTTCCATTGAATCGCGCTTCCCATATTATAAAGTCTTATTGAAAGAAGGTTTCTTTTGGTTTTATTTCGAATCGGCAGATTTTCTTACCCCTGTTGAGGTTGACAACAAAATCCCCTGCCGCAGTTTTAAAAAAGGAGGCCATCTTTTCAGGGTACTGGCAGCAAACAACCGAATTAGCGTTGAATTCTCTCATTTATTGACCGATGGAACCGGCGCTTTCGAATATTTTAAAACTCTTTTGATATGTTATTTCAAAGAAAGGGCGCTTGAGATTCCATCAGATTTCAACTATCTGAAACCGACTGAAAGACCTGATCGTGACGAATTTGAAGATGCTTATAACCGATACTTCAAAGAAAATATTCCTACAAATTCAAAAAGGCCCAAAGCATTTCATCTTCCTTTCCCCGTTCATTACAAACCTCATTACAGTGTTTTAAATATACTCGTTTCGATGGCTGCCATAAAAACAAAGGCCAGGGAAAAAAATGTAAGCATTACAGTTTACCTCATCGCTGTTTATTTACATGTTATTCAGGAAATATTCGAAAAAACAGAATTTAGCAGAAGGCATAGAAAATATAAGAAGCTAAGCATTGAAGTTCCTGTCAACCTGAGAAAAATCTATCCATCTGAGACCATGCGAAATTTTTCTTTGTTTGTTATGCCAGAAATTGATCTTAGCCTTGGGCATTATTCTTTCGATGAAATCATAAAAACGGTTTACCACCAAATGCAACTGGAAACCGACGAAAAGCTTATCAACAAAATTCTGGCCAGAAACGTTGGCAGTGAACGCAACTTTCTCATCAGAAGGATTCCGCTTTTTATAAAAAGCCTTGTTCTGAGAATGAATTATTACTCCTTAGGTAGCAATCAGTACAGTGCTGTGCTCACAAATCTTGGGAAAAAAGATTTCCCGGCAACAATAAGAGACCAAATCGAACGGCTTACACTTGTCCCTCCCCCACCAAATAAAAACATTAAAATAAGCTGTGGCATTATCGGATTCAACAATAAGCTGGTGCTATGTTTTGGAAATGTTTCCAAATCAAAAGAACTCGAAAAGAGGTTTATTCAATTTCTTGTAAAACAGGATATTCATGTAAAATTGGTCACCTAAAAATCACATCCAATGAATTTATGTAAAAATTGCGGGGTAGAACTTGATATTAATATGAATTATTGCCCTTTATGCGGACAGAAAAGCACCCAGTCTGATTCCTTATTTTCAGATAAAAAACCAGAGAAGAAAGAGTTCAAGGCAATCAACGAACCCTACAACCTGAATGAACTTAGTGCATCGCAAAAACGAAAAGTTTTTTGGGAATTATCTGCAATTATCCTGGCTTCAAGCGTGGTTGTTTCATTCATTATCGACCTGATTATAAGCAAAGAAATAAACTGGTCGAAATATCCTATCACAATAGGAATATTCCTTTTTATCAATATTTCGCTGATCAGTTTCATCCCAAAAAAGATTTTTATCCTTCTTTCTGGCAGTTTTATTTCCACTTCTCTTTTCCTGATCATACTCGACTTGTACATTCACAATTTGGGATGGGGATTTAAACTGGGGATACCTATTATCTTTTTCATTTACCTCATTGTTTTCTTTTTAACTGTTGTGGTAAAAAAATCAAGGCAAAAGGGGATCAATCTAATCGCCTATTTTCTTATTGCAGCCGGTATCATGGGTTTATGTATTGAGGGCATTCTTTCATTACACCTTTTAAACCGTTTTGAATTACGATGGAGTATCATTCTGCTTGTATCTCTTTTATCGGCTTCGGGTATTCTTCTTTTTATTCACTATCGCTTAAAAAAGGCAACCGACCTGAAAAGGTTTTTTCATATTTAATAATCGAAAAAGTCCGGTTCAGCAAACATTGCCAAACCGGACTTTCAAATATTTATAGTTATTTGAGGCAAATAAGCTTAAATATACAGGTTAATCAGTTGTTCGTACAATTCCTGCTTACCGCTGATTTGTTTTGGTTCGCCAACTTCTTTTGCAATGGCAACCATATCAGTAAGTGAAAGTTTACCTTCTTCAAAAGCTTTACCTTTACCTGCATCGTAAGAAGCATAACGCTCAGTGCGCATTTTCAGGTAATCCGATTCTTTCAGGATTTTATCAGCAATCACAAGCGACCTTGCAAATACATCCATACCGCTGATATGAGCAATAAAGATATCTTCAAGGTCGGTTGAATTCCGACGGGTTTTTGCATCGAAGTTGATTCCTCCGTGTTCGAAGCCTCCGGCCTGAATAATTTCAAGCATTGCTTCGGTAATTTCATAAACATTGGTTGGGAATTCATCGGTATCCCAGCCATTCTGATAGTCACCCTTGTTGGCGTCAATCGATCCAAGTTTACCTGCATCGGCTGCCATGCGCAATTCATGCGTGAAAGTATGACCGGCCAATGTTGCATGGTTAACTTCAACATTCAGTTTAAAATCATTGATCAAACCCTGTGCATTCAGGAAGCCAAGTACAGTTTGTACGTCGAAATCGTACTGATGCTTTGTTGGTTCCATTGGTTTAGGCTCAATGAAGAATGTACCTTTAAAGCCTTGTGCACGTGCATAGTCGCGAGCCATGCGCAGGAATTGTCCCAGGTGGTCAAGTTCACGTTTTGTATTGGTATTGAGCAGGCTCATGTAGCCTTCGCGACCTCCCCAGAAAACATAACCGTTACCACCCAGTGCAATGGTTGCATCAATGGCATTCTTTATCTGAACCGA
>JAFGEV010000277.1 GCA_016931385.1 Prolixibacteraceae bacterium
CAATGTTTTATTAAACAGGGCTAAAAGTGAGATTGAGAAGGGGACGGTGTCGCAGTTAACAGTGAAATTTAAAGATAGACTGAGAGAGCTTGGCCCAACCGATGTTATTGAGGCAGCAAAGTCAGGCGACGAGCTTTCCATTTCGCTTTTGAACAATATTGGCTTGGCACTGGGGCAGGGTTTATCCATCGCAATTCAACTGCTTAACCCTGATATTATTGTAATTGGCGGGCCTGTTTCAGCAGCCAATCAGTTTATCTTAATTCCTATCCAGCAATCGTTGAACAGATACTGTTTGGAACAAATATACAGAAATACAAAAATTGAAATTTCAGAGAGAGGAGAGGAATCAGGGTTACTTGGGGTAACTGCCATGCTGTTTCAGCAATTATTTAAGATTGAATAGCGGAGTTACAAAAGCTGACCCGGATTTCATTTATGAAAACAATTAATTTAAAAATCAAATTTATGCGAAAGGTATTTTTACTGCTGGCAGTGTGCATTGCATTTGCAGCAAGTGGCTATGCACAGCAAACAGTCACAGGTACTGTTTTGGATGTCGAAGGCATTGGGATTCCCGGTGTCTCAATCGTTGAAAAAGGAACCAGTAACGGAACCATTACCAATGTGGATGGAACTTACACCTTAAGAATTTCATCGTCTGATGCGGTTTTGATTTTTTCTTTTGTAGGAATGAAAACAATGGAAGAAAGTTTAAATGGCCGCTCTACCGTTGATGTAATTTTGGAAACTGAACAAATTGGTTTGGATGAGGTGGTTGTAACTGCCTTGGGTATTTCGAAAGAAAAAAAGGCACTGGGTTATGCCGTAACCGAAGTAGGCAGCGACGAGATTTCGCTGGTGAAAGATCACAACCCGGTGAATTCGCTGGCCGGTAAAGTAGCGGGTGTTGTAATTACGCAGGGTACTGGCGGGCCGGGGTCCGGTTCGCGCGTTATTATCAGGGGAAACAATTCAATTTCAGGAAATAACCAGCCATTAATTGTTGTCGATGGTATTCCCATCGACGATTCGGGCGCTAACAGTGGAGGCAGTGTGTATAACAGCCGAATTTCGGGCGGCGGTATTACCGATATAAATCCGGATGATATTGAATCGATTTCGGTATTGAAAGGCCCGAATGCAGCAGCACTTTACGGCTCCAGAGCGGGAAACGGGGTGTTGCTGATTACCACCAAAAAAGGTAGTCGCGGACGTGGATTGGGAATCACTGTGAATTCAAACATAACTTTTGATACGCCAATGGTTTTACCCGATTACCAGAATGAATACGGACAAGGTTCACAAGGTAATGTTCCCGGAAATGTGACTGATCTTAAAAGTTCATCCGGTTCATGGGGGGCAAAACTGGATGGAAGCCAGCAAATGTACTACACTGGCCAGGAACGGCCTTATGTTGCTTACCCCGACAATGTAAGTGATTTTTTCAGAACAGCCGGAAAATATGTCAATTCAATTGCACTCGATGGTGGCGGCGAAAATTATTCACTCCGGTTTTCGTATACCAACAACTTTACCGAAGCAATGCTGCCCAACTCCGATTTAACCAGTCATAACTTTAGCCTGAGGGGCGTGGCCGATTTGTCGGATAAATTGTCAATCGATGCAAAAACCACCTATTTTACACAGGAATTGAATAACCAGGGAACGCAGGGTTCTGAAGGTATTCTGGCGTATGTGCTTACCATGCCCCGAAGCGTGGATGTAAACGATTTAAAAACATATCAAATTCCCGAAGAATCGTTAAATTCCATTTCGTACAGTGCGTTGGGAGCTAACCCCTACTGGATTCTTTATCATGATGTATATTTGAATACACGGGAAAGATTCCTAGGTTTTTCAAAAGTTACCTATGAATTTACCGACTGGCTTTCTGCTTTTGCGCGCGTGGGAACCGATGTCTCTTTTATCAAAACCGAAAGTGTGAATCAGCCGGGGCATCATTTCTACAGTTCCGGAAGGTTAACTTTCAGCAACAGCAGGTATTCTGAAACCAACGCTGATTTTTTGATAATGATTGACAAAGATATTACGGAAGATTTTAATATCTCAGCCAATATTGGCGGGAACCATTCTTATCGTTCAGGTGAAGGAATGAGTATTTATGGTGAGAATTTTAAAATTCCGACCCGGGCAACCGTGGCCAATACAATTACTCAAATTCCTTCATACAGCCCGTTAAGCAAGCATATTATCAACTCGTTATATGCGCAGTTATCATTCGCCTACCGGAACTTTTTATATCTCGATGTTACCGGTCGTAACGACTGGTCATCTACATTGGCCGAAGGGAATCGGTCCTATTTTTATCCTTCAGTAACCGGTTCTTTTCTTGTTAATCAGCTTATTGATCCGGATGCTCTTACTTTTAACCTGTTGAAAGTAAGAGCCGGCTGGGCAAATGTAGGTAACGACACGGGGCCGTATCAGTTATATCCCTATTATAATCTGGCATCCGACGGATATCTTGGGTTAACGCAGCTTTCACGGCCAAGCGTAAAATTTAACCCCGATTTAAAACCTGAAAATATTGCTTCACTGGAATTGGGTTTGGAAGCAAGTATGTTTGATAACCGCTTGTTTTTTGATTTTTCCTGGTACAACATCACCACCACCGACCAGATTTTTGATGTGCCTGTGCCCGCTTCAACGGGGTACAGTACCTTCAGGGAAAATATCGGCGAAATGAGCAACAAAGGTGTTGAACTGTTATTGGGAGGCATTCCTGTAACCCGAAACGGATTTTCATGGCAGGTGTCAGCCAATTTTTCAAAAAATGAAAATAAACTGGTTGAACTTACTGAAGACCTTGACAGCCATGTGTTTAATTCCACAAACTCAGGAAATCTTAATTTGCAGGCTACTGTTGGCGGCGGTTACGGCGATCTCTACGGAACAACCTGGCGGACCAATGATGCCGGACAGATTGTAGTTGATGCCAATGGAAGGCCGCAGGCTTCAACCGAAAAAGTTTACCTTGGTAACTCGCAACCCGATTGGATTGCAGGTTTGACAAATACTTTTACATATAAAAATGTATCGCTTCGTTTTCTGATCGATGCACGTATCGGAGGTCAGATATTTTCGCAAACCAATGCCGCTTTAATGGGAGCAGGCGTTTCTGAAGAGACACTGGCATACAGGGAAGACGGAATTTTGGTTGACGGCGTTGTATTGCAGGAAGACGAAACATACGCGCCCAATACAACAACCATCAGTGCACAGGATTATTGGGGAGCCATTTCGGGAATCGCCTCGGAACATGTTTTCGACCAAACAAACATACGGATGAGAGAGTTTGTTTTATCTTATAAACTGCCTTCCTCGTTGCTGGGAAATTCATTTATCAAAAGTGTCGATTTAGGACTTGTGGGCAGAAATCTGTTCTTTATTTACAAGGAAATCGATCACGTGGATCCGGAAGCCAGTTTGGGTACCGGAAATAACGGCCAGGGTATATTATCATACAACCTGCCAACAGCGAGGAGTTTAGGTTTTAACATAAACGTTAAATTTTAATGATTATGAAAACAAAAAATATAATAAAGGTATTTATTGTTTTGGGTATCGTGTTTTTCATAAACAGTTGTACCGACAATTTCAATGAAATAAATACAAAACCCGATTCATTTACTACAGAAGAAGTAAGTGCGAAGTACTTTCTCACCAGTCCGCAATTTCTTTTGTATGCCCCGGATCGTTATCCTTACTGGAGGGCGCAGCTCATTCATGCCGACAGATATGCAGGCCATTTTTGCTTTGGAATGAAAGGGAGCTGGTGGGCCGACGAGCTTGGATATACATACAACAGTGCCTACACCGATGCTGCCTGGGACTGGCTGGCCGGATATATTGGAGGACTCGATAATTTTATGAGAATGACCGAACCCGGCGGAGAGTTTGAAAATGAATATATGTATGCCATCGGGAAAATTTTGCGCGGTTTATATTTCCAGATGTTTACTGATGTTTTTGGAATGATTCCTTATACGGAAGCAACCAATCCTGAAATTACGCTGCCAAAATTTGACGACCAGAAAACCATTTATGCCGGATTGATTACCGAGCTGGATGAAGCCATGGCTACCATAGGAAATGCAGAACGAACCGGTGTGAATGTTGACGATGTGGCAGAAAACGATTTGTTTTGTAATGGTGATCTTCAGAAATGGAAAAGACTCGCCAATACATTAAAACTTCGGATGGCCATGCGGGCTTACGGCGCAAATGGTGCCGATTTTGCCCAAACAGCAATTACTGAAGCTTTAAATGCACCGCTTCTGGAAACGGAAAGCGACAATGTGCTGCTTGAAAAAGACCAGGCTATTTCACAATGGTCGAGCGCGTGCTACGGCGATGTTTGGTACAACTTTGGTACCGGTTCCGACTGGACAGTGAGTAAAATCTTGATTGATTTGCTGAGAAACCACAACGACCCAAGGTTGCCCATGTATGCCAAACCTGCTGCAGGTGGAACTGTTGTTCTCGAAAAACCTGAAGGTGTGGAGGCCGATAAACATGACAAAAGAGTAGATTATATTTTGAGCACACTTACCGAAGCAGGGGTTGATTTTACACGTACCGATCTGGAAAATGGCGATGTGGAAGTTACAATGCCTGAAAATATGTATTATGTAGGGCAGCCGGTTCGGTTAAACGGAAAAATTCAATCGTATGCGGCCTACGAGTTCTTTTCAACGCCTGCTGAAGAAATTATCAGGGCCAAAAATTCAGGAACAATACGCAGCGAACTTGTGTTTTCAACCGCCGAAGCCTATTTTTTGAAGGCCGAAGCTGTCGTGCGTGGAATGTTTTCAGGCGATGCAAATACACTGTATCAGGAAGGAATTCGACAGGCAATGAAACTTTGGGGCGTTGGTGATGGCGATATTGAAACATACATTGCAGAACAGGATTTTGCGCAAATCAATACCGGAACTGACGATGAAAAACTTGAGAAAATTACAACTCAGCGCTGGCTGGCTGCATATACCGACGGTTTCGAAGCCTGGGCTATCGTCCGGGATCAGGGCTACCCGGCCGAATTAGCTGCCGGCGTAAGTGATATTGATATTTTTGGCCTCGGAGATATCAACGGGAAATACCCGCAACGTATGCGTTATGGTAATTCTGCCGCCAATACCAACGGGGCAAATTACAATGCCGCTGTTGCCGCCCAGGGAGCCGATACACAGGCAACCAAACTGTGGTGGGCAAAATAATTATTTTTCGTTATTAAAGTATGTTTAAGAGCAGCTTGAATTTCAGGCTGCTTTTTTTTTATCCTTTTTTTGTAAGCAGGCTGATTCTGAAACCAACTGTTTGTCAAGTATTTGGATTTTCTTGTGATTGAATTTTTCCTC
>JAFGEV010000278.1 GCA_016931385.1 Prolixibacteraceae bacterium
ATTCATTTTCGCGAAAAACAATGGTGGCGCCGTCGGAACCGGTAAGCTTACGTGCCGATGCAACCACAATTTGTTGAACCGCTTCAAGGGTTTGTGCCGTTGAGAGTTCCTTAACCGCCTCGATCAGTATTTTCAGGCGTTCGTTTAGTTGTTTTATCTCCTGCTCGCGTCTGATCTGTTCGTTAATTACTTCGGTGTAAACAATTATCCCGCCAATTGATCCGTCGGCTTCGTACCAGGGGCGGCACTCCCAGCGTGTCCAGTCAACCGTGCCGTCGTCGTGGTAAAAGGGGTCGTTATCGGCACCAATTACTTCGCCCGTTAAGGCACGCTGGTGTACATCGCGCCATTTTTGTGGCAGGTCGGGGAAAACATCGTAATGGTGTTTTCCTATTACATCTTTTTCATTTACCCTGTAATCGTCTAAATAACGCTGGCTCACGTAAAGATAATTCAGGTTTTTATCATGAACTGCCACAGCGCTTTGGTTGTGCTCAATGATGTATTTCATCAAATTGTGCCAGTGGGCAAGCTCTGTCTCGGCATTTTTGCGTTCGGTAATATCCTGAATAATGCCGTGCCACAGGGTGCTTCCATCGTCCATCAATTCAGGTTTGGCATTGCAATGCCTCCACCGCAGTCCTTGTTTTGGCAGTATAACCCTGAATTCACTTTCGTAAATGGTTTGGTTTTTTGCCGATTCATTAATTGTCCGTGCAATGTAATCGTAATCGTCGGGGTGCAGGCGGGTAAAAACAGGCGATGCATCTTCCAGTACCTGCTCGGGGGTTACCTCGTAAATGTCCCACATGCCGGGGCTGGAATAGGGAAAAGCCGAATGGCCGTCGGGGTAAAGCCGGTATTGGTAAACTACACCCGGCACCTGTTCTGCAAGGTTTTTCACTAATTTATAATTCTCCTGAAGTTTTGTTTCGGCTTCAATGGTGGAGCTAATGTCATGTATGATTGAATGCAGGTATTCTTTCCCCTCAATATTAACTTTACTGCTGAATATTTCAACCGGGCAAACCGTTCCATCGGCTTTACGGTGCTTAAACCGGAAATACGATCGTTCCTGCTTCCGGGCCTTTTCCATTTCAACCCGAATTGCTTCGGTCGACAGGGTGTTTATTTGGTCAATGCGCATTTGAATGAGCCTGAAACGGCCCCAACCATAAAATTTCTCGGCTGCCGGGTTGGCATCGGCAATGTATTGCGTAACGGGGTCGATAAGCAACATCACAGCAATGCTGTTTTCAAAAAATTTATAAAAGGCTCTATTATCAAAATTCGTATTTCCTTGTTTATGTGTACCTGCTAGATCCATATTTTATTTTTTCATTTATTGTAGTTTACAAATTCATTATTTCTTATAAAAACAAAAACAAAATATCAATTAATGTTACTGAACATTCAGGTTATGTGAGCATTATATTGGGCAATTGAATAAAAAAGGTACTTCCTTTGTTCTTTTCACTTTCAACCCATATTTCCCCATTTAATAAACCAATTAGTTCCTGTACAATTGACAAACCAAGGCCGGTGCCTCCAATGTGCCCCTTGTTTACATTGCTTCCCCTGTAAAAACGTTCGAAAACCCTTTTTTCTTCCCCTTTGGGAATTCCAATGCCGGTATCCTTTACGAAAAAAACCGACTTGTTTTTAATTTTTTTATAACCAATCGTAATAGAACCCTTCAATGTATATTTAAATGCATTTGAAATCAGGTTTGTAAAAATCTGCCTAAGCTTTTCATAGTCTGTATTGATTTTTTGAGACAATAATTCTCCCGGTTCAATAAGCAATTCAACTGTTTTTTGATATTCGGGTAAATTAAACATCTGTTTAACATCGGTGAGCAATTCCTGCACCACAAATTGTGTTGGGATATATGAAAGCAACCTGGTTTGAAGCCTCGAGTAAAGCACAATATCGTCGATAATGTGTACCAGTTGTTCCGAATTGCTTACGATAATATTGGCATACTGGCTCATTAGTTCGCGGCTTTCTTCCTCGGGCAAAAGGCTGGCAAAGCCCATAATTGAGTTCATCGGGGTGCGTATTTCGTGGCTCATATTGGCCAGGAAAGAGGTCTTTAGGCGGTCGCTTTCTTCGGCTTTTTCTTTTGCGTTTATCAACTCCTTCTCAAAACGTTTTCGTTCTGTAATGTCTTCTCTTATTGCCAAATAATTTGAAATGTTTCCTTTTTGGTCGATAACAGGTGAAATAGTGGCCGACTCCCAGTACAACTCTCCGTTCTTCTTCCGGTTTTGAAATTCGCCCTGCCATATTTTTCCCGACAAAAGGGTATTCCACATTTCCCGATAAATTTTTTCAGGTGTTTTTCCCGAAGCGAATATCCGTGGGTTCTGGCCAATTAATTCAGCTTTTGAATAACCTGAAATCTTTTCAACGATTGGATTAATGTATTCAATTTGGGCTTCTTTATTTGTAATTATTATTGAATTTGGGCTTTGCTCGATTGCCTGGGTCAGTGTTTGAATTTTCTCCCGGGCATGTTTGCGGTCAGTAATGTCTCTCAGATGTTCAATGATTAACGAAACTTCCCCTTTTTCGTCAAGTATTGGATATGAACGTGCCTCTATCCATATTTTCATCTCAGGCACATATTTTTCAATCTGAGCTGCCTTTTTAGTTTTAATTGCCAAGGTTGAAGCACATTCATTGCAGGGTTCTTTTCGCCCGATCAGTTTAAAACATTTTTTCCCGGCTTCTTCGCCTTTTTTAATATTCAAAAGGTCATATCCGGCCTTGTTGTAACTGATAATGTTATGGTTGGTATCCTGTACTCCAATTATATCGGGAATTGCATCAAAAACACCTTCTAGCAAAGCAGCCGATTTAAGGGCGTTTTCTTCACTCTTGTTCAGATCATCCTGAATTAGCTTTCGCTCGACAAGTGCACCAATTAGCCTTGCTGAGCTTTTGAGCCTTTTTTTTGCAAGATTGATGATATATGGAGGCCTTGTTTCGTATTTTTTTGCCAGCTCTAGCAATTCTTCAACTTTAACATTGTACTTCTTCGCGATTTCATTCAACGAAACTTCATCGGTTGGGGGATTGCCATATCCAAAATTAATGGCCCCCACAATATCGCCAAAGGCATAAATTGGAACAGCATAAAGATTTATACCACCCGAGCATTTTATATCAACAGGCCGTCCTTCGGCCATAGCCTTTTTCGATGTGTCGGACCAGCAAGATTCATGGCAAAGCCATTTGCCGCTGTTTATAGCTTCGGAATTGTTATTGGTATTGCATAATTTTCTTGATGCATTATCTAGAAAACGGCACCAGCCCGATGAGAATAACCCCAGGGCATAATCGCCGTTTTTCTCATAAATGGCGCTCGAAGTTTCAAGCAGAGTCAAATAATCCCCTGCCAAATCGTGTAAAATGCTTTTTTCGATGGAATACTTGATGAGCCCGTTTGTATTTAGCTCAGTAAGGTCTCCATAGGCTGATTCCCATTCCTTGTTTTCCTTTTGTTTCCTTTTGATATTCTCAGGATTTAGCATCCACTCAATTCGCTTAAGGTTTTGCTCTACCTGCCTAAATTCAGTAATATCCCTTGCCACACCAAACATAATTTTCTCTTTGGTATGCGGGAACGAGTTCCACGAAAGCCATTTAACTGAACCATCTTTACCGATGAACCTGTTCACAAACTGGTAGGCTACATGGCCATCAATAATAGTAGATTTTATTTTGTTGGTTGCTTCAACATCATTAGGGTGAACAAAATAAATCCAGGGTTTTGAAAGAAGTTCCTTTATACTCCATCCAAGGGTTTTCTCCCAGGCGGGATTCAACATTTTAAAATATCCGTCGAAACCGGCAATGCAGAGCATATCAATCGAATGGCTGAAAAACTTATCGCTGTCGTACAATTTCTTTTCCAGGATTTTCCGTCGGTTAATTTCATTTTCATATTTTTTGTTAAGTTTTTTCAGGGTTTTGTTATTTTTCGACAACTCTTTGTTTGCAATGCCAAGGGCTTTGTTTTTTTGTAAAAGGTCAGTTGTTTGCCGGTTTACGATTTTCTGAAGTTCATCCCTTTGTTTTTTCAGTAATAAGTCTTGTTCAAGCCTTTCCAGTATTATTGCCAGAATTTGCAGTGCATTTTGAAGGTGAGCTGTCTGTTTGGGGTTGTTTAATAGATTCCCTTCAATTTCAATGTATCCAAATGTATGTTTTCTGGTTGCAACAGGGAAATAAGTATCAATTTTTAAATCCTTAAAATCATGCCAATGAAAAATAATTCCCGAAAACAATTCATTTAAGCTTTCCAGAAAAATATTAATGACCTGACGTTTGTTTTTTAATGTTGACAGGCTTGTTGTGATAAGAAGCAATTCCGATGCAATATTTTGCATAAATTTTATTTTTTTCTAGTTAAAAAATCAGGGAAATGATCAGCGAGCCATTTGTCGGGGTGAACGTAATATGGGTTTTGAAAAATTATTCCCCCGCTTAAGGTATAAGGGTGTACCTGCAGCACCTTCATTATGGTTTTGCCATTGAATTTATTCAGGTTGTACAAACAAATACTGACCCAGGGTTTTTCGGGGATAAAATAATTTAAGCGTGCTTCGTAGGCTATAAGGTATTCAACACCGGGTATGGCTTTTAAAGCCCATGCCATTTCGGCCGTTGCCCTGATATTGACTTTTCGTTTTTTTTGCGATGTGTTGTAGAAATCATTCAGGGAATCATCCATATGCCATGGATCGAATATTCCTGAAGGATAGTACAAATCTTTTGCAGGTTTAATAATGAAAATATCTTCATTATTTAAACTGCTATGACAGTCGGGGCAATAATGAACAAAATCTGTTTCAAAGTTATCCCTTGTCCTTTCATCGTAGCAATACAACTGGAGATCGCCGTCGATAAAACCCTGTTTTAAAAATCCGAATATGATATCGTCACGCTCGGTTTCGTTTTCATAAAAGCCGCAAATGTGTACGCCCCAGTTGCATGTATAATTTCCAATTCCAAGTTTAAGTTTTTTCTGTTCCGATGTGTGGATATGCATCTTTTACCCTCCAGTATTTTTTCTATACCCAAATTACATATTTAAATTTAATGTTGCCTGTTAAAAGCATAAAGAAAACATTTCAGTATAAAAACGTTTAAATTGTAAAAAAGAAAGTTGTTCCTGTTTTTTCTGTGCTTTCAACCCATATTTCACCTTTTAACAATACTATCAATTCTTGTACAATTGATAGCCCAAGCCCTGTTCCTCCAATATGTCCCTTACTAACATTGCTTCCGCGGAAGAAACGTTCAAATATTTTCTTCTGTTCTTCTTCAGGTATCCCGATTCCGGTATCTTTAACAAAAAAAACTTCTTTTCTGTTTTTTTGCTTGTACCCAATTGTTATATAGCCTTTAGATGTGTACTTAAATGCATTCGATACAAGATTGGATAATACCTGCCTTACTTTTTCATAATCGGAAGAAATCTCAGTATTTAGGAGATCATTTTTTTTAATTATTAACTCAACTCCTTTCTTAAATTCGGGAAGGTTGAATGAGTGCTTTATGTCTTCGAGTAATTCTCGTACAATAAATTTGGAGGGTATATAAGAAAGCAACCTGGTCTGAAGTCTCGAGTAAAGCACAATATCATCGATAATATGCACCAGTTGTTCCGAATTGTTTACGATAATATTGGCATACTGGCACATCAGTTCGCGGCTTTCTTCCTCGGGTAAAAGGCTGGCAAAGCCCATAATTGAGTTCATTGGTGTGCGGATTTCGTGGCTCATATTGGCCAGGAAAGAGGTCTTCAGCCGGTCGCTTTCTTCGGCTTTCTTTTTTGCACTTTTTAATTTACGGTTGGCTTTCAGCAGGGCTTCGTTTTTTTCATTTATCAGAATTTCCGTTTGTTTCCTGTCGGTAATATCAATGGTATAACCGGCCAGCAGGTTCCGGTTGCCCAATTTAATCGGAAACTTAATGGTAGTGTAATACTTTCCGTTAAGCTCCTCATCAAGGGTTATGATTTTTCCGTTCGAAACAACTTCCCAGTCGTCGGCAGTTATTTTTTTGGCAAATTCGGGTGGAAACAGTTCTTCCATTGTTTTTCCTGACATGTCGGAACCTTTTACTCCAATCATATCAATATAATTTTCGCTGGCCACAATAACCCTGCTTTGTCCTGGAGTAACTTCTTTAATGAAGGCAAAAATTGGTGAATTGGTGATGAATTTCGAAAGCAATTCGTTTGTATCCGACAGCGATTTTTCAATATTTTTCAGGTTGGTTACATCGGTAACGGTTGAAACCATGGTGTTTTGGTCAAACAATGGTATGTTTACCGCATTTACAATTTTTTGGCTGCCATTTTTATTTGTAACGGTAATGTTTTCCCAATGCATCTTATCAGGATCACCCGACATGATGTCCTCCATTATCCTGGATGTAATCTTTTTACGGTATTCAGGGTCGGGGTAAACCGTTTTGAAAAAATCAGGAATCGATTTCAATTCATCAAAATCCCAGCCGTAAATTTCTTCAAACTTTTTGTTCATGTATGTTGCCACTCCCTCGTTGATCTTGTTCAGGGCAATGCCAATGGGCAGGTTGTCGAGAATGGTTTGGATAAATGTATTCCGCTCTTTGAGTTCTCGGTTAAGTTTTTCAAGTTCATTGTTTGCCTGCCTGATATCGTCAACATCCATGATCACTTCAACCCCGCCCCATAGTTTTCCGTTTTTGTCGAACATGGGTATGGCATAAGCTTTGGTTGCAAAGCCAACCAGTTTTTCCTCTTCGGGTGTCGAAAGCCTGACTTTTATTTCTCCATCATTAAATGCCTTTATCAGATTACAATGAGAACAAGGTTCCTTCAGCCCTTTCCGAACCGAGTAACAGGTTTTTCCAAGAATTTCGTCAAAACTTTTTTGTCCAAATTTTAGATATGCTTCTTCGTTTGCATGCAAAACCCTGAATTCGGTATCGACAACAGTTACGATACCGGGCAATGCATTAATAACGGCGTTAAGCTCATCGATGCTTTTATGGTATTCTTCATCTTTGACGATAAAAAGATTTTCGGCATTTTTCTGTGCCGTTATGTCAATTGACAAGAACATAGTACCATCAGCGACAGGTTCAACACGAAACCTGAGCCAAACGATGTCATCATAAGCGTACTGTATATTCTCCTCAAATTCGGCCGGTTCTTTCTTTTTGGCATGGTTTTCCAATCGTAAATACAAACTGTTTTTACTGTTGCCTTTGAAAAGGCTGGAAAATTTTTCCCCTGCATACTGGTTTTTGCCTGCGCGATAATGGCATCGGGCCTGGTTGTTCATATATAGGATATTCCCCGTTGTGTCGGTTATGATACAACCCTCGAGTAATTTATCGAGATATACAGGGAATGAACCTGAAGGTTTCTTTTCACTCATTGTATTTATCGTTTACCAAAAAGGGATTATTCAAATTTAGCTTATCCTGAACTGAATGTCAATCCGTTCTCAGGGAATAATCATTTTAATTGATAATAAACGGTAATTAGTGAAAAGTACTTCCTGAAACAGTTAGTGAACCGGTAAGGTAAACCTGAAGATTGACCCTTTGTCAACTTCCGACTCGAGCCAGATTTTCCCGCCCATCAGTTCAACCAGGTTCTTCACAATAGAGAGGCCAAGGCCATTGCCTCCGAATTCGCGGTTTTTGCTGGTTTCACCCTGCCTGAACCGTTCAAATACCGAATGGTGGTATTCTGCTTTTATCCCAATGCCGGTATCTGAAACGAACATGGTTACAAATTCATCGCCGGCCTTTTCAATGCCAAATTCAATGGTTCCGTTTTTGGTGAATTTCAGCGAATTGTTTAGCAGGTTGGTAAAAACCTGTATCAGCCTGTTTTCATCGGCATAAATTAAAATATGTGGAATATCTGTTACCTTAATTTCGATGTTTGCCTTGCTCATCTCGAGCTTTTTCCTTGAAAAAACGGTATGTAACGATTTTAAAATCGGCGATATTTTAAGCTGTACAGGGAATATCTGCAACTGCCCGGTTTCGAGGCTCGAGATATCGATAATATCGTTAATGATCTGCAGCAAGCTGTCGGCGCTTTTATTTATGATGGCTGAAAAATTGCTTTTTTCTTCCTCTGTCAGGTTTTCTTCAGAGGCAAGAAAATTGCTGAACCCGAGTATTGAATTTAGCGGGGTGCGAATTTCGTGGCTCATGTTGGCAAGGAACGACGATTTAAGCTGGTCGCTTTCTTCGGCCCGGTCTTTGGCCATTATCAGTTCCTTCATCATTTTTTTCTTTTCGGTAATATCCTCTTTAACACCCACAAAATATGAAGTGTTTCCATTATCATCAACTATGGGCGATATTATGGCGCTTTCCCATAAAAGTTCGCCGTTTTTTTTGCGGTTTAAAAGCTCTCCCTGCCAGTCTTCACCTGCTTTTAGCTTTTTCCACATTTCTTGGTAAAATTCCTTATCGTGTTGCCCCGATTTTAATATCCTCGGATTTTTACCCAAAACTTCTTCAAATGAATAACCCGAAACCTGTGTGAATTTAGGGTTCACGTATTCAATTCTTCCATCGGGGGTGGTAATAACAATGCTTACAGGACTTTGCGATACAGCACGGGCAAGCTTGATCATTTCAGACTCGGCTTCTTTTTCGCGTGTTACGTCCTTCCCGATTCCTATAAGCCCGATAATATTTCCATCGGAATCTTTTAAGGGCACCTTTGAGCTTAACAATATTTTTGTTTGCCCAAATCGGTTTGTAAGTATTTCTTCCCTGTTTATTACGGATATGCCATCATTTAAAACTTTCTGGTCGTCGTCCCAAAAATGCTGGGCCAGTTCTTGCGGGAACAGGTCAAAATCGTTTTTGCCCAGAAGTTGTTCTTCACTTTCACACCCGCAATTCTCGACATCGGCCCGGTTGGCTAACACCTTGCGAGCTTCAGTGTCTTTCATGTATATGGCATCGGGAAGGTTATCGATAATTGTGCGCAGGAGGAGGTTTGTTTTAACAACCTGTTCGGATGCTTCTTTTCGTTTTGAAATGTCTCTGATGAATGCGCAAAAGGCTTTCTGCCCTTCGTATTCAATAACCTGCAGGTGTACTTCAACAGGGTATAACGATCCATTTTTTCTTTTGTGCACGGTTTCGAAGCCAATGCTTGATTCTGTTCCTTCCAGAAGGGGATTAATCAATGTTTGAAATTCTTCAGGAGTAATTTCCGGTTTGATATCAACAGGGTTCATTTGGGCGATTTCACCTGCGCTGTATCCCAGGTTATTCATTGCCGAATGGTTTAAATAGATAAAATTATATGAATCGAGATCGAAAACATAGATTTCATCATGCGTCTCTTCAACAATTTTTGAAAGCGATTTAGCTTTATCTTTTGCAATCTTTTTTTCATGAATATCGTGCCCTACGCCAATAATCGATACAACATTGTTATTTTCGTCAAGTACAGCCGTATCGGACCACGAAAGCCACCTCCACCCTTTTGTTGTATAAGCCCGTTGTTCTATATAGCATGTATGCGGGGGTGTAAAAAGCTTTTTCATTTCGAGTGAGGTTTGTTCCCTGTCGTCATCGTAAACCATTGGCAGGAATTATTTACCCAGAAGTTCTTCTTCCGTTTTTCCAAACATCTTACAATAACTCTGGCTTACGAACTGGAATCGTTTTTTAGAATCGACTTTGACCACAAGTTCACTTTGGTTCTGTACAATAAGCCTGTATTTTTCTTCACTCTCTTTCAGCAGCCTGAGGGCTTCTTTCTGGGGGGTAATATCGGCAATGGTGCCAATGTACCCTAAAAGCTCACCTTCGGGGTTAAACTCGGGCACTGCATGGCCACTGACCCATACAATATTTCCGTTGGGCCTGATAAACCTGTATTCAATGCTTGAAGGCAATTTATTCTTTACTGCCTCAGCCCATTCGTTAAGCAGTTTTTCGCGGTCGTCGGGGTGAATGGCCATGGTCCATTTCATATCCTGTGATTCTATTGAACTCATGCCGCTCAATTGGCACCACATTGGATTAACATAGGTTGTACGCCCTTTGCTGTCGGTCCTGAAAATACCCACTGTTGCGTTGTGTGTAAGAGTTTGGAACTGGCTTTCGCTGGTTTTTAAAGCCATTTCAAATAACTTACGCTCGTTGATGTCGTTAATGAACCCTTCCAGTGACTGAATTTTGCCCTGCTCATCAAGAACGGCCTGGCCTTTTTCCCATACCCATTTAACCTTTCCCCTTTTGGTCATAATGCGGTATTCAATTGTATAGCTTTGCTTTAAAGTAACAGCCCGCTGTACTTCGGCCCATACCATTTTGCGGTCGTCAGGCAAAATGATATCGTTGTACGAGATCACATTGTTCCCGGTTATTTCGGTATCGTTATAGCCGGTAAGATTCAGGCAGCCACTGCTTACGAATTCCATGGTCCATTGAGGGTCGTTTTTACAACGGTAAGCCATACCCGGCAAGTTTGAAAGGAGGGTACTCATTGTCCGCTGCGATTCGAGAAGTTTTTTCTGGTTTTCCCGTTCAGTGGTTTGATCGCGAAATACCAGGACGGCTCCGGTTACTTTACCGGTTTCGTCAAAAACAGGCGCTCCGCTGTCGGCAATGGGGATTTTTCTACCGTCGGCCGACAACAGGAGAGAGTGGTTTGCAAGGTTGACAACTTCACTTTCTTTTATTGCCCTTTCAACAGGGTTTTCAACAACCTTGAGCGATTCTTCGTTCACTACAACAAAAACCACATCAACATCTTTTCCAATGGCCTTTTTCTCAGTCCATCCGGTAAGCATCTCGGCCACGGGGTTCATGTGGATAACCTTCCCTTTTTTATTTGTTGTGATTACACCGTCGCCAATACTGTAAAGAGTTGTTTTAAATTCTTCATGGGCTTCGAATAATTTCCTGTAAAAATTCTTTTGGTTAAGGTTATATATTAAAGTCAAAACCGCAAAAAGTATCAACAAAATAATGATGCTGAATGCCATCTGGTTTTTTGTGTTGAAAAGTGTATTCTCAATTATTTCGTCCATGTCGGTTTTGGCAATCAGGTACCAGGGTGTACCTTCAATTTTTTGGGTGTATGCCAGTACTTTGGCGCCCCTGTAATCGATTCCTTCAACAAAGCCGTTGTTTCCCATTGCAGTATAAACTGCCGGTACTTCTTTGTTCTCCATTGAAATTTTAAGGTTTAAACCTGCATTCTCAAGATGCCTCAGGTCGTTGAGGAATAAAACAGAGTCGGCTTCTTTGCGAATAATAAGTGTTTCGGATGATTTGCTCGGTACCGGCCATGTTTTAATCAACGGGAAAATGTTTTGGGCAGGGTCGTGCCTGAACACAACGTATGCTATTGTCCTGTTGTATTCATCATAAACAGGTGCATAAAAGTCGATAAATACTTTTCTGCAATCGGCGCACTTATAAAAACCTGTGCAAGAAATATTGCCCGAATTTATTAAACGGTTCAGAACTTTTTCATGAATTATTGGCTCATGCAATATACTATCGGTTGATACGGTTTGGTTTAAAGCCGGGTCAAAAATTATAAGAGAATAGTAGCCATGCTCATCCCTTAAGCCTTTGATATAGTTTTGTAATTCATCGGCATTCTTTTTATAGGGGTTTTTTATCCATTCCCTTATTCTCTTAATGAAATAGATATTGTAAGATATTACTTTAGCGTCGTTTATCTCGTCGTAATACCAACCCGAGAGTTGGTCGATTTTCAGTGAAGCAATTGTTTTAAGTTCTTTTTCTTGTGAAGCAACAACCAGATTTTTTTCATAATTGAAGAAACGGTTCACTCCAATAACTACAATGAAAGAAAAAACAATAAAAAGGGCTATAAAGATATATCTGTTTTTATGCTTCATAAATGTTTTTGTTCAATAAAACCATCCGAATTTTACCCTTTTATCAAAACAATTTTTAGAAAATCAGTGTTTTGAGGCTAATCTGTCTTCGGAAGAATAAAATTTCTTAAATATAAATAAAAAGGCACAAATTATCCATTAAATAAATCAAGGCAGATTTTATAGATTTTAAAGATTTAAAAATCTTCATAACTTTATGGAAAAATTGCATTAAAAAGATAATAACCAACCAATGGAAAAATATTTAAAATTCGAGTTTTGGGGGAATATATTTCAGCAAACTGCCAGCTGGCTGGGAGAAAACCTGCCCAGTTTGATTGCCCTGTTTATCTTGTTGTTTGTCGCGATATGGCTATTGAAATTTTTTATCAGGAGAATTTCCAAAATCGTTATAAACAGGGCACGCAAAAACGTGAATGTTGATGAAATTGAAACCGAAAAACGTATCAAAACCCTTATGGGTATCGTGCTGGGGTTGGGAAAAATCATTGCCTGGGTTATTGCATTTATGATTTTGCTTGAAAAAATTGGCATTGATATAAGGCCTATTCTGGCCGGTGCCGGTATTATTGGTTTGGCTGTTGGTTTTGGGGCACAGGAACTTGTCAGGGATTTTATTTCGGGCTTTTTCATTTTGCTCGAGAACCAGGTACGAACCGGCGATGTGGCAGTCATTAACGGAACGGGCGGGCTTGTCGAAAAAATTGAAATGCGTACCATCACGCTCCGCGACTTTTCAGGTGTTGTACATGTATTTCAAAACGGCAAAATCAATACCTTGTCGAATATGACCAAAGAGTGGTCGGCCATGGTATTCGACATCGGTGTTGCTTACAAGGAAGATCCGGAGCTGGTGATGAACGTGATGTCGGAAGTTGGCGCTCAAATGGAGAAAGATCCCTCTTTCGGGGAACTAATACTTGAACCTATTGAAGTGTTTGGTGTAAACGAGTTTGCCGATAGCGCGGTTGTGATCAGGGCACGCATAAAAACCAAACCCATTGAACAATGGGCCGTTGGGCGCGAGTACCGGAAAAGGCTGAAAAAGGCTTTCGACGAAAAGGGAATTGAAATCCCATTCCCACATACAACCATATACTGGGGTGAGAAAATTAACGCGCTACACGTAAAACATGATAATCATCAATCTTGATTTTTAAGGGCAATGAAATTGATCATGCCGCCATTTAAATCCCCGGATGGATATTAAACGAGAAAAATAGCACAAATTTCCAAATAAGTAATTAACTTACGGGACGCAAAAAAAAGAATAACAAATAAAACTTAAACTTATGAATCGCAATAATTTAGCCGAACTTTACACCAGTTCGTTCAGAAAAAACTGGGACCTTCCCGTTTTCTCCGATTACGGTGGTGAAACATTCACTTACAGCAGTGTAGCTCAATCGATAGGAACACTTTTGGTCATATTTGAGAAGGCCGGTTTAAATAAGGGTGACAAAGTCGCCATTTACGGGCGCAATTCTGCCAACTGGGGAAAAATATTTCTCGCGTGCATTGCTTACGGTGCCGTGGCTGTGCCCATTCTTCCCGACTTTATCCCCGAAAATGTTCACCATATCGTAAACCATTCCGGTTCGCTTTTCCTGTTTGCCGCAAAGCCGCTTTACGAGACCCTTACGCCTGCCGAAATGGGCAATCTGAAAGGAACCATCGCCATTGAAGATTTCTCGGTTCTGCAAAGTCAAAACGGCGATTTACAAAAACTTTCGGAAGAAGGGCTGAAGATGATGCAGGGTGAAGTGGTTAAGAAAGAAGATTTTACCTTTGCTGAAAAACCATCCGAAGAATTACTCATACTCTCTTACACCTCGGGTTCGTCAGGCTTTTCGAAAGGGGTAATGATACCTGTCAGGAGCGTTTTTTCGAACGTAATTTATGCCCAGGACAACATGCCGCTTAAATCGGGCGACAAAATCGTATCTTTCCTCCCAATGGCCCATGTATTCGGTCTTTTGTTCGAATTCCTGTTCCCGGTAACCCTGGGCTGTCATATCACCTTCCTGAACAAGATGCCCAGTCCGCAAATCCTGGTTAAATCATTTCAGGATATAAAACCCCACCTGATATTGTCTGTTCCCCTTGTTATTGAAAAGATATACAAGAAACGGCTGTTGCCAACTCTGCAAAAACCTGTGATGAAGGTATTGCTGGCGATTCCGGGAATAAATTCAATTTTGCATAAAAAAATTAAAGCAAAACTGGTTGAAACCTTTGGCGGCCGTTTTCACGAGATCGTGATTGGTGGGGCAGCGCTAAGCGCCGAAGTGGAAAACTTTTTCCGCAAAATTAAATTCAGGTTTACCATTGGTTATGGAATGACCGAGTGCGGCCCGCTGATTAGCTATGCTGCATGGGATGTTACCCAGCCATTTTCGGCCGGGAAGCTTGTTGAACGCATGGAAGTACGCATCGATTCAGACGACCCGTATAATGTGGTTGGCGAAATTCAGGTCAGGGGTGAAAACGTTATGCTTGGTTATTACAATAACGAAGAGGCCAATAAAAATACCTTTACCGATGACGGATGGTTGCGTACCGGCGACCTGGGCTTAATCGACAAAGAAAATTTTATATATATCAAAGGGCGCTCTAAAAACATGCTGCTTGGTCCCAGCGGGCAAAACATTTACCCCGAGGAACTTGAAGCACGGCTCAGCAATATGCCTTTTGTTCAGGAGTGTGTGATTGTTCAGCGCAGCTCGAAACTGGTTGCCCTGGTTTATCCCGATAGGGAAGCCATGAAAACCGAACAGGTTGATGAAACAACACTCGAACACATCATGGCCGAAAACCGGAAAAACTTTAACCATTCGATAGCTGCCTACGAACAGTTGTCGAAAATTGAACTGGTTAACGAAGAATTTGTTAAAACACCCAAAAAGAATATCAAAAGGTTTCTGTATACCTAGTTTATTAATATTGAATTCAAACCTTAACCTTGATAATGTTGGAGTTTTTACCGCCAATAATTTTAGAGTGCCCCGATTGCGGAGAGGTATATGTAGTAAGCAACCCTTTAAATAATAAACCATCGGAAAAGCGGATTGCTTTTTCTGATGGTTTTTTCATTGACGAACTGAATCCCCGGGTCCCGGGTATTATTGGCTGTGTAACCTGCGAACTGGGTTTTTTCCCTGAGAATGGTAAATTGATTGCAAGCCCTGAGTGGGAAGAATTTCATGAAAAATGGGCGCACCTGAAAAGAGCTGCTCCACCTTCAGCCGGCAACCTTGCCCTTGAACTTAGGATCCGCCGTAAAATGGACGAAAAAACTGAAAAAATAATCTTAAAGGAGTTCTGGTACGCCGGTAATCACAGTGATGCCGGCCGCAAGCTTCTTCAAAAAAACGAAAAGTTTAAAAAATTCTGGGCTAAAAGCCTTGAACGTTTTGAGGAACTTTTGAATGCTGAAAACAACTACGAACGCATTTTAAAAGCTGAACTCAACCGCCAGTTTGGTAGATTTGATGAATGCCTTATGTTGCTGAGTTCTTTTACAGATGAATTTTCGGAGATCATTAGGAAAAAAGCTACAGCAGGTGAAACAGAAGTTTTCAGGGTAATTTAAAACATTAAGCGAAAATGCCTTTTTGATAATTTGTTAGATGTTGATAAACCCCCATCAGCCAACAGCCAGCAGCTGTTTCTATCACGTTAATAATCCTTAAAACATAAACCTTTCAGCAATATTTGATCTTTTAGTATAGATAATAAAATAGGGTTTGTATTAAAATCGATTATTTTTGCCTGATAATCTTTTTACCAATGAAGAAGTTATTTATATACATATTGTTTTCTTTTTTAACAATTTTTCTGGTTGCCCAACAAACCGATACCCAGAACAAGGCACAACTGGCTTCTTCATTTTACAGAAACAACGATTTCGAAAAAGCAGCGCCCCTTTACCTTGAACTTTATGAAACAACACGGGTCAATTATTATTTCGACAATTACATTAATTGCCTTGTTGGTTTAAAGAATTACGACGAAGCAGAAAAAGCCTTAAAGAAAGAACTCAGAAAACATAAAACCACTACATTGCAAATATCCCTGGGGTTTGTTTACAAAGAAAAAGGAGAAATTGGCAAGGCTTACTCGGTTTTCGATGAGGTAATCGAAGGTTTGAACAAAAGCAAAGGTGCCATAATTTCGGTTGCAAATACCTTTTTCACTAAAAGGGAAATGGAATATGCCGAGAAGACATATTTGCGGGGAAGGGAACTGCTCGAAGGTGAAATGTTCAGGCCAAATATTGCCACCGTTTACGCCTATACACGCAACTACGATAAAATGATGGAGGAGTATATTTTTATGCTCAAAGAAGATGAAACGGGCATTGCCAGCGTTGAAGGAAGGCTTAACTCGTTGCTCCGTTTCGACTTCGACAACTCGCTTCGCGAAGCCATCAGGCGGGAGATACTGAAAGCCATACAGCAGTACCCTGATATTTTGGCATACAATCGTCTACTGATCTGGTTTTTTGTTCAGGATGAAAACTACAAACAAGCCCTGACCCATTCCATCGCTCTCGATAAAAGGACAAAGACAGAGGAAAATGATATTATGGATTTTTCCAGATCGGCAGCGCAGCTCAAATTATTCGATGTAGCGCTTGAAGGCTTAAACTATCTTGCAGAAAGAAAGCCGCCTGTAAAAAACCTCGACGATGTTCGTAAACAATTGGTAAGGACCGAATACAGCAAGTACATTTCACTGCCCAAAAAGCAGCGGGGCAATGCAAAAGAACTTGTACAAAAATTCAATAACATTCTTGATGAATACGGTTTCAGTAACCAAACAGTTGAGTTTTCGATCGACTATGCCCATTTTCTGGCTTTTCACCTTGAGAACACCGGTAAGGCCAATGAAGTACTTGAAAAAGCCCTTCAGGCTCGTGACCTGAACAATCAGCAGCGGTCGGCGCTTAAAGTTGAGCAGGCCGATATTATGGTTTACGACAACCAGCTATGGGAAGCTACCCTTCTTTATGCGCAGATTATTGATGCAAACCGGGAAAATTCCCTGGGCGATGATGTGAAGTTAAAAAAAGCAAAACTAAGCTTTTACCTTGGCGAAATTGGATGGGCAAAAGCACAGCTCGATGTTTTAAAGGCAAGCACTTCGAAACTGATTGCCAATGATGCCATGGACCTTTCGTTGTTAATTACTGCCAGTTATGAATTAGATACCATTTCCGAACCACTTCAGTTATTTGCCAGGGGCGACCTTCTTACTTACCAAAACAAAGACAGCCTTGCAATAGCAACGTACGATTCGATTGTTGAACTCTTCCCCGGTCACATGCTTCAGGAAAGGATACTTATGCGCAAAGCAATGATAAGCGAAAAGAATTTCGATTTTGAAAAAGCTGTTTCATATTATGAAGAAGTAGCCAAAAACCATTCCTGGTCAACTTCGGCCGATGATGCCCTGTATAAAATGGCCTTGATTTATGAAACCCGCTTAAATAATTCAGAAAAAGCACAGGAGCTTTATAAACAAATCATGCTTAGTTATCCCGGAAGTATTTACACCGAAGATTCCCGTAACCGGTTCAGGATATTGAGGGGCGATAAGATTGAAGAAGAAGATTTACCAGATTATGAAGCCGAATTCTTCCGTGGCCTCTGATTCCTCAGGGAAAGTGAACGACAGGGCTTCAATTGCCTTTGCGCTTGTAGCTGTCCTTTTCTGGGCAACAGTGCCAACAGCTTTTAAACTAGGCCTGGAAAATTATAATCCGGCACAGTTGATTTTCATTGCATCGGGGGTAACCCTGGTAATTTTGATGACGCTTATTGCGATTGGGGGGAAAATTAATCAGCTTAAAAAGATTTCAAAAAAAGAGTTATGGCTCTCGGCACTTTTGGGTTTAATCAGCCCTTTTGCATACTACATAATCCTTCTGAAAGGTTATTCCATACTTCCTGCCCAGGTTGCCCAGCCGGTAAACATGACATGGCCGCTAATACTTGTCGTTTTATCAGCTCCATTCCTGAAACAAAAAATTACCTTGAAAAACCTGCTTGCATTGCTGATTGGGCTGGCAGGTGTTATGCTAATATCATCAAAAGGGAAAGGCTTTGCGATTGAAAAAAGCGATTGGACAGGGATTGCATTGTGCCTGGGGAGTGCGTTTATCTGGTCGGTTTATTGGATTATTAATGTGAAACGCCAGATTGGCCAGCTTATCGGTTTGTTCCTGAATTTTCTTTTTGGATTTTGTTATTTGCTGGTTTTCCTGTTGGCAACCGATTCAATCCATTTACAGGCAGGCAAAAGCCTTATAGCCGCGATTTATATCGGTTTTTTTGAAATTGGCATAACATTTATTTTATGGCTCAGGGCAATGTCGCTTTCAAGCAACAATGCCAGAATTGCCAACCTGATCTATCTCGCGCCTTTTCTTTCACTAGTTCCTGTTCATTTCATCCTGAAAGAGCCGATCCATTCAACAACAATAATTGGCTTATTTTTTATAATTTCAGGAATTTTGTTTCAACAAACCCGGATAGGGATAAAAAATAAAAAATGAAACAGTTGAGGCTTTTTAAAATAGTATTGATCATTGCCGTTTTCGTGCAGGTATTTGTTGCATGTGAGTCGTTCCCTACCGATCCGCCCGAAAAAACTGCAAACGAGTACATATATGAGAAGTTTCTCGACTGGTATCTTTGGTACGAACAAATTCCTGATATTGACCCCAACGGTATTGAATCAGAAGAAGCTTTAATCGATTCAATAAAATTCCCCGATGACCGGTGGAGTTTCACTGCACCTTACAGCGAGGTTCTAAAATGGTATCAAAGTGGCGAGTATACAGGTTTTGGTGCAGGTTTTGTGATCGATTCCGACAGGATTATAAAAATTTCACTTGTATATGAAAACTCCCCCTTAGGGAGGAATGGTGTGGAAAGGGGCTGGAAAGTGCTTTCAATAAATGGTTTTACTACCAATGAAATCGACAGCGTAAATGCCGCGCTTTCATCAAACGGCGAGGTTCTTTTTGAAATGGAAGACCATCAGGGCGGGCTTCATTCTTTCACCGCAACACGCGAAGCAATATCTGCAAATTCGGTTTTGTATTCAGAAGTTTTAAACGTGGATGGACATAATATCGGATATTTTGTTCTTAACAGTTTTATCGGCACTTCACCCGATGAACTACGAACCGTAATCGATAGTTTCAACAATGATAATATAACCGATTTGATTGTTGATCTGCGGTATAACGGAGGTGGACTTAACAATGCAGCCTATCAGCTTGTAGGTATGATTGGCGGGGAACTTGTGAAAGGGCAGGTTATTTCATCGCTTATTCACAACGACAAACACACCGATAAAGATGTGCCTACGACATCGGCTTACGACGGGCCTGTTTTTGAAGCTCAGAATGTATATTTTATCACAACAGGACGCACGGCATCGGCCAGCGAGCTGGTGATAAACAGCCTTGAACCTTACACCGATGTAACCCTTGTTGGAAGCGACACGCATGGCAAACCTGTGGGAATGTATATTTTTAAAGTCGAAAAGCTCGACCTTGCAATTCTCCCTATCAGCTTTAAAAGCATTAACAGTATGGGTTATGGTGATTATTATAACGGACTTCCGGTTGATATTGCCCAAACCGATGACCTGGACCACAACTGGGGCGACCCTGAAGAAGCGATGTTGAAAAAAACCCTCGATTTTATTGTTAACCCTGCTTTGTCCTTGACACAACCTACGCTGAAAAAGCAACAGGTACTTCAATTTGAACAAATTCAATACAAAGGTATTCATCGTTTAACAGGAGCGTATTAATGACGAAATCAAAAACCATACTGGGAATTGACCCTGGAACAAATGTGATGGGTTACGGCGTTTTGAAAGTGGTCGACAAAAATACATCCATTGAATCGATGGGCATTATTGCGCCCGGTAAATTTTCAACACATTACGAAAAATTGAAATATATTTTCGACAGGGTGTTGTCGGTGATTGATGAATATAAACCCGACGAAGTTGCCCTTGAAGCGCCGTTTTACGGGAAAAACGTGCAGTCGATGCTGAAACTTGGAAGGGCACAGGGAGTGGCAATGGCGGCAGCACTGCACCGCGGACTTCCGATTTTTGAATATGCTCCCCTGAAAGTAAAACTGGCCATTACCGGTATGGGCAGAGCCTCAAAGGAACAGGTGGCATACTTTCTTCAAAAAATGTATGGAATCGAAAATATTCCAAAAACCCTTGATGCAACCGATGCCGTTGCAGTGGCTTTCTGTCACTGGTTGCAATCGGGAAGGCCAACACAGGAAAAAGAGTTTAAAAACTGGGATGATTTCATCAGGAAAAACCCCGGAAGGGTGAAATAAAAATCAGTCATTGGTAGTTCAAATCCAAAATTTTTGGGCACAATGTGGTAATGACAGTTGTAAAAAGCTTGTCATTCCGACGATCCCGATGCATATCGGGAAAGGAGGAATCCCTTGTTACAACGGGCTACTATTTGGTTCGATACAAGGCTGTACACCTTATCCAGACTTGTGGATCGAACGGCTCTCCCGCACTCATTCCCTTACCTTGGGCGTTACCCCGGGCTGAAATATAGAGCCCTTTCAGGGCAAAGTGTCATTCAGGATTGCGGCTTTCGTTCGTATAAGGAACGTTGAATTGCTTCCCTCTCTATTCAGGGGTAAACCTGACGGCTATACCGCCCCCCGGGGCAAGCTTCACAGGTAAATAATCGTTGGCAGTAACTGTAATTTTTTCAATTGAAACTGATGTTGGGTTGGTTTCCCAGTGGGCATTGTCGCCGTCGCGATATATTTCAGCGCTGTATATCTTATCTTTTTCTAAAAACCCAAGATTAATGTTAGTTTCCCTGGGCATTTCGTTTGTAATGCAACCCAGGTACCAGTCTTTCGAATCCCTGTCTTTTCTTACAATGTAAACGTATTTACCAATTTCGGCATCAGGTACTTTGGTTATATCCCAGTTAACGGGCACCTGTTCAATAAATTTTAATGCCGGGTTGCCTTCGTAATTTTCAGGTAGGTCGCAGGCCATTTGCAGTGGACTGAAAAATACCACATATAATGCGAGTTGGTGGGCGAGGGTCGTTTTAACTTTTGTTCCGGGATTTACCGGGTTGTCAAAATTGAAAACGCCAGGAGTATAATCCATTGGCCCTGCAAGTCCCCGTGTAAAAGGGATTATGCAGGTGTGATTTACCGGATTGCCTCCGTCCTGCGACCAGGCATTGTATTCCTGTCCGCGCATTCCTTCACCGGTCATTAAATTCGGATAAGTACGCCTCAAGCCTGTGGGCATAACCGGTTCGTGGTTGTCGATTGTAATATGATATTTTGCAGCTGTTTCGATGACTTTTCGCATGTGTCGGACACCGTACTGGCTGCTATGCCTTTCTTTCCCGTCAAGCAGTGGACTTACGTATCCTGTTTTTACGCTGTTTACTCCAAGCTTCTGGTATAAAGCAAAAGCATCTTCCAGTTGATTTTCATAATTTTTAGTCGCTCCACCTGTTTCATGATGGCCGATCAGTTTAACCCCTTTAGAGCTGGCATACCCGGTGATTTTTTCAATATCGAAATCGGGATAGGGTTCGATAAAACTGAACTTGTCTCCTTCTTTTGTCCAGTCGTTTTCCCAGCCCTTGTTCCAGCCTTCAACCAATACTCCTTTAAAGCCGTGTTCAGCGGCAAAGTCGATGTATCTCATCGTGTTTTCGGTAGTTGCACCATGGTTTGGCCCCATATGCCAGGTGTATTTGCCCATGTGCATACCCCACCAAATCCCAATGTAACGGCAGGGTTCAATCCACGAAATATCATCAATGGCACAGGGTTCATTCAGGTTCAGTTCAAGGTACGAGGTAATTAATTCGCCAGGCTTATCGGCAATCATCACCATCCGCCAGGGTGATTTTATAGGTGCTTTTGCAAAAACCTTCTCACCGGTCGACCATGGAGTAAGATCACAGTTAAGAGTTGATTCTCCCGTGCAGTAAAGGTTCATGGCAGCATAATCGGTAAGGTTGGCTTCGTGTATGGTAAGGTATTTTCCGTTTAATGTTTTTATTGTGAAAGGGCAGCTTGCAGTGTCGATAAGGTTAACGGGCGTATATTGAGTTATATTTTCGTAGTAAACTCCTTTATATGCGGGTATCCACCAGGCATTGTCGATTGTTGGCAATGCAAATTGTGTTAACTCATCAGTAATTATAAACGAATCGATCAGTTCCTGTTCGGGTATTTCATACCTGAAAGCAATCCCGTCGTTGAATGCCCTGAAAACTATGTTCATATAATACTTTTGCCCGTTACCCGATGATAGGTTCACAGTCATTTCTTCATAGCGGTTTTCAATAAGTCTTTTTTCGCCCCATGGTTGTTCCCATGTTTCGTTATATGAATTGCGGGAAATATTTTCAATTTTCATCTTTTTACCCAAAACTGAACCGTCTTTAAATACAAAACCAAGCTTTGAAGGTGCTATGATTTCTTTTCCTTTATGCGTTACCGAATAGTAAATATCTCCCTGTTCAACTGCAAATGTGATTTTGTTTAAGCCATCGGGCGATTTTACATCCTGTACCGACGGATCTTTCTGAACACAGGAAATCAGGAAAGCCACTGTAAAAAGAAAAGCTGCAATTGATATTATCTTATTTTTTTTCATCGGTTTATCTATTATTTGTTCGGTCTATTCATTCTTTAAAATTAAGAACTGAAAAGCGTTCAACGTCAGTTCATTTTCAAGTACAATTTGCTGTTGGTTTAGTGTGTTTACCCAGCTTGTATTTTGTAAGTCGGCAGGCAAGGCAAAAGCCGAATTTTGCTTGCGCACGTTTGCAATAATCAGCAACTCGTCGTCACCTGCAATTCTTTTATATGCAAGCACATCCTTGTGGGGGTAGCTTTTAATGTCTCCCGAAAGGATATGAATATTTTCTCCCCGGGTTTTCATAATTCTCTTGTAGGTGTTATAAATCTCCTGCCCCGAATTCCAGTCTATAGGGTTTAAGTCGAAAAAAGAAATCATTTCAGAATAGCCGATTTCCTGCCCGGTATAAATCATTGGCACGCCCCCCATAAAGGCGGTGATTACAAAGGCTGTGACTGATCCGGTGGAAGAAACAAACTGGTCGGCCGGTGAAGCTTCCCAGGCACAAATATCGTGGTTTGTAATAAAGCGGAGCTTTTTTGTTCCTTCGTGAAGTGAATTGTTTTCGGCATTGTTGGCCGATATAATTGTTCCGGCACTTGCCCCGTTGCTGAAAACATTTGCAAGCTTCGACTGAAAATCCCAGCCGTAATTCATCTGAAAGCCCGAAGTGAAGCTTTGGGTTGTTGCACTTTCAGCCAGCAGGATCAGGTTCCTGTCAGGTATTGTTTTTAATTCGTCGATGGCCTGTTTCCAGAAATCGTGAGGAACAAATTCAACCGCATCGCACCTGAATCCATCAATGTTGGTTGTTGTGATCCAGAACTTCATAGCCTTGATCATTTCATCCTTCATTTCGGCATTGTCGAAGTTGAGGTCGGCCACGTCGGCCCAGTTTGTTCCTGCAGGTGAAACGATATTACCATATGCATCCTGCGTATACCAGTCTGTATTAACGATCCATTCGTTGTCCCATGATGTATGGTTGGCAACCCAGTCGAGGATAACGGCCATTTCGCGGTTGTGGGCTTCTTTAACCAGAAGTTTGAAATCGTCTAAGGTTCCGTAGTCGGGGTTTACATCATAATAATCACGAATACAGTATGGAGAGTCTACACCGTTTTCAATTCCCTCGGGATAAATGGGCATAAGCCATAACACATTCACGCCAAGGTTTTTTATCGAATCAAGTCGATCAATTACATTGGAAAAAGTTCCATTGGGACCAAAGGCAAGATTGTTAACTTCATACACTACCATTTCATCCAGACCGGGTACTTTGTCAAAGGGTATTGTTTCTTCTTCCTCTTCCTGATTTTTTCCCGGATCTCCTTCACCTTCAGGAATGTCTTCGGAGCATGCCAGGAAAAGAAATATGCCTGCAAAAACCAGCATCCAGATAAAAAACCTTCTATATAATGAATTAATGATCATCATCTTCTTTTTTAATGCGTTTGCATGCTGTCAATTATATGAACTGCCTTTTCGCTTTGCAACGAAACAAAATAATAAAATGCCTGGTCGAGGAACTTCTGATCGTCCTGCTTCAAGTTTTTTCTTAATTCATAAAAGTTGAAAATGTATTCAAGTTCATTTAAAGTATAGCTAACGCCGGTAAAATCCTGCACGTGTTCAAGCAGGGTAAACCCGAACTCTTCGGTAGGTTCAATCATTGTTCCTTCGCCGTAATCGTTCCAGGTAATGAGCTGCAAATAATCGGTGTTTGCGTTTTTGGCCTTTTGAAGCGTTTCCTTAAAGGTATCGCCCTGTTTGTGATCGATCGTGAAGTAGCCTTTGCCCCAGCCTCCTTCTTTATAAAAATCGAGAAAGCCGGGATAGGCTCCTCCTATAAACAAATCAAATTTGTCTAAGTTCCCATATTTATTGTCGAGTGATCCTTCATCAACCCATATATATTCACCTGAAGATATTGGGCTTGTTTCGTTCGATTTTCCATTCAGCACAACAAAACACGGGTCTTCTGAAAGAACGCTGAATATTTCCTCCCATTCCGATGGCTGATGAAATTCAACCGGCCCGAAAACCAGCAACAATGGTTTTCCATCGATTTGAATGTACGACGGGTTGCTGAAGTAATTTTCTTCAAGGTAAAGCATGTCGTTAATTGCAGCATCGATACGGGTTAATGAGGCATCTTTTTTAACAACCTCCTGAATGGTTCGGTCTTCATATACGATGGCAAATTTCAGCCCTGCTTCGTCAAGGGCATTAATGATGGCTTCGGAATTATCGCGGTTGATTTTGTAATCGTTAAAGTCGGTCGAACCGTACCAATCGATCAGCACCCCATCAATTCCGCTGTATTTCATTAATAGAATCTGGTATTCAATAATGTCAGGATCATTTGATGCATAGGGCCCGGTAAGCGGATAGAAGTGGGAAGCGATTTGCCGCTTCCCGTTTTCATCCGTTTTTTCCGGGTTCATGGTGTTCATTGTCCAGTGTATACCCCAGTTTCCGTTTGAAGAAAACTCGCTGCTTACAAACCAGGGCATTATATGTGCCCACGTTTCTGTACTGTTTGTTTTCAAGACTTTCACCGGTTCATATTTCACAAGACTGAACGTGCCGGGCTTTTCCTCTTCCTCTTTTTCGCAAGCCACCAAAACCGATGCTCCAATAAGTAACACCATAACCTGAAATGTAACAAACCCTATTCTGATCATCAATCTCAATCTTTTTAATTTAATCTCTACCTCCTTGTCCATCGTAGCTTTTCTGCGTGTCGCCGAAGCTTTAGCGGAGGAGCAGCGAAGGTGGAAACCTTAACCTTAACCTCAACCTCCTTGTTTGCCATAGCCCCGAAAATCGGGGCGAAGGTGGAAACCTTAATTGTATCCCGGATTCTGACTCAGGTTACTGTTTAAATCCATTTCGTATTGTGGAATAGGGAAGAGGCTTCTGTATTCAGGTGTTGCCTCCTTGTTCCACCAGGGCTTAAACCAGTCGCCCATACGAATGTTATCGGTACGACGATGGCCTTCGAAAGCAAATTCGCGCATCAGTTCATCATCCAGGAATTCCAGATCGACATCGGCCGGGGTATCAACATTGGCACGGTCGCGTATCTGGGCAACCAACGGGCGAGCCAGTCCGGGTGATCCCAGCCTGATAAGGCATTCAGCCTTCATTAATATGATTTCGGCATAGCGCATGATCACAAAATCGTGGTCGCGTTCCCAGGTTTCGCCTTCCTTCACTTCATACTTTTTAGGCCTGATGCCTTCGTTTTGTTGTGCATCAATATAATTTTCAATTTCCTCGGTATAGGAAAGCGGCGAGCCGTTGTCCATTAAAATAACCGATCCTGTTGCCAGCGAAATCTGGTCGCCTGCAAGGTAACCCTGCTTACGCACATCCTCGTCTTCGTATGAAGAATACAGCCCTGGCTGGGCGCTGATCCCGTTAACACAATCGGTATAATTGTTGGTTGCTGAAAAGGCCTGTTTCTGTTTATAGTGGAAAGCCAGCGAAGCGAAGAAATTTCCTGTGGTACCTGCCTTGCTGTCGTAAGGGATCGACCAGATTATTTCATTCGAGCCTTCGTTCTCAGTCAGAAAGTTGGTAAAGAAATTGTTTTCGAGTGTATAACCCTGAACTTTGTCACAGGCATCGATGCAATCCTGCCAGCGGGCCTGCCCGATAAATACTTCCGAATTAAGGTATAACCGGGCTAAAAGAGTGTTGGCTACACCCTGAGTGAACCTTCCGTAAATTTTTTCAGCAGGCAAAAGGTCAACAACATCAAGCAATTCATCTTCAACAAAAGCATATACATCTGAACGCGGTAAGTTGCTAACGTTCTCGTCTGAAGCTTTTGTTGTAATGGGCACATTTCCGAATAGGTCAAGCAACATGTAGTAAAAGTATGCCCGCACTCCCCTGAGTTCAGCTTTGACAACCAACTGCTCATCTTCGGTAAGTTCCGATTTTTCAACCTGGTCGATGATCAGATTAATTTTGTTGATCCCTCCGTAGCAATATCTCCAGGCGCTTAATACAAGCAGGTTAGAAGGTGTCCAGGTATGAAACTGTGCTTCCTGGTAGCGGCCTTCATCGTACCAGTCGGCGCCCCGGGTCGGGATGCAGGCTTCGTCGGAAGTGGTTTCGCTAAGAAAAAGCACAAATTCACCTGTAGGGAAAGCATTGCAGATTTCGTCGCTGTAACCTCGCAACGATGCATAGGCCCTGCCTACGATGGTTTCAATTTCCGAAGCGGTTTTTCCATAATCGGCAGAAGAGACTTTATCGTACAAAGTTTCTTCCAGATTTGTACATGCTCCGGAGAGCAAGGTCAGGAAAAGTATGATTGATATATATTTTATTTTCATTTTTCTTTTCTTTTAAAGTTAGAATGAAACATTCAGGCCGAATGAAAATGTTCTTGGACGCGGATAGGCATTAAACCA
>JAFGEV010000279.1 GCA_016931385.1 Prolixibacteraceae bacterium
CTCCCACGTACTTTTTCGCGAATGATGGGCAAAAGACCGTTTTGGCGCAATACCTTTAAAAGCTGCCATGTATTGCCCCCGCCAATAACAATGGCACGGGCATTTTTTGCAGCTTCCTGCTGATTAGCATAACGATGAATTGAAACAAGCGAATGGCCAATCTCGTTGAACCGTTCATTTACTTTTTTCTCATACTCATTGTATGAAAAGGTAACGGCAGCAAAAGGGATGAATAGGACCTCAACTGGTTTTGTTCCCAGAAATTTTTCAATTTCGTTTTTCGGGTATTCAAGATAGGCCTCTCCGGCCATGGTCGAGTTGCTGATCAACAAAAGTTTCATGGTTCAATTTTTCAACATTAAATAAATTTCAGATGAATCAAATACTGAATTTTTAACAAATCGGAAAACGATAATTGCATACGGGTTTTTAAAGGCAATTTTTTCGGTATGTCTTCAAAAAACAGTTTTTCCTCCAGTACTTTGATGTGTTTATCCCAGCTTTCAAGTTCTTTGGCGTGTTTAATACCCCAGACAAGAAAAGCGGCATTTTCGATCTTGCTGCGTTTCAGAACCATTTTGTTTGCCATTTTCACACCCCGGGGCGATGTTGCATCAAAAACAAATTCACTGCCCGGGAATTTTTCTGCGACCCTTTTAATAAAACCTTTAACCTCTTCTTCATTGAAATAATAGAGAACTCCTGCCGAAATGAATAAAATATTGTCTTCAACAATCATTTGGTCTAACCAACCGTTGTCGAGGAACGACGAGGCAATAAATTTTCTTCTTTCATTTTCCGAAAAGAAACGTTTTCGCAGGGCTATGGTATCGGGCAGGTCAAGGTCGTACCAGCGCAGTTTCCCATTGTCGACCCTTTCGAACGTTGTATCAAGGCCGCAGCCAATGTCAACAACGGTTGCTTTAGGGTGTTTTTCGAGGAACCGATTAATTGCTTTGTCAATCAGGAGGCTTCGTATGACCCAGCCGTATTTGCTGATTTCAGATAACGATTTTTTAAAAGTCGAGAAATCGAAGTCGATTTTATCAATAATTTCAACCGCTTTTTCATCGACCAGCAACGCATCAGGTTTTTGTGACTCAATTGCCCTTCCCCATAATGGGAATAAAAGTGTTTTTTGTATTTTGCCAAGTTCAGGTTTCATTCTTTTATATTTTAAAGAGGTATAAAAAGAGGCGCAACCAGCAAATTTAATCCTCTTTTTCAAGTGTAAAACAAAATTTGCTTCCCTTTCCCGGCTCGCTTTCAGCCCATATATTACCTCCATTCAGGAATACAAACTCTTTACAAAGTATAAGACCCAGGCCAGTACCTGTTTCCCCTTTTGTGCCTTCTCGCGACAAGATGTTTTCAACCTTGAACAAACTATTCAGGGTTGTTGTCGACATCCCGGTTCCCTGGTCTTTTACGCAAACAATAACTTCAGCAATGTCTTCGTTAACATCGAGAACTACCTTGCTGTTTTCGTATGAGAATTTTAGGGCATTGGTTACCAGGTTACGCAATACTGTGGTTATGGTATTTTTATCGGCATTCACAATAAGGCCTTTATCTTCGGGTGAAACAAGCATTATATTCTTTTTCCGGGCAATGGGTTCGCAAAGTTCAATTACATCGACGATGATCTCATTGATATCGAATGGTTTTTTATCAATTTTTATCTGATTTGCCTGCGACTGGGCCCATACCATTAAATCGTCGAGAAGATTTAGGGTTTTATCTGAAAGCTTTTTCAGGTTTTTCAGGAATTTTTTTCGGGTAGCATCATCAAAATTGGTATCCTGCATAAGCAATAATTCTATTAACTGGTCGATGCTGCTCATTGGGTTTTTCAGGTCGTGGCCAATAATTGATACAAATTTGTCTTTGGTTTTATTTGCCAGTTCAAGTTCATGTTTCTGGCGTTCAATTTGTTCTTTCTGAAACTGGATTTCGCTGGTACGGTCCGAAACCTTCATTTCAAGTTCGAGTTGCGATTTGATAAGAGAATGGTATCGACGGTATGCCCAAAAAGTTAAAAAAAGGATAATAATTAGAAAAACCCCAATTTTAAAAATCATTGTTTGCCATATTGCAGGCTTTATTATTATAACCAATTCAGTTTCTTTGTTGCTCATTATCCCATCGCAATTCGATGCTTTCACCCGGAAGGTGTAACTGCCCGGATCGAGGTTGGTATACTGCACAAAATTCTTGTCGTATGAAGTTTTCAGCCACTCTTTATTGAAGCCCTCAAGTTTATAGTAATAAGCGCTTTTAAACGAAGGGTTAAACTCCATTGATGCGAAATATAGCGTAAAAAAATTATGCCTGGGCTCTAAAACGATCTTGTCGGTTTGGTCAATTGTCACATCAATGATACCTTGCTGGCCTGGAACAACTTCATTGCCTAAAACATCAAGGCGGGTGATAACAACATTTCTGGTTTTGGTGTTTAGAATAATATTCCCTGTTTCACAATAAACAACTCCCTTTGTTGTGCCTATGTATATTTTATTGTCTTTGCTGTTGAACAAAATTGATGAAATATTGGTGTTGTTGTCAACTAAGCCATTGTGCGTATAAAAAGTTGTTGCATTTTTACTTTCTTTATTAAAAAGTGTGACCCCCGAATTGGTTGAGCACCAGATATTATCGGTGCCGGGTTCGGCGCAGACTGCTTGTATAACGTTTGAAGAAAAGCCATTTTCTTTAGTAAAAGCATCAAATTTTTTGATTTCGGGAAACAAATGGACAACCCCTCCGCCAGCAGTTGCAATCCATATCGTTGTATCTGTATCGATAAAAATGCTGTTTGGGCTTTCTTTAGGAAAACCGGGCAGGTTTTGGTAGTTAAATATCTCGTAAGCGCCAGAAGAGATGTTATACCTGATCAATCCCATTCCTACATTGGCAACCCATAAATCATTACCTGCCAGCCTGAGATCAAAGATGCTGTTTTGGTATTGGTCATCTTTATTAAAGTGAATGGTTGAATAGCGAAGGGTGTTTTTGTCAAGCTTTTTTATCCCAGCCCCCCAGGTTCCGCACCATAGAAAGTCTTCAGTTTCTTCGAGGCTATAAACCGAACACCAATCGCCTTCGCTGTGTTTAACGTAGTTGATCGACTCGTTTTCAGGGTCGAATGAGGCTACAAAATCGCCATCGGTACCCAACCACAATATTTTTTCAGTAGGGCTGTATAAAAGCGTAAGTATATTGTTCGATTTTAATTCAGAGTTAGAAACATTAAAATTCTTAACGGTATTTTTTTTAAGATTATATTTCCACAAACCCTGCCCGCGTGTACCAACCCAAATATTATCTTGTCCGTCGGAGGTGATGCAGTGGGCATCAATTTCATTCATAGTCAGGCCTGAGCTTGTAGTTGTAGGAAGCGCCCTGAACATTTTCTCCCCAAATTCCAGCAGGTTTATCCCCTGTTCCCTGAAACCGATCCATAAGTTGTTGTTTTCAAAAAACAAGCACTTTACTGCATTTGAACTAATCCCGGACGATAATGCCGGGTCACGGTTAAAATTCAAGGTTTCCCCGGTTGAGGGCTTGATCAGGCACAGGCCATTTTCCCAGGTTCCTGTCCAAACGTTGTCGTTATCGTCAATAGCCGACGATGTTAAGTGATTACCGTTAAAAGATTCAGGGCCCATCCATAACTTAATTTGTTCATCTTTCAATGGATGCAATTTGAACAACATGCTGTTCCAGATTGAAAAAAGCAATGTTCCATCGCTGAACTCACTAATATCAGTTACGGCTCCAACATCGAGGTGTTTGCTTTTTTCAGGGGGCAGGCCATGAAAAGTAATCTTTCCGGTGGAAGGCTCGATTTTATAAATTCCGTTACGGTCGAAATCAAAGCCAGCCCATATATTCCCATATTTATCTGGGTATAGCGAATGAATATTTGAAAAACGCTGATCGGCCTGATGTATGCTGTCGAAACTATAATGTGTGAAAATTCCCGTTTTGGGATCATACTTGTCGACACCTTCACCTATAAGCCCAATCCATATGTTCCCGATATTATCCTGCGTTACAGATGAAATATTTATGCCCGAAATGCTGTTTTTTGAAGCATTTGGTAAAAAACGCTGAAAAGCATCTTCTTCCCGGATGAATTTATTGAGCCCGCCACCTATTGTGCCAACCCAAAGGTTCCCCTCACGATCGACAAAAAGTGATTTAATGAAATTGCTTGAAATTGAAAGGGAATCAAGTGGATTTGAAATGTAATTAATTGTTTGGTAGCCATCAAGCCGGTTTAGCCCGTAATTTGTCCCAACCCATACATACCCAAGGCTGTCGCGTGCAATAGCCTCAACAGAATTGTGCATGAGCATACCATTTTCGGCATTGTATTTTTTGAAACTTGCAGACTGTGCATTAACTGCAACTGAAAAAAATAAAAGTAAATATAGAATAGTGTCTCTCATTACAAATCTCTCAGCGAACTAAAAATACAAATATTTCTGTGATAAGTAAAAAAGTTTATCAATTTTGCATGTTTTGATAAGTAAATTATTGTAGTATTACTCTTAAATATCGAATATTTGATGATCTAACCATATGAACCGGGAGGAAATCGAAAAATTACTTGAATCGGCATACTCAAAAGCTGAATACGATTACCTGTTTCTTAAGGCTGAAAAGGAGCAGGCTTTTTTTAATTGTATATGGGAAATCTCGGAAGATATGCCCGATAGTCGTGCATGGAGATTATTGTGGATACTTGATCATGCAACCGAAAAGAACAATACATTTATCTTTCCAATACTCGATAAGCTCTACCAAAATGTAATCAAAACAAAAAACGAAAGTTATATTCGGCAAGGTATGAAACTTCTTATGCGTTGCCCGATTATTGAAAAGTATATAACCGATTTGCTAGACCTTAGCATTGAATGGATGAACAATCAAAAGGCTAAAATTTCAACCCAGGCTTTTGGACTGGAGTTTTTTTACCAGGTGTGTAAAATATACCCTGAAATGGCTCCTGAACTGGTTGCTTATATCGATGATATTCTCGAGCGGTCACCTTCGGCTGGTTATCGCATTAGACTGAACCAGATCAGGGAGGCACTGTTAAAAGCAAATGGGGCTTTCTAAAAAAGCAGATTTGAAATGTAAAATATTTTCTTTTTAGAAAAAGCGCTCGAAGTTATACCCAAACGCATGAAAGATAAATCCGGTGGAAAAATACTTAATACGAAGATCAGGTTGTAAAAAGCTGTTTACCTAATGGTAAATTCCAATAAGCGCTTACGAACACTGGTGGGGTAAGTTGTTATGAATATTTTTGGAGTATTTTCAACTGTTAGTGTGTTTTTGTCGTATTCTATCACATATTTAGCCAAGGCTTCCACAACAATGGCACAGGTAAGTGCTTCACTTTTCCAGGCTGCAATTTTGCCTATCGATGATGAAAAAAACAAACCCGGTTTCCACCTGTACCCTTTTGGTGCAAATAACCTGAAATATCTTCCTTCCCGTTCGCTGAATGTATTTTTATGCCTGAGCGAATATCTTTTTTTATTGTCAATAAGATATTTTACAGCATTATCAACAGCATTATTAAACGCTATACTTTTGCCACACTCTGCTGCAATTTCTTCCCCAATATTCAGTAATGCACATAAACCAAGCGCGGTTGAAAGGTGGTCGCTACGGTCTTTACGACCCGGGAAGGATCCTGTTTTTTTATTTCCTTCACCCTGGGTTATCTGAATATTCAATAAATCGTCTAATAATAATTTTGTAGCTTCTTTCATTAATGGGTGGTCAATTTTTCCATCTCGAAAAGCTCTTGTGAAGCAATAAGGGAAAATCATGTATTGCGGATAATACAAACCAGCTTCATGCCATCTCTGTTCTTTAACTACCCTGTGTAAAAGCTTTACTGTTTCTTCGTAACCGGGAAGAGAAGTAAGGTTGTTCAACCCAAGAGAAAAAAGAACGTTGGCGTTAAGTACACAATCGACATTGTTAACACCCAATGGAATAATCCCTGTTTCACAGTTGCTGAAAGTCGGGGCATCTTCATCTTTGAGCCAGGTAAGGTAAGCCCCGGTATTTTCCCCTATCCAGGTATTTCTTTCGTCAGCTTTTGTCCTGTCTTTATCAAGAAACCCCGATATAAAATACAATGCATTGGTATCGACAAAGCATGTCTTAGTGGCAAAACATCCGGGATTATTCCTGTTTTTTTCGAGGCAATACAATTTTTGCATGGCAACGGCAAGTGAAGTGTCATCGGCGTCGTTGGGAACATTCAGGACAGCATCTGCACCAGTTGGGTTTTCTTTCGATTTAATTTTTTCGAGCCAGTATCTTGGAGCCACTTCATTTTCTTTGAAGGATGAAATAAATTTCAGTAGTTTCGATTTTAAATAGGTATTGATAACATGGTTAATTTTTTTTGTATCAATATTCGGTGGCCCTGATCGCTTTATATGGCTGAAGTTTCCCGGAATTTCTACCCAAAAGTTATACGTTCCGTTTTTATTAAATTCAAGAATTTTTTTATTGGCCTTTTCTTTTATCGCAGATATATAACCTAATGAATCATCTCCAAAATAATAAAACGGATAAAGCATAAGCAGGTTGGAAAATAAGTTATAATCAGGCTTTACAATAAATGATTTATTTCCGATTCTGAACTCTTCGTGACGGAAGTGTATACCACTTTCCCATATCCCAGATTTATTGTCATGCTTTACAGAATAAGTATTCCGATATCGATAAAAATATTTTGGGTATCTGTTTTTTTTTGGAGATTCTTTATATCTGAGCTGATCGTCTTCAAGAAACAACAATGCACCACTCAGCGCCTTGATAACTTCCTTATTTTGTGATCGTTCAGTTGACTGGGAATAACACAGAACAGATAATAAAAGGAATAAAGTATAAATGAATACCCGTCTAAACAACATTTAATTTTCCTGAAAAATTTGCTCCAATTTAAAAATTGAAAACGATTTATCCTATTAATAAAAATTTTAAATTTAATAGAATTTTCTTTTTAAAATAAATAAAGAAAAATCAATGAAAATTATCAACACCTTATATCGCTTTGTCCTAATATTTATAATGGTATTTTTTTTATTTTATTCTTTAAGCGGTGAAAACCATGTTTCTGTATTAATAAACAATATAATCGAAGAAAATTCACCAGAAACTGAAGAAGAAATTTATTCGGCATTCAATCCCATTGCAAAAGCTGTTGAAATGATCAATCAGTCTGATTCAATAACTGCAGATCAACTGGCCAGTTATTTCCCTGAAACAAAAATTGATAAAGAAGAAAAACCACTAATTTGGATAAATTTTAATACAGGGAATAAGGTTGGGATACTCCCGTCATTTTACTGGGGATGTTTTTTTGGCCTTCCGGGTGTATTAATCTCGGCATTCGTTTCAAACTTAGACAGCGATACAATAGCAGACTCTGTTGGAGGTATGATCTTAGGTTGCGAAACGATATCAGGAATTATCATATTAGGCTCTGCATATATTTTCTACGAAATAGCTATGCAGGCCATACAACAATTAAACCAAATAAGCAGTGGGTGTACAAATGTTTGGTAAATATCTAAAATAATATTTCGTAGAAGTTATCTCTGAATAACTGTTAAATCAGAAGTTTAACCGGTATAACACCATTGGATACATGCCCTGCTGATAGGTGTACTTTAACGATTTCGATTTGTTGTCGTAATATTTTGAATAAATGTTTTTATGGTTGGTTGCATTGGTGATATCGAATGCCCATTCCTGTGTGAC
>JAFGEV010000280.1 GCA_016931385.1 Prolixibacteraceae bacterium
AAAATGAAATGCTTTGCAAAGGGTTAGCGGCCTGATGGTATTGTTTATTCACAATCCTCTTCGAAGGGATAATTAATAATCTGCAGTCATTTACAGAAATGCCACAAAAAAAATGTGAAATTGGTGATTTGAAAATCAGCACAGCTGAATTCGATGATAAAGATCATCCTCAAAGTGTAAAACAAAACGTTTACAAAGTGTAAAGTAAAACGTCTATAAAGTGTAAAGTAAAACGTCTATAAAGTGTAAAATAAAAACCAGACAATGTGTAAAGTAAATAAAGAGGCTGCCCTTTTCAGGCAGCCTCGATCGTATTTCTTAATCGATTGATTATTCGAAGATATTGGCAATTTGTGTGGTGGAATATTTTCCGTCGTTAAGTTTCTTTTGAACTTCGGTAAATGCTTTAATGGTGTATTCAACATCTTCGATAGAGTGCACTGCCGTTGGGATAAGCCTAAGCAATATTTCCCCTTTGGGGATAACCGGGTAAATAACCATTGAACAGAAGATGTTATAGTTTTCGCGAAGGTCCATCACCACATTGGTTGCTTCGGCAACGCCTCCCTTCATATAAACGGGTGTAACGGGCGAATTGGTTTTTCCCAGGTCGAAGCCTTGAGCCCGAAGCCCGTTTTGCAGATGGTTGACAACCTTCCAGAGGTTTTCACGCAATTCGCTGCAATTTTTAAGCAATTCAAGGCGTTTGATCCCGCCAATTACCATAGGCATAGGCAACGATTTGGCAAATATTTGCGAGCGCAGGTTATATTGAAGGAAATCGACCACATCCTCATCGGCTGCAACAAATGCACCAATACCGGCCATTGCTTTTGCAAAAGTTGAAAAATATATGTCAATCTGGTCCTGCACCCCGAAGTGTTCCCCTGTTCCGGCGCCTGTTTTCCCCATTGTTCCAAAGCCATGGGCATCGTCAACCAGTATCCTGAAGTTGAATTCTTTTTTAAGATCAATTATTTCATCGAGTTTTCCCAGGTCGCCGGCCATTCCAAAAACCCCTTCGGTGATGAGCAAAATGCCACCTCCGTTTTCGGATGCAAGGCGGGTTGCAAAACCGAGCATCTTTTTGCATTTATCGATATCGTTATGGGCAAAAACGTAGCTTTTACCTCCTTTGGCTTTGTGCAGGAAGATGCCGTCCATGATGCATGCATGGCACTCCGAATCGTAAACGATCACATCTTTACGGCTAACCAGCGAATCGACAATTGAAACCATGCCCTGGTAGCCATAATTCAGCAGGTAAGATTTTTGTTTGCCAACAAATGAAGCCAGTTCCTGTTCAAGTTCCTCGTGCCTGCTGGTTTGCCCCGACATCATCCTGGCGCCCATCGGGTAGGCCATGCCGTATTCGGCTGCTGCATCGGCATCGGTTTTTCTTATTTCAGGGTGGTTTGCAAGGCCAATGTAGTTGTTCAGGCTCCAGTTCAGGACTTCTTTTCCCCTGAACTTCATCCTTGGGCCAATTTCACCTTCAAGCTTGGGAAACATGAAGTAACCATGCCCTTGTTTCTGATACTGGCCTAGGTCACCTTTGTTTTGTCTGAGTTTATCAAAAATGTCCATTGTTTTGCGATTGGTTAAACGTTGCAAATGTAAAATTTTTAAAAGGGTTTGCAAATAACCTCAACAATGATATTTTATATCGACCTGAGGTTAAAATTGTTAAATTTCACTAAATAAATTTCCTGAGTATCAGAATTACCTATATTTCGGGTTTTGTAAGTTAAATGAAAAGTATATTTTTGCACAACATTTTAGATTATGGAAAAAAGGTGGTTTTTCTTATTGATTTTTAGTTTGTTCCTTTTTTCGTGCAGTGAGTTTAACACTGTGGTGAAAAGTACCGACTACGAGTATAAATATAAAAAAGCCCTCGAGTACTACAATTCAGGCGATTATGTTCATGCAACTTCTCTTTTTGAAGATTTGGTGTATGCATTTCGCGGTACTTCAAAGGGGGCCGATTTGTATTATTTTTACGCGCAAAGTTGTTTTAAACAAAAGGATTACCTTTTGGCCGGTCACTATTATAAAAGCCTTTACGAACAGTATCCGCGACATGAACATGCCGAGGAGGCACATTTCATGGTTGGCATGTGCTATTATATGGATTCACCCAACCCGAAGCTCGACCAGGAAATTACACGGAAAGCCATTGATGCATTTCAGTTGTTTATAAACCTTTATCCATACAGCGAAAAGGTTGAAGAAGCCAATATCCTTATTGATGAACTGAACGAAAAAATTGTGTACAAGTCGTATTTAAGCGCCAAGCTGTATTACGACATGGAATATTACAAGGCTGCCGTTATTGCACTTGACAACAGCCTTAGCGATTACCCCGCCACGAAACACCGTGAAGAGCTGAAGTTTCTCCTGTTCAAGGCAAAATTCTATCTGGCAATTAAGAGCATTGAGCAATTGAAGCGTGAAAGGTTAAACGCTGCCAGGGACGAATACTTTATTTTTGTGGATGAATTTCCGCTGAGCAAACATGTAAAGGAAGTAACCCGGAATTTTAAACAAATATCCGAATTGCTTGGTTACGGTATAGAAGAAGAAATTACTTCAAACAATTAATATAAATGATGGATTACAAAAAATCAAAAGCTGCCACCACTACTATTTCAAGGAATATTGACAGTATGGCTGAAGAAACGGGAAACATTTATGAAACCGTTATGATCCTTGCAAAGCGTTCGAACCAGATTGCTTCGGAACTCAAGGAAGAATTGAACCAGAAACTGGCTGAATTTGCATCGTATACCGATAACCTTGAGGAAGTTTTCGAAAACCGTGAGCAAATTGAGATATCGAAATTCTACGAACGTTTGCCTAAGCCAAGCCTGATTGCAACCGAGGAGTTTCTCGAAGATGGAATTTATCACCGCAATCCTTTAAAGGACAGCCGTAAAGTGAAATTCTAAACTACACCTGTGAGGCTGAAAGGCAAACATATTGTGCTGGGGATAACCGGGAGCATTGCTGCTTATAAGTCAGCAACGCTTTTAAGGCATTTTGTAAAAGAAGGCGCCGAGGTGCAGGTGGTGATTACCCCTTCGGGCAAGGAATTTATTACACCCATTACCCTTTCAGCCTTATCGAACAAACCGGTTATAAGCGAGTTCTTTGGGGCAAACAGCGGAGAATGGAACAGCCATATTGAGCTGGGTCTTTGGGCCGATCTTATGGTTGTTGCCCCTGCAACTGCTTCTACCATTGGGAAAATGGCTAATGGTATAGCCGACAATATGCTTGTGACTACATACATGTCGATGCGGTGCCCGGTTATGGTTGCACCTGCCATGGACATCGATATGTTTAAGCACCCCTCAAATACGAAAAACATCGAAACCCTTTCTTCGTTTGGGAACATCATACTCGAACCCGATGAGGGCGGGCTGGCCAGCGGGTTGGTAGGCAAAGGGCGTATGAAAGAGCCCGAAGCCATTCTTGAAGAGGTTGTGAAACATTTCGGCCAAAAAAAAAACTGAATAATTTAACATTTCTGGTAACTGCCGGGCCAACACACGAGTTGATTGACCCGGTAAGATTTATTGGTAATTACTCTTCGGGCAAAATGGGCTACGCCATTGCAAACGAACTTGCAGAGCGCGGTGCACATGTTGAACTGGTTTCAGGGCCGGTAAGTTTAAAAGCAGACCACCCGAATATAAACCTGACAAAGGTAACTTCAGCCTCCGAAATGAACGAGCAGTGCCTTCATATTTTTCCACGGGCCAGGGGCGCTGTAATGTGTGCCGCGGTTGCCGATTATGCCCCTGTAGAAATGGCTTCTCATAAAATAAAACGTTCTGACGGAAACATGACCATCGAATTAAAACCAAACCCCGATATTGCAGCTGCACTTGGCAGCATAAAGCAACAGGGGCAACTGCTTGTTGGCTTTGCCCTTGAAACACAAAACGAAACCCAAAATGCCTTGCTTAAACTTCGAAAGAAAAACCTCGATATGATTGTTTTAAACTCGTTGAACGAACCCGGGGCTGGATTTCAGTCGGAAACCAACAAAATAACGATCATCAACAAGTATAATAATTCTTTCAATTTCGAGTTAAAAACAAAAGCAAAGGTGGCAATCGATATTGTTGACCGTATGATTGCAGAAATGGCGTTGTAAATTCATCTGCTATTTTTAATTTTACACATCAAACCCGAAAGAATGAAGTATTTATTTCTCATTATCGCATTGGTTATTTTTTCCTCAGAGTTGCTTACTGCCCAGGAATTGCGGTGCAACATCAGTGTAAATTCGAGTAAAATCACCGGGTCGAGCCGCGAAATTTTCCGCTCGATGCAAATGGATTTGTATGAATTCATGAACAACCGTGCATGGACCAACCATACCTACAAAAACAACGAAAAGATTGAATGCAATATTAACATACAGGTTAACAAGCAAATATCGGGCGATGAGTATGAGGCATTCCTTACAGTTCAGAGCAAGCGGCCTGTATACAATTCATCGTACAGAACAACGGTTCTGAACATACGTGATGAGAACTTCAGGTTTAAATACCAGGAGTTTCAGAGCATTGAGTTTGCCGAATCGGGTAACAAGGATAACCTCACAAGCGTGCTGGCCTATTATGCGTATATGATCATTGGGTTCGATTATGATACTTTTTCCCCCGAGGGTGGCACAGAGTATTTCGAGAGGGCCAGGGTTATTGTAAACGAAAGCCAGAATGCCACGGGGACCAAAAACGGATGGCGGGCTTTCGAGTCGGATTACAACAGGTATTGGCTTGTTGATAATGTGCTGAACAAGAGTTATGCACCTTTCAGGCAGCTAATGTACGATTATCACCGCAAAGGGCTCGACCAGATGGCCGAATCGGTAGAGGAGGGAAGGGCAAACATTGCCGAGTCGCTCAAGCTTATACAGAAAGTTTTTCGTACGCGAACGCGCCTGTACATTACCCAACAGTTTTTCGACACTAAATCGGCGGAACTGATCAATATTTTTTCAAAATCGTACCCCGATGAACAAAACCGGGTTATACAGATACTTACAGAATGTGACCCCTCGAATGCATCGAGATACGAAAAAATCACTTCGGGAGAAAATTCCGTTATCCAGGATGATGTTTTTTAAAACAGGCTATGTTGCTAAACCTAACGATAAAAAACTATGCATTAATCAGGGAGCTAAATGTTGATTTTGCTCCTGGCTTAACCGTGGTTACCGGCGAAACAGGCGCTGGGAAATCGATCATACTTGGCGCTTTGGCTTTAATACTGGGGCAACGTGCCGACTTGTCGGTACTGCAGGACGCGGATAAAAAATGCGTGGTTGAGGGGGCTTTTGAGATACCTGAGAGGGATTCATTTGAGCCGCTTTTCAGCAAAAACGGCCTCGATTATCAAAACCCGGTTATTTTCCGGAGGGAAATCAGCCCCCAGGGAAAATCGAGGGCATTCATTAACGATACTCCTGTTCAACTTCCTCTGATGCGTGAGCTGGGCCTAAAACTGATCGACATCCACTCCCAGCATTCGAACCTGGAACTTGGCAGCAGGCTTTTCCAGTTGAATGTGATTGATTGGTATGGTGGACACAGCGAAATACTTAATCAATATAAATCGGTATTCAGGGAACTAAAAGCCAAAGAAGCAGAATATAATGAGCTGAAGGAAAGAGCTGCACAGGCCAATGCCGATCTCGATTACCATTCTTTCCAGTTTGAACAGCTCGACACTGCAAAACTTGTTGCGGGTGAGCAGGAAGAACTTGAGGAAGAGTTGAAGGTGCTTAACCATTCAGAAGAAATAAAAACGGGGCTTGGGGCGGTTTACCAATCAATCGATGGCGATGTGTATTCATCGCTGGCTGCCCTGAGGAATGCGCAGGCTGTGCTGAAAAAACTTTCTTCATTCTTTCCCCCGGCTGAAAATATGCTGAACAGGCTCGATAGCCAGTATCTCGAAATAAGGGATATTGCCGAGGAGTGTGAGCAGCTTGCCGAAAAAACCGAGAACGACCCTCGAAGGCTCGAATATATCAGTGAAAGGCTCAATACGCTTTATTCGCTGCAACAAAAACACCGTGTTTCATCGGTTGAGGAGCTCATTTTTATACGCGATGAATTTGATTTAAAAATTCAGGCTGCCAAATCGTTCGAAGAAGATATCAAGCAGCTTCAGGAGCAGGTTTCAATATTGAAACATACTGTAGGCGACAAAGCTTCTGAGTTGCACGAAGCACGTGTTTCAGTGATTCCGGAAATTGAGAGGGAAATTACCGCTTACCTGGAGCAGCTTGGCATGCCCCATGCCACTTTTAAAATTGAATTGCACGGCACTGTCGCTTTTACCCCGCAGGGAACCGATGAGGCATGGTTTTTATTTTCGGCCAACAAGGGTGTGAGGGCTGAGGAAATCAACAAGGTTGCTTCGGGAGGTGAACTGTCGAGGTTAATGCTGGCCATAAAAAGTGTGGTTGCAAGGTCGAAAGCCCTTCCTGCCATAGTTTTCGATGAAATAGATTCGGGCATATCAGGGGGTATTGCTGTGCGCATGGGCGAAATATTAAAAGCGATGTCGGAATACATGCAGGTGATCAATATTACACATCTTCCGCAGATAGCCTCGAAAGGGAAGAGCCATTTCCGTGTTTTCAAAAAGGATACCGGCCACCGCCCCGAGACCGGGATGCGATTACTTTCAGAAGATCAGAGGGTAGAAGAAATTGCCATTATGCTCAGTGGCAACCCGCCTACCCCCGAGGCCATTGCCAATGCAAAGGCAATGCTGGGCAACTTAGGGTAGGTATATTGGAATTTTATTCATTTTTTTTATAATTTAGTGCATTGAAATTAAAACAATGACCCTAACCCTTAAAAAAATTAACCATAGGGATACTTACCGGATTGGCGTGTTTTTCCCTTATGACCCGGCTATAAACAACAAACTGAAGTTGCTCGGGGGAACTTACAGCCGGACATGGCGATGTTGGTATTTCGATTATTCATCGGAACAGTACCATTTGCTAAAGGAGAATTTTGATAATATAAAAATAGATACAGGCCAGGAACCTGACCATTCAACGTCATTGGCGGCCGGCGAGAAAAGCCGTGACCTTCCGCCCATAGGCGCTAAAAAAGAAGTAGCGCCGAAATTTCCTGCCCCTGAAAACAAACCAGGGGAAAAGGAACATAAAGCAGCACATGTGCCGCTTGCCCAAAAGTTGAGGTTGAAAAGGTTCGACAACCTGGGTAAGTACTGGGTGATAAAAATTGATTATCACTACCAGGTTAGTAAGGATTTGCTAAAGGTAAAAGGTGTATACTGGAACAAGCAGGAAAAGGCCTACCTTGTTTTCCGCAATGAAAAGGTTAAAGAAAAAGTGGAAGCAATCCTGGAAGTTCCCGGTTTTTTCCCCGATGATTATATCTGGAAAGAAAAGCCGGTATTTGGGGGAGTGATAACACTTAAGCCCCATAAAGAAAATCAAAAGTTAATGCAGGTTTATGTCCCCCAGTCGTTTATGCTTACCGAAAAGATCAAGCGTTTTTCAATGGCGCGTTACAGCCGCGAGTACAAGTGTTACCTTCTCCCTGCGACACCTAATGTTAAAGAAGCCCTTGCTTTGCACTACGAGCCCGAGAAACTCGAAATTGTAAATCAATTGCCTGAAGGGTACCTGAAAAATGAAAATTTACCCAACAGAAAAAGTTTTCTGCTTGTAAGGGCCAAAACCCGTTTAATTGACAAAACGCCTGAAAAAGGGCTGAAACTCATGGAACAACTGGTTAACCATATGCTGGCCAACAATTTTAGCGACAATACAATAAACAATTATGGCAATGCTTTTTTACGTTTTATCCGTGATCATGATTACCTTGATCCGGCTGCCATCGAATTTCAGGATGTTGTAAAATACCTTGGAGGCCTTATGGAGAAGGGATTGTCGGCAGCATCGGGGCAAATACTTGTAAGCGCGTTGAATTATTATTATCAGCATGTAACACAAAACCCCACAATCATATTTAAGCTTCCGCGACCACGCATGGAAAAGAAAATCAGGACCATATTTACGATGGATGAATGTTTTGAAATATTCGATATTATTGAAAACCCAAAGCACAAACTTGCTTTGATGGTTGCATATGGAGCCGGATTACGGGTAAGCGAGGTTGTAAATTTGCGCTGGGGCGATGTATTGCTGGCTGAGCAAAAAATTCATGTCAAAAACGGTAAGGGCAAGAAAGACCGGATTGCGATTCTCCCCCTTTTATTACTTGACATGCTTGAGCATTACAAAGCGCTTTACCCCTCGAAAGATTATGTATTTGAAGGTCAGGTTGCAGGGACGCCATACAGCACAGGAAGTGTACAAAGGGTAATGAGACGTGCACTTGAAAAAAGCGATTTATCAAAGAAAGGGAGTGTACACAACCTGCGCCACAGTTTTGCCACCCATTTGTTGGACTTTGGGACCGACATAAGGTATGTGCAACAACTGTTGGGGCATAAGGACATACGCACCACGATGATTTATTCGCATTTAAGCCAGGCCAACATAAATAAAATCCCTAGTCCACTGGACATTAAACGCGTTACTACTCCGCCCCAGGTGAACATAAAAAACGCAAAAAAAGGGACATGATTGACGATATATACAAGTTATGCAAAATTTTAACTGAGGCCTCTGCCCAATGTTGAAGATTACGCGTTTTTAGAAGGATTTTTAGGGAATAAATTCCCGGGCC
>JAFGEV010000281.1 GCA_016931385.1 Prolixibacteraceae bacterium
GCGAATAAACAAAGGTGGCCGTAATATTGGTGAAAAAGCATTTCAAAGGCTTTCGCATCGCCCGATTGAATTTTTTTCATCCAGATTTTCTCTTCAGGTTGGTTCATCGTTTTGGTTATTATTCTGCCATGGCTAAGGTAAAAAAAAGTTCAACCATTAGAAAGCGTGTTGATATTATGTTTACCAGTGGGATGTCATTTTGTCGTCTCAATAATGCTGTTATTTTTGTGCACTTAATTTGATTAAACAGAATGGAAAAGAAAGAAACCTGGAAATTTCCAAGGGCATTTTGGGTAGCAAATACGGTAGAATTATTCGAACGCGCTGCTTATTACGGAGTTTTTATTGTAATAACACTTTACTTGTCGCGAATACTGGGTTTTAATGACATTGAAGCGGCTACCATAGCCGGTATTTTCCAGGCGCTGTTATATTTCCTGCCCACTTTTGCAGGCGCTTATGCCGACAAAATTGGATTCCGGAAGTCATTAATACTTGCTTTTGCGCTGTTAACCATTGGCTATGCCGGAATGGGGGTTCTGCCAACTTTTTTTGAAGCTGCGGGATTGGTGAAATATGGTCAGGACGTTCATTTTCAAGGTCTTGATATTTCATTTCAGAAATATGCAATTATTCCGGTACTGGCATTTATTGTGTTGGGGGGTTCGTTTATTAAATCGGTAATTACAGGAACCGTTGCCAGGGAAACTTCGAAAGAGAACCGGGCACGCGGGTATTCTATTTTTTACGCCATGGTGAATATTGGGGCGTTTTCGGGAAAAACGGTGGTTGAGCCTTTGCGCGAAATGATGGGAAATACCGGCCTGATCTGGATTAATTATTTTTCTGCAATTATGACCCTCCTTGGGCTGATTGTTGTTTTCCTGATGTTTAGAAGCAAAAAACATGAAGGTGAGGGAAAAACCATCAGCCAGATTTTTGACGGGCTCGTAAAAGTGGTCACCAATATACGGTTGATCCTGTTAATAGTAATTATCACAGGATTCTGGATGGTTCAGCACCAGATGTATGCTACGATGCCAAAATATGTGTTGCGGCTCGCGGGAGAGGGATCCACGCCCGCCTGGTATGCCAATGTTAATCCATTGGTTGTTTTTCTTACTGTTGGGTTGGTTACCCATTTTATGCGAAAGCGAACCGCACTTTTTAGCATGACCGTTGGGATGTTTATTATGCCACTTTCTGCACTGTTTATGGCCTCCGGAAATTTATTGAGCGGAAATATTCTGGGAATGCACCCCGTTGCTTTTATGATGGTGGTTGGAATTGCTTTCCAGGGTTTTGCCGAAACTTTTATTTCGCCCCGGTTTCTGGAATATTTTTCACTACAGGCACCAAAGGGAGAAGAAGGACTGTATCTCGGATTTAGCCATTTGCACTCGTTTTTATCGTCTATTTTTGGTTTTATCATGTCGGGTGTACTCCTGGACCGTTTTTGTCCCGATCCGCGCTTATTCCCTTCGAGAGAGGCCTGGGCGGAAGCAGCCTCCAATGCACATCATATTTGGTATTTCTTTGTTGGTATCGCTTTGATTTCAGCATTGGCGCTGATTGTTTACGGGTATGTGGTGAAAAGAATTGATACTAAAAAAGTTACTTTATAGTGCATTTATTTTTTATTAATCTCCTTCAATTTTTAAGTGTTGTTGTTAATTTTTCTGCTTAGGGATATTTCAATAAGATTTGAAATTTATTCTTTATTTTTATAGATTAGTTCTATTTCGTTCAACGTTAGTGTTTTATCGTATATTCTAATGTTGTCAATTTTTCCAGTGAAGAATTCTGTGTTTGCCATACTTCCAATTGTCATAATGGTTCCGGTCCATGGAGGGGTTTTTCCTGTAAAATCTTCTTCACTAGACAGTACCCCATTTATAAATATCTGCAACTTAGTGCCAGTCCATTGATAAATTATATGAGTCCAAGTATTGAGTTCAACTATTTGGACGCTGTTACAAACGTAATGTGTTACAGTTGGATAATCGTGAGCAAAACGAACATTATATTTTAAATCTGATTTTCTGATTTTTAAATCGATGTCTCGTTGCGGAGTTGTTTTTGATATTATAGTATTGTGTGCATACTTCAATTCTGTCGGATAAACCCATAAACAGATACTAAATGTTTCCAGATTGTTTAAAAAGTTATTATCTAAAATTTCAATATTACTGTTTCCATCAAAAAAGTAGGCAGAATTATTTTTATTGTTTCTATCAGAGGTAATTTCTGCGCCTTTCACCGTGCCGTCGTGATAATTTAAACTTTCATCTAATGCATTTCCATTAAATGGATAATATGCTATTAAATTTTTGTTAATATCGATTTTTTCGTCATCTTTTTTACAACTAGTTATTATTGTATTGGTTATAAAAAGTGCAATTACAATATTGAACCATTTTAATGTTTTCATTTTATTACTATTAAAGTTATCATTAATGGAGCCTTATGTCTTTTGTATTTCGTATTGATGGGACATTGAACAACTGCATGATAGATTACTCTTAAAGATAAAGTTAATTATTGACAAGTTTATTTTTTTTATGAAAATTTTAAACTTTTAATTTCTGATGTAAAATTTTAAAGTCATCAAGAATTAAGTTTGTATTTTTGATCAGAATGTTTAATTTTGCACACCGTTTTTCCAAAATGAAGCCGCCCGGGTGGCGGAATTGGTAGACGCGCTGGATTCAAAATCCAGTTCTGGCAACAGAGTGCGGGTTCGATTCCCGCCCCGGGTACAA
>JAFGEV010000282.1 GCA_016931385.1 Prolixibacteraceae bacterium
ATTCAAGGTTTGTAGCCCGCTCAAACTGCGTAGCGGTTTGACAGGAAACTACCACGCAATCTGCCACTACTCATACAATTTTCCGTTGGCAACAAGTGTAGAAACTCCTAAACTTGCTTTATCACTTAATTAAATATTACCATGACAGCCCCATTGATGAAACGCCCCCGCGCAAAACAGCACATTTGCAAACCCGATGAAAAAATCGGGTTGCAAAAGAGCTGTTTTTTTGCCACCGCACACAAGCAAATTTGTTACTTTTGAGCTTTATTAAACAGGATTTGATTTTAAAAGATAATGAGCGAAGACCATAAAAAACAATTAGAACAACAACTTTGGAATATTGCCGATACGCTTCGGGGGAGAATGAACGCCGATGAATTCCGAGACTATATACTCGGATTTATTTTTTACAAATATCTGGCTGAAAAGATGGAAATATATGCCGACACCATCTTAAAACCCGACGGCATCACCTACAAAGATATACAGGAAAACACCGAGAAAGGAAAAGAATATATCGAAGCAATACGTGAGGAATCATTGGAGAAACTTGGATATTTCCTAAAACCATCCGAATTGTTTTGTGAATTAGTAAAGCGTGGAAACGGACTTGGACACGATGCCTTTGAAACTGACCAAGAACAAATCGAAGACATAAAATCAGGAAAACTTGACGACAAAGTAACCGCAAGTAATTTCATTCTCGAAGACCTTCAAAAAATCCTGATTAATATCCAAAACAGTACAATGGGTACGGATAGCGAAGAAGATTTCGACAATCTTTTCGAGGACATGGATTTAAACAGTACCAAACTCGGTAAAACTCCTGAAGCAAGAAATACGATTATTGCAAAGGTGCTGGCGCACCTGAACAAAATTGATTTCAGGCTAAAAGATACCGAACTGGATGTATTGGGCGATGCCTACGAATACCTTATTGGACAATTTGCCAGTGGCGCAGGAAAAAAAGCAGGAGAATTTTACACCCCGCAAGGAGTAAGTACCATTTTGGCAAAACTGGTAACCACGGGAAAAACAAAACTAAAATCGGTTTATGACCCAACCTGTGGTTCTGGTTCGTTATTGTTGCGTGTAGCCAAAGAGGTGGAGAATGTAAACAACTATTACGGACAGGAACTAAACCGTACCACCTACAACCTTTGCCGAATGAACATGATTTTGCACGATGTGCATTACCGTAAATTCGACATAAAACAGGAAGATACGCTGGAACATCCACAACATACCGATTTACGTTTTGAGGCTGTAGTAGCAAATCCCCCATTCTCTGCCAAGTGGAGTGCCAACCAATTATTTACAAGCGACGACCGTTTTAGCCAATATGGTAAACTGGCACCAAGCAGTAAAGCGGACTTTGCCTTTGTGCAACACATGATTTACCATTTGGATGATAACGGTACAATGGCAATTGTTTTGCCCCATGGTGTTTTATTCCGTGGAGCAGCCGAAGGACACATCCGCCGTTACCTCATTGAAGAAAAAAACTACCTCGATGCCGTAATAGGCTTGCCAGCCAATATTTTTTATGGTACAAGTATTCCAACATGTATTTTGGTATTTAAAAAGTGCCGCGAAACGCCCGAAAACATTTTATTTATCGATGCTTCGCAGGATTTCGACAAAGCCAAAACGCAAAACTATTTACGGCCAGCCGATATCGATAAAATTATTAGCACCTATCGCAACCGTTCCGAAACCGAAAAGTACAGCCATTTGGCAAGCATGACTGAGATTGCCGAAAACGACTACAATCTAAACATACCCCGTTATGTCGATACCTTCGAAGAAGAAGAACCCATCGACATTGAGGCTGTTGCTACGCAAATAAAAGACCTCGACCAACAAATGGCCAATACCGACAAAACCATCGAAGACTTTTGTAAAGAACTAAACATCTCAACGCCTTTTTAATATGGAAAAGAATAAAAATAGACCAGAGTTGAGATTTCCTGAGTTTGAGGGGGAGTGGAAAAGAAAAAAGTTAGGGGATATTGGAAAGGTTAAAATGTGTAAAAGAGTTTTTTCAAATGAGACTACAGCCAATGGTGATATTCCCTTTTATAAAATAGGTACTTTTGGAAAAGAACCAGATGCGTTTATTACTAAGGAACTGTATGAGGAATACAGAAATAAATTCTCTTTCCCGAAGGTTGGAGAGATTCTTATTTCTGCCGCAGGTACATTAGGTAGAACAGTTGTTTATGATGGAGAACCATCATATTATCAGGATTCAAATATTGTATGGCTTGATAATTCTGAAATATTAACTTATAATGATTTCCTGTTTTATGTTTATCAAATAATACAGTACGAATCCGAGGGTGGTACAATACAAAGGTTATATAATAGCATAATTAGTAATGCAATATATTATAATCCCACCCTCCCCGAACAACAAAAAATAGCTTCCTTCCTCACCGCAGTCGATGAAAAACTAACTGCCCTTAAAAAGAAAAAAGAATTGTTAGAGCAATACAAAAAAGGCGTAATGCAAAAACTATTCTCACAGCAAATTCGCTTTAAACCTGCCCTGAGCGAAGTCGAAGGGGATGACAAAGGAAAGGAGTTTCCGAAGTGGAATTACAAACATGGAAACGAAATTTTTGATAGTATTTCCGATAAAAACCATCATTCTGATTTACCTATTTTAGCAATTACACAAGAACATGGTGCAATTCCTCGTGAATTAATCGACTATAATATTTCAGTGACAGAAGCCAGTGTTGATAGTTATAAAGTAGTTCAAAAGGGTGATTTTATAATTAGTTTACGCTCTTTTCAGGGAGGAATCGAATATTCAGAATATAAAGGAATTTGTAGTCCTGCTTATATTATCTTACGTCCAAAGATTTCAATTGATGATAGGTTTTATAAATACTATCTAAAAACAGAATCCTACATCAAAGAATTGAATAAAAAACTTGAAGGTATAAGGGATGGCAAAATGATTAGTTATAAATACTTTTCAGAGGTAAAATTGCCCTATCCAAGTATTGAAGAACAAACCAAAATAGCTAATTTCCTAACAGCCATTGACCAAAAAATAAACCAATGTCAACAGCAAATTGAGCAAACTACCCAATGGAAAAAAGGACTGTTGCAAAAAATGTTTGTGTAAATTATGAGCAAGCAACCCGAACAGATATTAGAAAACCAATTAGTAGAACAGCTTCAAAAGTTAGGATATGGTTTGGTGCATATCACTAATGAAACTGAACTTATAGCCAACCTTAAAACCCAACTTGAAAAACATAATGAGGTAAAGTTTACCGATAGTGAATTTGAAAAAGTACTGAATATTCTCAGCAAAGGTTCGGTTTTCGAAAAAGCAAAAACACTTCGAGAAAAACAGCATATTGTTCGGGATAATGGCGACAACCTGTATTTCGAGTTTATCCAAACCGAACATTGGTGTCAAAATCAATTTCAGGTTACGCACCAAGTTACAGTCGAGGGTAAATACAAAAACCGTTACGATGTTACCTTGCTCATAAACGGTTTGCCATTGGTTCAAATCGAACTCAAACGTCGTGGATTGGAACTCAAAGAAGCTTTCAATCAAATCAACCGCTATCAAAGGCATTCATTCGGGGCAAATTCAGCCTTGTTTCAATACATCCAGTTGTTTGTTATCAGCAACGGTGTAAACACAAAATACTACGCCAATAACCGATACCAGTCATTCAAACAAACCTTTTTCTGGACAGATAAGGAGAATAAACGCCTTACCAATATCCTGAACGGTTTCACCAGCGATTTTCTTGAACCTTGCCATATCTCAAAAATGATATGCAAGTACATCGTGCTAAACGAAACCAATAAAATATTAATGGTATTGCGCCCTTACCAGTATTATGCAGTTGAAGCATTAATCGACAAGGTGATGCACAGCCGTAAAAATGGTTATGTATGGCATACCACAGGTTCAGGCAAAACATTAACCTCGTTTAAAGCCAGTCAGATTTTAACTGCTTTGCCAAAGGTTAAAAAGGTGGTATTTGTGGTCGACCGTAAAGACCTCGATTACCAAACCACCAAAGAATTTAACAGTTTCAGCAAAGGTTGTATCGATGGCACCGACAATACCAAGCAACTCGTTAAACAGTTTGCCGATGATAACAAACTTATTGTAACCACCATTCAAAAGCTCAATACTGCCATCAGTAAAAAACAGTATCAGGGCAAAATGGAGAAAATGCAGGACGAGCG
>JAFGEV010000283.1 GCA_016931385.1 Prolixibacteraceae bacterium
TATTTTTATTCTTCAGGTATGTTTGCCGAAACTTACGACTGTGACCGCTTTACAGGCTTACTTTTAGATGCTCGCGAAAATTATGGTTCTTTCGATCTGGAACAAATGAAAAAATCACTTCACAAAGCCAGACGAAAGGGGGGGCGTAATATGCAAAGTGTAATATTTGAACCTTCGCTAAATAAAATGCATGTAAGTATGAATAAGGTGCCAGCTACACTTGGCCCATATATAGGGTTTGATGTGAAAGAACTTTTCAGCCGTTAAGAAAAACTTTTTACAGAAATTTTGATTAAGGTTTTATCCCAGTTTACCTGTTTTTTCTCTGTTTCAAACTACTTTCTTGTTGGTTGCTGATAAATTTTGTAAAATTGGCTTCAAATCATTTTTTGCTAATTAATCTTAGAGTCATGACCAGGTTTTTCCTATTGTTCGTTTTCTTGTTGTGCGTGTTTTCTGTTTTTGCACAACAAAAACACACCTTAAAAATCGATACTAAAAATGAAATTGCAGAAGTTTCACCAACCATGTGGGGCGTTTTTTTCGAGGATATTAATTTTGCTGCCGATGGTGGAATTTATGCTGAACTGGTTAAAAACCGTTCGTTTGAATTCAGGAATCCTTTACAGGGCTGGAAAGTAAAAGGGCTTAGCCTTGACAAAGGAGAATTGCTGATTATAAGTGAGAACAAAGAAAACAATCCAACTTTTTTACGTCTTAACCTGTTAGGTGATAAAACAGTTCAGAGTCTCGAAAACGAGGGATTCAGGGGCATGGGTGTCAAAAAAGGCGAAACATATAATTTTTACATTATGGCCCAATGCGGCAATCCTGCAATAAAAATATGGGCTGAATTGATTGGAGGTAAAGACAAAGTTATTGGTAGGTCTGACCTGATCGGGGGTATTGGCACTAACTGGAAAGAATACCATGCAAAAATAGTTGCAAACGATACCGAACCAGGCGCTAAATTGGTTATTCATTTTGAAGGCAGTGGTCTGCTGGAAGTTGATATGATTTCCTTATTTCCGCAACATACATGGAAGAACAGGCCAAAAGGTTTTAGGGCTGACTTAATACAATTACTGGCCGATCTGAAACCCGGTTTTGTTCGTTTCCCAGGTGGATGTATTGTTGAAGGTTACGATCTTCAAAACCGTTATCAGTGGAAAAATACCGTTGGGCCAATAGAAAACCGTGTGTTGATCAAATCACGCTGGATGGATGAATTCAGGCACCGGTTAGCTCCCGACTATTATCAGTCGTTCGGGATCGGGTTTTATGAATATTTTCAATTGTCGGAGGACCTAAATGCTGAACCCCTGCCCATAGTAAATTGCGGGATGGCCTGCCAATATAATTCGAAAGAACTTGCACCGATGAACGAGCTTGGACCGTATATTCAGGATGCGCTCGATTTGATCGAATTTGCTAACGGCGATACAAATTCAACATGGGGGAAAGTACGTGCCGAAATGGGGCACCCTGAACCTTTCAACCTGAAATACCTTGGGATTGGCAACGAACAGTGGGGGCCTCAGTATGTTGAGCGGTATATTGAATTCCATGAAGTGTTGAGGGAAAAACATCCCGAAATTGTAATAATAGCAGCATCGGGGCCTACTCCCGACGACCGTAATAAATATTTGTGGGAAGAACTTACGAAACTAAAAACCGACATTATTGATGAACACTATTATAAAGATCCAAACTGGTTTTACAGCAATGCAACCCGTTACGATTCGTTCGATAGAAACGGACCAAAAGTATTTGCAGGCGAATATGCCTCGCATACAAAAGCAGGTGAAGCCCCCGAGAGCCGTAACAATTGGGAAGCAGCTCTGAGTGAAGCCGCCTTTATGACCGGCCTTGAACGCAATGCCGATGTGGTGGTAATGACTTCGTATGCTCCGTTGTTTGCCAACAAGAATGCGTGGCAATGGAATCCCGATTTAATCTGGTTCGATAATTTAAATGCAATACCAACACCGAACTATCTGGTACAGCAGGTCTTCTCTTTGAACAAAGGCGATAAGGTTGTAACAATAACTGAGAATGACCAACCTTTAACAGGACAGGACAAATTGTATTCAAGTGCAACGATCGATGATGTTTCAAAAACTATTTTGGTAAAATTGGTGAATGCTTCAGGCGAGAGCCAAATGGCAGATATTTCAGTAGAGGGGTCAAGAATCAAACAGGGTAGCACTGTTGTTATTGAAACACTAACTGGTACACCAGAACTATTTAACGAAGTTGGTGGTAAGAACAACTTCGAAAAGAAGATAAAGGAACTGACTTACAGATCATCGATAAAGAACATTGAGCTTGATCCTCTTTCGGTTAACGTGCTGAAAATAAAGATGAAGTAAGTTTTGGTTTCCTGATTTGGGGTTTGTCCCTTTCTTTTATGTATTTCATTTGAAATTGATAATATCTTTTCTCGATTTAATGTTCAATTTGGAAAAGATACTGCTAACATGCGACTTTACAGTGCTAACTCCGATATTATAATGATCAGAAATTTCCTGGTTTGATGCACCCTTTTGGAGCAGTTCAAAAATATTTCTTTCCTGAATGCTAAGTTTCTTTAGTTTGTTTTTTGTTTTGTTGCTGTTTTTCCAAAGAATGAAAGTAGCTGATGATCCAACGAATACAATCAGTAATGTCAGTAAAATATTATTTTTTGTTTTTAATGGGATTTTTTGTTTAAATGCTTTATAATATGGATTGTTATTATTTCTCCACTTTTTTAGATAAGTTTTATAAAATGGAATATTTGAAGTGTAATTCGATGCAAAATTACTATTGTAGATAGCATAGAGCGATACCAGAAATGAATTTGATGTGTCAGCTATTTGAAGCAATTGTTTTTCAAGATTATTCGCAATTAGTTTTCTTTTAGCGGCCCCACTTTCCGAAGAAACGCTATCAGCTTGAAAGACCAATTCCTTGATTTTTTGAAAATTAATATTCTCTGGCGTATTGCTGAAAGTGACATTTCTAAATGGAGGATAAGAGAAGACTGATGTAATTTCGATATTGGAATATCGGTTTGCGATTAAAAACAAGTGATTTTCATCTTTCCCTCCAATAATTAACATCGCGGGTGGATTTCCTTTTTTTACCAAATGTAAACGGTATATGTTTTTTTCAACAGGAAGAAAATCAATATTAAAATTGAAGCGACCAAAGCTATCGATAGCTGTTTCAGCGACAATCATCTCCGCTGACATCATGTTCATGTCTTCGAATGTTGGAATATGCGAAAGAAAGACTTTTGGTTCCCATGTATCATCTATTATAAGAGTCCCCGATATACATGCGGTCGTATTGTCCTGTCCATATACTGTTTGACTTAATAGAAACAATAACAGAAATAGCAGATATTTAAAATGAAAAGAATTCATTGGATAAAGTTACTATTGAAAACATGAACAAAAATGAGGTTCATGGTGATTTAATGTTTGAAATAAAATACCCCGTTTTTAACTACTTCGTTTCCAAACATGGTTTTTGCCCGTACAACATAATAATAAGTTCCTTCGGGTTGAAGTTCTCCGTTATATACTCCGCCCCAGGTTTTATCAATGTTTTGTGATTCAAATACCATAGTGCCAAAACGGTTGAAAATTTTAAAATCAATTGTATCTGAAATATTTCGGGTTTCCAACTTAAGTATGTCGTTTATGTTGTCTCCATTGGGAGAAAAACCTTCTGGGAGATAAATATAATAATCATCTTCCGAAACTGCTGTTTGTATCCTTATATTACCGGTTGCTTTTGTTGGGATTATTTTAACTTTCCAATTTCCGGATAATGGCTCAGTAAAAGATTTTCTGATATTCCCGTTTGCTATTTCTTGTTTCTCTGAATTTAATTGAGTCCCGACAGAAAAAGTTCCCTCTTTTATACCATTTGGGTCAAATACTTCAATAGTCAGCTTTCCGATTTTTACCTGACTGCTTATCATTAATTCAAATCCTCTTGCTCCTTTTTCAATATTTATGATTATTTCTTCCGGTTTAGAGTCATTTTCCAACCTGATATTTCTTTGTAAGTCGACTTTTGTCTCCTGATTTTTATAAGAAGATACTTTGTTTTTTTGAACCTGCCCGGATAAAGTAGTTGTACTAAGGCAAACAAAAATGCATAAAATAAATGTTATGGTTTTCATGATTGAAAAAATTAAGAGTTAAACATCATGTCAAAACTATAGCAAAACCTAATCAGATAGAGAAAATTCAGGAATGAAAAAAGATTGACCGGAGGATGAAAAAAGGCTAACATATGACAAAATACTGTTTTTCTGATCTTAATTCTTGTGCTGTTTAAATAAAAGGAAAAATGATAAAGTTGAATTGAAGAAAAAACGGAATTAACTAATTTGATCCTGTTACACTTCGTGTAATTCCTCCCAGTATTCAAGAGCCCTTCGGGTATGAGGAATAACTATTGTGCCTCCAACTACATTTGCAACGCCAAATACTTCAAAAATCTCTTCGGTGGTAACCCCCAGTTCGTGGCATTTGCCCAGGTGGTACTTTATACAATCGTCGCAGCGCAAAACCATTGAAGTTGCCAGACCCAGCATTTCCTTAACTTTAGCACTTAAAGCACCATCCTGGTAAGTAAGGGTATCGAGACTGAATATGCGTTTGATAACTTTATTGTCGGCTGCCAGCATCTTTTCGTTCATTTTCGAACGATAGGTATTGAATTCATTAACCAGTTTTCCCATAGTGCATAATTTAGAGTTGGGCATTTAAGTTTTTGAAAATATTGGTTTCCCTATTAAGGTTGTTTGCGTGCAACGTTCAATTTCAACTTTTACGTAATCCCCTTTCATGTATCCCGATGCAGGAAAAACAACAACTTTGTTTTGGGGTGTCCTTCCTACAAGTTCCTGATCCGATTTTTTTGAAATGCCCTCAACAAGCACTTCAAACGTTTTTCCAATATCGTTCCGGTTGTTTTCAAGCGAAATTTTATTCTGAAGGTCAATCATGCGTGTTAGCCTTTCCGATTTGATTTCTTCGGGCACATCATCTTTCATGTGCTTTGCAGCGTAAGTGCCTGGGCGTTCAGAGTATTTAAACATGAACGCGGTGTCGAACCTCACTTCTTCCATGAGCGAAAGGGTTTCCTGGAAGTCTTCTTCGGTTTCGGTGCAGAAGCCACAGAATATATCGGTGCTGAGCCCGCAACCGGGAATGTATTCACGTATGGTGTTAATCCGGTCGAGGTACCATTCACGGTCGTATTTGCGGTTCATCAGTTTTAATATTCGTGAACTGCCCGACTGGAACGGGAGGTGAATGTGGCCACAAATATTTGGTGTGTCGGCAATGGTTTTTATCAGCCGCTTGCTTATGTCTTTCGGGTGCGATGTGGTAAACCGTATTCGCATGTGTGGATGATTTAGCGCCACGCTCTTTAATAGGTCGGGAAAACGTACGGGTTTGTTTTCATTTTTCACAATCCATTTGTACGAATTTACATTTTGTCCGAGCAGGGTGACTTCCTTGTAGCCATTGGCAGCCAAATCAGCAACTTCGTTCAGTATATCCTCCGGGTCCCGGCTTCGTTCGCGCCCCCGGGTGTAAGGCACAATGCAGTAAGTGCAGAAGTTATTGCAACCCCTTGTAATTGACACAAAACCTGAAACGGCATCGTTTTCAAGCCTTAGCGGGACAAGCTCATGGTAGGTTTCTTCGTCCGACAATTCAACGTTGATAGCCTCTTCTCCACCAAGTGCCTTGTCGATAAGGAAAGGGAGGTCGCGGTAGGCATCGGGGCCGGCAACAAGGTCGACCACTTTCTTATCCAGAAGCTCACCTGCCAGCCTTTCGGCCATGCAGCCAATCATGCCGATAAGCACTTTTTGTCCCTTTTTTTTGTATGAATTGAAGAGGTTTAAACGGCCCCAAACCCGTTGCTCGGCATTGTCGCGTACCGAACAGGTGTTGATCAGTATCAGACTGGCTTCCTTCTGATCGTTTGTCATTTCATAACCTCTTTCGGCCAAAACCGAGGCTACAACCTCACTGTCGGCAACATTCATCTGGCAACCGTATGTCTCTATATAGAGTTTTTTATCCATTATTTTACCTGAATTCAGGGTGCAAATTTACACGCATTTTTTTCTTGTACCAATCTTTCCCTCTAACATCGTTCTTACTGATCCGAAACACTTATTAATGCATTTATCAATACAATGTTTTTATAATTCAAAAATTGAATAGATGCATCAGGTGTTTTAGTGATATTTGGTAAATTGGCACTTTCCAATTTTCACTATAACTGAAGGGAATGATGGATTATGATTATGTTATCGTAGGAAGTGGATTCGGAGGTTCGGTTTCTGCTTTACGGCTGGTTGAAAAAGGGTACAGGGTATTGCTGGTGGAGAAGGGCAAATGGTATCATCATAATGAATTCGCACGCAACAACTGGCAGCTTTCCAAATGGTTATGGGTTCCGAAACTAGGCATGCGCGGAATCATGAGATTGAGTTTTCTGAAACATTTAAACATCATTTCAGGAGTTGGTGTGGGAGGAGGCTCACTGGTATATGCCAATACCCTGCCTGTTCCCAAAAAAGATTTTTACAGCAAAGGCTCATGGGCAGGGCTTGAAAATTGGGAAGAAGAATTAAAACCTCATTATTCAACGGCATTGAAAATGCTGGGTGCTGTGAAAAACCCAAAACTCTATGAAGCCGATCTGGCCCTGAAAACACTGGCAGAACAGATTGGAAAAGTCGATTGTTTTGAATCAACCGATGTTGCCGTCTTTTTTGGGAAATCTGACATATCTGTCCCCGATCCTTATTTTAACGGGGAAGGGCCTGAACGGACCGGCTGCAATTTTTGTGGCGGGTGTATGACCGGATGTAACAACAACTCGAAGAATACGCTGGATAAGAATTACCTGTATCTGGCACAAAAAAGGGGATTAGCCATTATGGCAGAAAAAGAGGTAACCGATGTGGTACCCCTGGATGATGCTGAAGGCAAAAACGGCTACAGGATTACCATGCGTTCAACTTGCCGTCTTTTTCATAAAAGGGAAGAGGTTACTGCAAAGGGTGTCATCTTTTCAGGGGGTGTTATGGGAACAGTTAAACTACTTCTAAAACTGAAAAAAAGTTCGTTGCATGGGCTTTCTGAAATGGTTGGGGAACATATCCGTTCCAACAATGAAACATTGATCAGTGTGACAAACCTGGATGGCACCCGTGATTTGTCAAAAGGTATTGCCATTGGTTCTATGTTACAAACCGATGAAAACAGTCATCTGGAAGTAGTCAGATATATCGAAGGTTCCGGTTTCTGGCGCTTATCGCATTTCCCAATGTCAGTTGGTAAAAATATCTGGAAGAGGATCGGTCGTTACCTTTTCCATTATATTGAACGGCCAGGCCGTATGTTGAGATTATTTTTTATTTCAAACTGGGGAAAACGCACCGCAGTTCTCCTGTATATGCAAACCCTTGACAGTACACTGCGGTTCAGGCTTTCGGCTTTTGGGAGCCTTGTTTCCAGGATAGGCACGGGGAACAAGCCCACTCCTTTTATTCCCGAATCGATTGATCTGACCCAACGTTACAGTAATATTGTGAATGGAGAGCCCACGGTAATCGCAACAGAGACTTTTGGAGGTACAGCCTCTACTGCTCATATCCTGGGAGGGGCTGTAATGGGGAGTAACATTTCAGAAGGAGTCATCGATAAAAACAACCGTGTGTTTGGATATGAAAATATGCTGGTAATTGA
>JAFGEV010000030.1 GCA_016931385.1 Prolixibacteraceae bacterium
GGAATTTGTGTTGAATTCAAATTTGGAGTATTCGTATTAGACTGAAGTCAGTAGTCAGTAGTTAGCAGACAGTAGTCAGAAGTCAGAAGTCAGAAGTTAGTAGTTAGTAGTTAGTAAATAACCAATAACCAAAAGCCAATAACCAGAGACCAGAGACCAGAGACCAGCGACCAGTGACCAGTATCCAGTATCCAATGCCCAGTACCCAGCATCCAGTGACCAGTGCCTGTTGCCAATTGAAAAGACAGTAGTTAACGATTGTGAACAGTTCTATGCCATCACATCACTCCATCACGTATTCCCAGAAATTATCTTTAGTGATACAGTGAAAACGGTTGCCATAATTTTCGACCCATGTTTGCGGGGCTTTTTTTGACATCTTGCTGTACTTGATTTCGTATGCAGTTAATATACCGTTCTTCTCTTCAATATAGTCAATTTCGGCACCGGTATATGTACGCCAGAAGTATGAGTTTACCATTCGTTCAGAGTTGGATAAATACTTTAACCGCTCAGCAATAATAAAATTTTCCCATAATGAACCTGTATCTGTTCGAAGGTTTAAGGGTGCAAAATTATTAATCAGGCAGTTTCTTACCCCAAGATCCCAAAAATAAATCTTATCGAGTTTGCTTATTTCCTTTCTCAGGTTTTTATTAAAACCACTTAACCTGAAAACAATAAAAGCCTTTTCAAGCAGGTCGATATAACTGTTAACCGTCTCCTGGCTCATCCCCAGATTTTTTGCCAGTTCGTTTACCGAAACCAGTGATCCTATCTGAAAAGACAGCAATTTTAAAAGGTTATTAATTTTCGAAGAATTTCTGATGTTTGAGATTTCTAAAACATCTTTATACAAATAAGCATTGCTTAGTTCTGTTAAATATTTTTCCTTTTGGTTAAGATTATCATTTTGAAGCAATGCCGGGTACAAACCATAAACCATATATTCTTCTAACCGGCTTTGAATTTCAAACACATTTGATGTAGCTTTTAATTCCTGAAGGGAAATTGGGTAAAGTTTAAACGTTGATGTCCTTCCGGTCAATGGCTCATTAATGCTTTTAGCTAAATCGAAAGAAGAAGACCCGGTTGCCAGAACTTTTAATTCAGGCATGTTTTCATGAATAATTTTCAAATTAATACCAATATCAGGGATTCGTTGTGCTTCGTCAATAAATAAAATATCATATCCTCCAATTAATAGTTTAATTTTTGAGAAGTCACGTGATGACAATACATCGATGTATTTTTTTTCATCGGCATTAATGCGTAAAATATTCCCTTCAATATTATTAAGAATACTGTTCGATAATGTTGTTTTGCCTGTTTGCCTGGCACCATAAAGAATGGCAATTTTTCGGTCGTTAAACAACGATTTTTTAATTGAATTTGCTATTGTTCGGTTAAATTTCAAATTTAAAAATTTTTGTTTCCAAAGATAATTCTTTTTTCACTGATTTTCAATACTATTTGATTTTAATTCGAAAATTTAGCGTGAATTTTTCGAATACACCTTAATAATTCACGTGAATTCTTCGAATATGCTTTAACAATTAGCGTGAATTTTTCGAATACATTTTCGACAGATCAATTTCGTCGAATAATTAATGATTACCCTACCACGGCAGATATTTAATAAACACCTGCCGTGAATTCAATCATCCCGATCAGATGTTTCCGGTACAAGGTGTCAGCATACATTTCATCGGTATGGCCCAGTGCGCTTTGAAATACGATTCCTTTGCCAACCTTTTTGTACCAAACCAAAGGGTGGTCGCCCATGCGCTGCACAACCCCGTCAAACCAACGGTTGTCGTCAACATCGTAGGTCGATTCATCAATTGAAATCAGCACATGTACATCTTCTCGGGGATTGTGGTTGAAACTGTACCATTCATCTTCGGTTTCCCATGTGCTTGCTGGAAAATGTTTTGTTGCCGGATGCTCTCTGTCTTCAACCACTATCGTTGCCTTTTGAACGGGAGGGTGTCCTGTAAAATGCGCGCCGATCGCTTTCTGATACCAGTCCCACCCATATTCTGTATCGGTACCTGAATGGATGGTAAGCAAACCGCCGCCCGATTCAACAAACTGCTGTAAGGCATTCTCCTGAACCTCACCAAGCACATCGCCCGAAGTTGAAAGGAAAACAACCAGGTCGACTGAATCGAGCACTGAAGGTGAAAAAAGGGCTGAATCTTCAGTTGCTGTAATTTTCCAGCCCTGATTACCTGCAATTTCATTGAGCGCTTTCAACCCAGCCGGGATCGACTCGTGGCGATAACCCGCCGTTTTCGAAAACACAAGTATTTGCAAAGGCTCTTTTTCAGGGATTTTACACGACGAAAAAACCATCATGAATATCGGTATGATTATGAAAATTGTATGCTTCATGGTTTAAAAATAACGGCCAAGCAGCGGATGTTCAACAATTACCTTTTTTAATTCAAGCAGGTCGACTGCCCCGTGCATTTTGTAAACAACATTGCCTCCGGGTTCAATCAACAGGGTATATGGCAACCCACCATTCCATTCCTCGTCAATCAGTTCAATCAGTTTGTAACGATCGGTACCTGAATAGATGTAGTTTTGTATTGGAGCATGCACTTTTTTCAATGCCTCAAGGGCTTCATCCTTTTTTGACGGATCGTCGGAAGAGATGGTTACAAACTCAAACTTGCGGTTACCGTACATCCGTTGCAGATTGACCATATCGGGCAATTCCACCAGGCATGGGGCACACCATGTAGCCCAAACATTTACCAGCAACAGATTTTCTGAAGGGTTCGACAATAAACCGCGAATGCCGGCATCATCAATCATTTCAAGGGTCACAGGTTTCTCCTGCCATTGCTTGTTTACTTTTTGGGTCCATTCCGATTTCCACGACCATTTTACCGAACAGCCAAAGGTTTTGGTAACCGGGACCGATACCGGTTCACCGGCGAGCAATTCATCAACGGCACGGCGCAGGTCATCGGCATTGGCGGTTCCGGGTTTTTCAATGCTGTCGAGACGTCCAACATACTGCAATTTTCTTTCTTTGTCGAAAACAAAAGCGTGGGGTGTGGTTGTTGGCCCGTATTTGATCGAAACGGCCTGGTCATCGCCATCATACAGGTATGGGAAGTTAAATCCTTTATCTTTCGCACGTAAAGCCATTGTTTCGAATGAATCGTCAAGATCGGAATAACCACACTCTTCCAACAATAAACCTGCTGCACTTGTAGGCATTATGGCCACAACAGCCACCCCTTTGTCCTTGTAATCCGAAGTAAAATCGATTAATCGATCTTCGTAGGCTTGTGCCGTTGGACAATGGTTGCAGGTGAAAACAACTACAAGCAATTCTGCACTATCAAAATCCTCAATGTTCACATAATTGCCATTCATATCGGGAAGGTTAAAAACCGGGGCGTTTTCGCCAAGCGAAAGGGTTCTTACCTCCTGTTTCTCCCTGATAACAGGGTTTGGCTTAAAATCAGATTCGACCGAAGTTTTGGTTTTTTTTCCGTTACAGGCCGTAAACAAAACGGCAGTAAAGAAAACGATTGTTGCTATAAGGGATAAATGCTTGAAAACTGGATTTTTCATCTTCATGATATTCAGCTAATATGATGTTTTGTAAAAGAAATGGATAAAACTTTATTGTTTTATTATTAACCCCAAAAGGCCAAACATGTTCGAAGAAGCTTAAGATTGGATAGAAAATATTATCGGCTTTCTTATGATTTTCTGTAATTTTTTATCAGTTTATTAATAACTTGCAATTTTCAAATTTTCTATTTTAACATCCGTCAAATGAATACTGTTCAAACCATTGTAAAATTTCCGGAAATTAAATTAAAGACACGGGACGGCCATAAATTAAGGGGATATTTTGGCCAGTTGTTTAAAGAACATTCACCCCTTCTGCACAACCACTATGAAAACGGGGAGTCTCGTTATCGTTATCCACTTGTTCAATATAAAGTAATTGAAGGTACTCCACACCTTGTTGGCTTTAATAAGGGGGCCGATTTATTGATAAACCTTTTCCTGAAGATAAAAGAAGTCAATATTGATAACACTGTTTTCCCTGTCCTTGATAAAAACATTTGTCAAACAACCATAAACCTTTCGCCAACGGGAGAATTAGCAAGGTATACATTTCTGACACTATGGATGGCGTTGAACCAAAAGAACTATACTATCTATAAAGAACTTAATGAAAATGAAAGAAGTTCATTCCTCAACAAAACACTACAAAACAATATTTTAAGTTTTTACAAAGGATTGGACTTTTTTACTGATGTGAGGATTATGGCAAATGTGCAGGTACAGGAAAAGGTTACAAAATTCAAAAACCAGACAATGCTTGCCTTCTCAGGTGAATTTGTAACAAATGCAACACTACCCGAACTTGCTGGAATTGGAAAAGCAGTTTCAAGGGGATTTGGAACAGTCTCAAAAAAATAAAAAAGATTATCCTATGCAATTAATAATTAACACCTACGGAACATATATCCATGTTAAGGACGATATGTTTGAAGTTAAAATTCCTGTTTCAGACGGACCTTCGAAAAAACAGCTAATCGCCAGCCACAAGATAAGTTCAATATTATTATCGAAAGGATCAGCTATAAGTAGCGATGCAATTATTCTTTCGATGAAAAATAACATCGACATCGTTGTTTTGGAAAATGATGGTTTCCCAGTTGGCAGGTTCTGGCACAGCAAATTGGGAAGCACCACTAAAATCAGGAAAAAACAACTTGAAGCCAGTCTGGGAATGCAAGGCGTTTTCATAACACTTCAATGGGTAGGAGAAAAAATCGGAAACCAGGCAGCCTTTATTAAACGGTTAAAAAAACACAGGGAGCAACAGGCTGAGACAATTGATAATTGCATAAATCAACTCGATAAACTAAAAACCAAACTTGAAGAATTAAAAGCAACAACCGTTGATGAAATTGCCGATACAATACGAGGGCTTGAAGGTACTGCCGGCCGCATTTATTTCAATATTTTAAGCGAATTACTTTCAAAAAAATATCAATTTAACGGACGTAGTTTCAGGCCGGCAGCCGATCAATTTAATGCTTTCTTGAATTACGCGTATGGCATACTATACAGCAGGGTGGAAAGAGCCCTGGTAATTGCCGGTATCGACCCGTATGTGGGATTCCTTCACCGCGATGATTACAACAAAAAAAGCATGGTTTTCGATTTCATTGAACCTTATCGTGTATGGGCCGACGAGGTTGTTTTTAAACTATTCTCGGCCAAAAAAGTAAACGATTCACATACAGATAAAATTAAAAACGGATATTCCCTTAATTCTGAAGGAAAAGCCCTGTTGGTTGAACATTTCTTTAAATTCTTCGATGAAGAAAAAATCAGGCATAATGGGAAAAACCATTCAAGAGGAAATGTACTGCTTGCCAATGCCCATGGCCTTGCCCAAAAACTTATAAAATAGTAACTATGATTGTGTGGATTTTATACGATATCGAAAAAAACAAATCACGGAACAAGGTTGCAAAGGCCTGCCTCCAATCCGGTTTATATCGTGTTCAGAAGTCGGTTTTCCTCGGAACAATTGACGATAATCAGAAAGATACCCTTCAATTACAAATCGAGAACCTTATAAATGAAGAAAAGGATTCAGTTTACATCTTCCCCATGAACAAAACAGAACTAAACCAAACTGTACTTATGGGGCAAGCCTTTGATAAAAAACTGGTAACCGACGAAGTAAAAGCCCTTTTCCTCTAAACCATGGCCTCGTTAACCCCTTCGCATATCATCGAATATCTTTATTGCCCAAGGTTTACCTGGTTTGAATACGTTTTGTGCATCCCTCAATACGAAGAAAGACATTACAAGGTTGAACGGGGAAGAAATCTTCATGAACTGAAAACAGGACAAAACAAAGACTACCTTCGAAAACGCCTTGGCGTTGTTGAGAAACTGAGCGAACAATACCTGGCAAATGAATTGATAAGAGGAAAAGTTGACGAAGTATTACTTTTGAACGATGGCACGATGGCTCCCCTTGATTACAAATTTGCCGTGTATAACGAAAAAGTGTATTCAACATACAAGACCCAGTTGTATTGTTATGCATGGTTGATAAACGATAACTTTGGCAAAGAAGTTAAAAACGGATATCTGGTTTATACCCGGAGCCAAAACAAGCTGATTACTGTTGAAATAAACGAAGAACATGTTTCTGAAGTTAAAAGGTGCGCTAATGATATAATGCACATAATCAATGAAAATTATTACCCAAAAGCTACGAAATTTAAAAGCCGTTGCTTAACTTGCACCTATCGGAATATTTGCACAGGTTAAGGGCTTTCCGGCTGGCAATTTATTTTTAAAAATGAAAAAAATAACTTTAATGATTTTACAATTAACACATTATACATTCGGAAATTCTCAAATAAATGAGGATTTCAGGTTCTTTGACATGCTGATTTTAAATAAAAAGGATGAGAGACAAAAACTTACAAACAACATATTATTAGCAGGTTATAATGGTTAACGACTTTATCACACCATCCACACGAAATAAGGATTGAAAC
>JAFGEV010000284.1 GCA_016931385.1 Prolixibacteraceae bacterium
CATATGCATCGGATAAGTTTTCGCGATGATCACAGGCTGCTAAAACAATTATTAGCAATGCAATAGATATTCTTGTTTTCATTATTAAAAGTATTTTATTTTTCCCCAATAATTGTATTGTAATTTTCAATGGCTTGTACCAACTGAATTTTATGCGTCTCATACGAGATCAGCGCAAGAGTCTCGGCAGACAGGTCGGTCAGGTAATCGGTTGAAGTTATTGTCCCGTTTTCCAGCTCTGATGATGCTCTTTTGGTAATTGATTTTCGCAGGTCGATTAACATTTCATCGTTTTTTATCAGCTCTTTTATGTTTGAAATCTTTTCTTTGGTTTCAACCAGCTGCATCTGTTGTTTCTGTTCGAAATCGGATTGTACTGTTTCAATTATTTCACGTTGATATGCATTTATCTGTTTTTTACGTTGAGCAAGTTTCCAATCAGTAATTCGCCAACTCAAGCCAACACCTACAATATAAAAGGTATCAAACTCATTGCTCAGCATGTTCATTCCCGGCTTTCCATAACCAGCCTGGCCAAAAGCAAAAAACACAGGATTACGGGAAGATGTCAGCAACCTGACACCGGCAAGAAGTTGTTGCTGCTGCAATTTAAAATATTTGAATTCAGGCCTGTTTATCAGGTTCTCTTCCCTGAAAGTTACAAGAGGTATCTTTAGTTGAGCATCCTTTTCAATTTGTTTTCCTGTAATTACAGATAATATTTCGAGCAAGCCTGTTTTTTTCGATTCGATTTCAAGTATCTTCTGATCAGTCTGAATTATCTCAGCTCTCAACTTGTCACAATCTTTTTGGCGGGCAACACCAAATTCTAAGGTACTCAGTAAACGTTCGTGCTGCTTTTTCAACACCTCTTGTTGTGTCTCCAGAACTTTCAAATTTTGTTCCAGTAGTAAAAGGTTGAAAAAATAGGCCTCGACCAATACATTAAGCTGATAAGCTTCAACTTCGACCTTTTGAATACCTGCTTCGAGGGCTGCATTCTCAGTCTCGTTTTTCGAATGCATCATTCCCCCGTCCCATATTGTTTGCTTCACATCGAGATAAACTTTATACTGGTCGTTAGTTGGAAATTCCAGATCAATTCCCGGAATTGGAATATCAAACGAAACTACATCAGATTGATACGTTGCCTGCCCTTTCAAATCGACTTGTGGCAGGTAACCGCTCCGATTATTTTTAATTTTCAGCGCTGATATTTTTTTCAGCAGTTCAGCTTGTTCAAGTTTTGGATAATTTTCGCGTGCCCATTGCCTACATGTTGTAAGATCAAGTTTTTGCTGCCCCGACAAGGTTGCGGGTATAGCAATCAGCCCGAACAATAATAACACGACATTAAAATTTCTCGCTTTCATTCTTTTTTAAATTGTATTGATAAACTAAAAATCTTCATCAGGTTCGCTATTCTCATTATCATTGCTTTGTCCTTCAATCCCTTCCAGTATGGTCAGCAAAAAGTCTGTCCGTTCAGATAAAAACAGATCATACTTCTTTTCATCGTTATCAAAAAAAATTCGTTGGAACAAAGGCCTTGCAATATGTGGGAACAAGCACATGCCCATAACATTTGAAATCATGTGCTGGGCCAGGTAGTCCGATTTATAAAACTGAGGTAAACGCTCGTTGATATTCTCGACAATATCAGCAGGCTTTATGTTTTTTTGTTCTTTAATTAATGCAGCCAGTTTATCAGGATTTTGCCATATCTCATGAAAAAAGAACTGTGGAAATTGAGGGTTTGTTCTAAAGAATTCATTGTAAAATACAACAAATGATTTTATTATACTTTCCAGATTGCTTTTTGGGTTCAGCTGCATTGAAAATTCAGGGATGATATCCTTTACCACATTTTCGAAAACTGCATCGAACAAACATTCTTTCGACCTGAAATAATAGTGAAGCAATGCTTTGTTGATTCCTGCCCTGTCGGCAATTTCCTGCATTCGGGCCCCCTGCAATCCCTTTTCCAAAAAAACTTCATGGGCTACTTTAATAATTTTCTCCTGGGTATCAACTTTTAATGCACTCATGACTTATATTGACTAAATTATTTAACTGAATGGTTAAACCATATGGTCAAAACTAAAAAACAAAATTTATATTTCAAATTAAATATCCATTTATTTTAACCATCTGGTTAAAATAAATGCTATAATTCTGGATTAATGGATGTTATGATCATGACTATATTCTTTATCTAAAAATTTTATCGATTTTAAAAAAATCAGGATTGAATAAATTTCAAAAAGGTATTACATTGTATAAAAAACCGATGAAAAGATGAAACGAGAGGTAGCTTCAAGCAATGTTACTTTTTCATTGCTCAAAAAGAATCCTGATTTTTTAAACGCTCTTATAAATGATATTGGCAGTTGCATTCTTATTCTAAATAATAAGATGGAACTTAGGGCATTCAACGAACCTTTAAAAAACATTTTCTCAAATTTTGAAGGTGAAAACATGCTTTATTTGAGATGTGGGGAAGCATTGGGTTGTGCATATACGGTTGAAGAAAAATCGAGATGCGGGGAAACAAAACATTGCAAACATTGTGAAATCAGAAAGGATGCACTTTTTTCATACACCAACAACAAAGCTGTTTACAACAAACAGGTTTCCAGGGAATTTTTCATGAATAACGGGAAAAAGGCAATGAAACACCTTCGTTATTCAATAAGGACATTCAGGCATAACCGCGACCAATACATTATGGTTATTGTAAACGATGTTACGCAATTAATGAACCAAACAAGCATCATAAGAGAACAGGAGGTAAGGATATCTGAGCTTCAGACGAAGTATTCAAAAAACTAACCACCCTCATGCCTGCTTTTTAAACATTTTATTTCCAAACAATGCCTCGTGGTTCATAACCAGCATAGCTATAGCCACAACAAACATTCCCAGCAATGAATAAAAATCGGGTGACTCGCCTTTTAGTAATACCCAACTCAAAACTGCACCAAAAACAGGAATGATAAACTTCCATGTATTAAGGTGTGAAATTTTTACTCCAGGCCGTTTCAACAATGCGAACCATATAGCAAAAGCTGCTGCTGAAAGAAAGCTCAGCCAACCAAGAGAAACATAAAATTCAGCAGGAAAGCGTTGAAGATGTATCCCCTCAACAGGGATTGATATCAGTATAAGAATAACGCCCCCGATACCAAGCGATGATGAACTTAAAACCAGTGAAGGAATATCCCGTTTGCTCTTCATCACAACAACATTATACCATCCGCTTACGAGGTTGTTCCCGATAAGAATAAAAACCCCTAGTAATTCTTTAACTCCTGCAATTCCTTTTGTTTGCCTGCCAATATTTATGATAACGATACCTGCAATTCCCAACAGAATGCTTGCGGTTGTTTTGATGTTCATTTTATCGTCATTAAAAGCAAAATGGGCGACGATTGCAGCAAAAAGCGGCCCTGAACCAATCACCATTGCACCAAGCGCTCCCGGCACCATGTTGATACCAGTGTAAAAAAGGCTGTACATCAGCACAGTTTGCAAGAAAGCAATCCACAAAACAAAACGCCAATGTTCAATGATAATTTTAAAGTATACTTTATACTTTCCGAAAACGAACATGAGCAATATTCCCGAAATAAAAAACCGTATTCCGGCAAACTGGAGAGGGCTCATGTATTTTAAACCGATCTTGACACCGGCAAAAGCTGTAGACCACAACAGGCAGGCAATGATGGCCAGAAAAGCTGTAGTTCTTATAATATTTCGCATCAATCTGTTTCTTTTCGTATAGCGTTGAGCAATCCCTCACATGTGTCTTCGAGCAGGTCAAGTACCAACTCAAAACCATCGTCTCCCCCGTAGTATGGGTCAGGGACCGGTCTACCGATATGATCAGGTGAAAAATCGGTCATCCTGTAAATTTTCTCCAAATCGTGGTTTCCCCTGGCCATACGTTCCAAATCAGATATGTTGTCATTGTCCATTCCAATTATGTAATCAAAAGTGTCGAAATCGGTAAAAGGATTGAATTTCCGTGAAATGCTGTCGAGTTTATACCCTCGTTTCGATGCATGTTTTCTCATACGGCTGTCGGCCGGTTCGCCACTATGATACCCGATGGTGCCTGCAGAATCGCATTCAATAGCATGTTTTAATCCTGAATCGTCAACCAGCTTTCTGAAAACAGCCTCGGCACTTGGAGACCGGCAAATATTCCCCATACAAACAAACAGTACGCGTTTCTTCATAACAACAATTTTAGGCACAAATTTAAAAAAACGGAATTAATTTAAGGTTTAGTTGAATATGGCTGTAAAATGATAACAATTTGAATACGATTGTTAATATTAATTATTCAACCTTCGTCAATAATAATTTTCAATCACCGTTTATAGGTATTCAACAGAAAAAATACCATTAAATGAAAAATATTCTGTTTCTATTGCTTTCATTTGTGAAATTTTCTCAGATTTGAAAATAATAGTTATGAAAACACTTAACAAAACAACGCTTTTTCTAATACTTACTTTTACAATTAGCTTTTTGTTGGCAGGCATTTACAAACTTGCAGGCGGAACAGGGCCGGGAACCGGTGTATACACCCTTTTTGGCGCCTTTTATATGTTTATTCCAACTATATGTGCCTTGTTGGTCAAAAGGCTGATCCACAAAGAAAATGCCAGTAAAGACCTGATGGTTTCATTCAAAATAAACCGTTGGTTTTTTGTGGCCTGGTTTCTCATGCCGGTTATTATTTTTTCAACCCTCGGGTTAAATATACTTTTCCCAAATGTTTCATTCAATCCCGAAATGACCGGCTTCCTTGATCGTTTTAAGGACCTTATGACTCCCGAAGAGCTTGAACAGGCAAAACAGTCAATGCTTTCCACGCCCATACCCTTGCCGTGGATAATGCTTTTTATGGGACTGTTTGCAGGCATTACTGTTAATGGCCTGGCAGCATTTGGCGAAGAACTTGGTTGGCGGGGGTTTTTGCTTAAGTCGTTTCAACACATGAGCTTTGGCAAAGCATCGCTTACAATTGGTTTAATTTGGGGAATCTGGCATGCACCCCTAATCCTGATGGGGCACAATTACCCTCAACATCCAGAAATTGGCGTATTCATGATGATTGCCTTGTGCACCCTGCTAACCCCTTTTCTGCTGTACATTACCATTAAATCGAAATCGGTGATTGCAGCAGCCATAATGCACGGCACCATGAATGCCACTGCAGGCATCTCCATTATGGCCATCGATGGCGGAAACGATTTAACATCTGGGATTGCCGGACTGGCCGGATTTATTACACTGGCTGTTTTCCTGACCGGGCTTTTTATTTTTGATCGTTTTGTAAGCAAAGACAATATCTTTTCGACTAAAATTGCCGATCACCTTTAATTGATAATAACCATGAAAAAACCATTTGAACTATACCTGCTCTGGTTTTGGCTTGCCTTTCTGGGGCTAAACGGAATAATTGGCGGCAGCCTGCTTATGGCCAAACCCGATGGCTCGTTACTGGGCATGAATTTATCGTGGCTCGAAAATACACCTTTCCCCAACTTCAGGTTTCCCGGCCTTTGCCTGTTCCTGCTCAACGGAGCTTTACCCATTGTTGCGCTTTGGGGATTGATATGGCAAAAAAAGGTACAAACGTTCCAGTTTCTTAACATACTTAAGGATAAACACTGGAGCTGGACTTTTACCCTGTATTCAGGGATTGTTACCATTACCTGGATCATAGTGCAGCAACTTATAAGCAATTATTTTGTACTTCAACCCATAATAACGGCAATTGGTTTAGTAAACCTTACACTCGCCCTGCTGCCACGCGTACAAAAAAGGTACACGACAAGCAGTGAATAATGAAGTCAAAAATATAATAGCGGTTAGCACTTAAAAAAGTTTCGAATTAAAAATAAAACTGAAAACCATGAAAAAAAATGCAGTAATTGCATACCACAGCAATACCGGAACCACGAAAAAGTATGCCGAAGAAATCGGAAATTATATGCGGGAAAAAGAATATGCTGTAACAGTCAGTCCGCTAAGCAATCCCGATTCTAATTCCATTGAAAAGGCTGTGTGCCTGTTACTGGGCTGCTGGACCAGCGGTTTGTTTTTCTTCCTTCAACATCCTGAAAAACCATGGAAAGATTTTACAAATAAGCTTCCTGTATTAAATTCAAAAAAAGTGGTACTTTTCACTACCTACAAGGTATTAACCGGAAGTATGTTCAGAAATATGCGCAGGGAACTAAATATCAACTCCGACACACCTGTTCTTGAACTGAAATCGAAAAACGGGGAACTCTCGCAACCAGACAAAGAGTTGCTTGATGCCTTTCTTTCATAAGATGCTATGAGCTTCATGTGAATTCTTTTTTTTAATTTTTCTGGCATTAAAAAACCAATAATGGATAAAGTAATTGAAATCCCTGCTTCAACACCTAAAATCTGTCACTCACCAAAAAATATTCCCCGATATTTTTGCAGGCTCATATTTTTGACTCGATTTTGTATTACACAAACATTTTAAATCCAATATTTATGAAAGCACGTTTATCCTGTTTATTATTACCGTATCGCCTGATTTTATTTGCAGTTTTTCAGTCACTCATTGCATTGGTATTCTTTTGTTTGAATATTGAAAAAGCATGGCATCAGGCTGAAGGATGGTGGATTATTTCAGGATTATTCACCAATGTATTCACATTTCTTTTGCTTATAAAGCTATTTCGAATTGAAGGGAAAGGCTATTTCGACAACTTGATACCGAAACGTGATTCATGGATTAAAGATCTTTTACTAACCCTGGCAATGATGCTTATTGCAGCCCCGCTAGCCATGTTCCCAAACATTTTTCTTGCTAAGCTATTATTTGGATCGCAGGAAATCACCACACAATTATTTTTCAGGCCACTACCCTATTGGGTAATATATAGTGGCATAATTTGGGCACTTACCCAGGGACTGGTTGAATTACAATTCTATTTTGGTTATCTGATGCCAAGACTCGAAAAAAAGTTAAATAGCAAATGGCAGCCCTGGATATTGGCATCGTTTTTTTTGTCGCTGCAGCATATCGCTGTTCCGCTGATTTTTAACTGGCGATTTATTATCTGGCGAATGGGAATGTTTTTGCTTTTCGCTTTCTTCACCGGATTGTGTATTAAAATCAGACCACGTGTTCTTCCTTACATGGCCATTATTCATGCCTTTATGGATATGAGCCTGGTTTTTATGTTACTCCCTCTTAAGTAAAAGGTATTCAACAAGGATTTAGTGTCATTCAACAATTCATATTTACTCAAAAAAAAATGACATTTTAATTTTGAGATAAAAAAATAGCAATAATGAAAACAACAGACAAAAACAAAGAGTTGGCAGCAAAAATAGTTCTGAAAAACGAAAAGCTGCTTTTTAAGGGAATTGTAGATGGTAATGAGCCCATAATGATTGACTACATCCCGCCCCTTGGCGACGGGCAAGGCTATACTTCACTTGAACTTTTACTTCTGAGCATTAGTTCGTGTTTAGGTAGTGCATTATTAACCTTTTTACGAAGGATGAACAAGCAGATAAGCCATCTCGAAATTAAAGCGAATGGCTTACGTAGAGATGAACATCCTACGGGTTTTAAATCAATTAATATTGAAATTTTGCTGACCTCAATCAATACCAACCTAAGCGAATTAGACCGGGTATTAAAACTTGCCGAAGAAACGTATTGCCCCGTTTGGGCCATGCTCAAAGGGAATGTCGAAATTATTATCAATCCGATTATCATTTCTGAATAAAATTATTGAGGAAGCTGTATAAATTTTTTAAGGATTTCTGGTTAAGGCTTTAAAAATTCAACCTTCATATTTTTCAGATAATTGCATTATTTCTTTAAAGTTAATTTTTTAAAATCTTGCGAACTTTTTTTCTGAAATATTTCTTTTAACGTCTTTTTTTATACTTTAGTTTCGCTAATTTTTTTTAAATGAACAGGGAAAATCGAACAGCATTTTAACATATGGAGTTTCTAATCAGTGAAAAATGCACTTGCTTCGGAGTTCCTTTTTTTATAACTCATTTTTAGTGAAACTAAATAAACAAATAACAAGCTTATGAATTATTTCTTTTTAATTCCGGTTGCTGCAGTGTTAGCGCTGGTTTTTGCCTGGATTTTTTACAAATCGATGATGAAGAATTCAGAAGGTACTGATAAGATGAAGGAAATAGCACAGCATGTTCGCGAAGGCGCTATGGCTTATCTAAGAAGACAGTACAAAGTTGTAATTATTGTTTTCGCTGTTTTGGTTGTAATCTTAACCATTCTGGCCTATATGGGTGTTCAGAATCCATTTGTTCCGGTTGCCTTTCTTACGGGCGGTTTTTTCTCGGCGCTTTGTGGTTACCTGGGCATGAGAACTGCCACCAATGCATCGGCACGTACAGCTCAGGGGGCAAGTCAATCGTTAAACAAAGGTTTGAAAGTTGCTTTCCGTAGCGGTGCTGTAATGGGAATGGTTGTGGTTGGTTTTGGACTCCTCGACATTTCAGGATGGTACCTTATTTTAACCAAATTGGTTTATACCGCTGAACACATGCGCGATGGCTTATCCTTCCTCGGACTTGACCTTGTCAAAGCAGGTACCGACGAAACGCACAAGCTGATTGAGGTAACCGTTATTATGCTGACTTTTGGTATGGGCGCTTCAACCCAGGCACTGTTTGCCCGTGTTGGCGGTGGTATTTATACCAAGGCTGCCGATGTTGGTGCCGACCTGGTTGGAAAAGTTGAAGCAGGTATTCCTGAAGACGACCCGCGCAACCCGGCCACCATTGCCGATAACGTAGGTGACAATGTTGGCGATGTTGCCGGTATGGGCGCCGACCTGTATGAATCGTATTGCGGTTCAATTCTGGCAACTGCTGCACTTGGCGCTGCGCTTTCTGTCAATGCCGAAGCAGCAAATGTGAAGGTTATCGCACCAATGATTGTTGCTGCTGTGGGTATTATCCTTTCAATAATCGGGATATTCATGGTTCGCACCAAAGAATCAGCTACACAGAAAAACCTCTTGAATGCCCTCCTTTTAGGCACTGGCGGAAGCTCATTCCTGATTTTAGTAGTAGTTGCCATAATGGCCTATCTTAACATAATAACCTGGGGAATCTTCGGATCGGTTATAGCCGGATTGCTGGCCGGAGTAATTATTGGGCAGGGTACTGAATACTTCACATCGGATGAATACAAACCCACAAAAGGTATAGCCAAACAAACACAACAAGGCCCAGCAACTACCATTATCGATGGTATTGCAACCGGCATGATGTCGACATGGATTCCGGTTGTAACCATTGTAGGAGGCATAATTGCTGCTTTCGGTTTTGCCGGAGGTTTTTCAAACTTTGCCGAAGGAGTCTATGGAATTGGTTTTGCCGCAGTTGGTATGCTTTCAACACTTGGCATCACTTTAGCAACTGACGCTTTCGGCCCAATCGCCGACAATGCCGGTGGAAATGCCGAAATGAGTGAGCTGCCCAAGGAAGTACGCGAACGTACCGATGCGCTTGACGCACTTGGAAATACCACAGCAGCAACTGGCAAAGGTTTTGCCATTGGTTCAGCCGCACTTACTGCTATGGCTCTACTTGCTGCCTATATGGAAGAAGTTAAAATATGGATAAAAAATCAGCTTGATGAAGGTATTGAAATGATACGCAACGGTGTACAATTTGTACTCGAAGGCAGTGCTTCTGCTGGCGAAGGGGTAAAAGAAGTAGTTATTACACAGGCTTCGTTACATGATTTTTCATCATTTTACGACTTATCTTTATTCAACCCCATGCTTTTGGCAGGGATATTCCTGGGCGCAATGATGGCTTTCGTTTTCTGTGCCATGACCATGAAAGCAGTAGGGCGTGCCGCAGGTGCAATGGTTGATGAAGTACGTCGTCAGTTCAAAGAAATTCCCGGAATTCTCGAGGGGAAAGCTAAGCCTGAATATGCAAAATGTGTAGCCATTTCGACCAAAGGTGCTCAACGCGAAATGCTTATACCTTCATTATTAGCCATTATTGTTCCTGTTGCTGTTGGCATACTGCTTGGCGTTGCAGGTGTTATTGGCCTTTTGGTAGGTGGTTTAACAACCGGTTTTACCCTTGCTGTAATGCTGAATAATTCAGGTGGTGCATGGGACAATGCCAAGAAATATATTGAAAAAGGAAACCTTGGCGGGAAAGGAAGCGATGCACATAAAGCAGCTGTTGTTGGCGACACTGTTGGAGATCCTTTTAAAGATACTTCAGGCCCTTCACTTAACATCCTGATCAAGCTTATGACTATGGTTTCGGTTGTAATGGCCGGTGTAACCGTTGTATTCAGTATTTTCTAAATAAGAGATAAAAAAAGAAAACGTTAACAGTTTTCACGCAAAGGCGCCAGGCCGCAAAGCACAATAAATGCTTAAGCGACCTGGCGTTTTTTTTGCTTGTGAATTTGCATTAAATATGACTGGTGAGATATCTCGCTCAACTTTTCATTGGCACGGCAATTGGCTAATACTTCATTCCATAAAAAAACCACATCCTGTATTCAAACAAAATGTGGTAGCTTTTGAGCCGAATCTCGGATTCGAACCGAGGACCCCGAGATTACAAATCACGTGCTCTGGCCAACTGAGCTAATTCGGCAAGTGGGTAAGCGATCTGCGTCGCACCGCTACAACCGCTTATCCTTGCTGCCTTCCGACCCTGGGGAGTTTCAGCAGGAGCTGGTCGCACAGGACTTACCCGGCTGCAAAAGTAGAAAATTTTAAATAACCTCAAAAAATATTTTTTCTATTCTTTAATTTTGTAATAAAATCCCTTTTCTTGTACTCATCTTATCAGATTACTAATCGATAAAAATAAATAAATTATATTTGTGTAACGTAAACTAAAAATCTAATTACTTATGGAAAACAGTAAAAAAATATTCTGGAATAAAGCCATGTTTTGGGGCTTTATCGTGGGACTAACTGCAATGATAGCATCAACCGTATTTTATGCTACTGACAATTTCGACCACGCGGCAAAACAATGGGTGGAAATTGCTATTTACGTTATAGGTATTATCCTCTGCGCATTGTCTTTCAGAAATTCGATTGAAGAAAACACCTTGTTCCCTTATGGCAGAGCCCTGGGATTAGGCGTTTCAACCATGTTATTTGCATCAATTATTCTTGCCGTATTCTCTTTTGTATTGTATAAATTTATTGATCCGGGATTGATTGATGAATTGATAACAACTCTTGAAGAAAAATACCTTGAATCAGGGCTAAGTGAAGATATGATTGAACGCCAGATTGAAATGCAACAAAAATTGATGACACCCGCTTTTATGTCAGTTGGACAGGTTATAAATGGTGTTCTTTATGGACTTATCATTTCACTCATCACTTCAATATTCATGAAAAAGAAATCTGTTGACGGGTTTCAGGAAGCCATGAAGGAAATCGACGAAGAAGAATAACACATAATGGATATATCGGTAATAATCCCCCTCTTTAACGAAGAAGAATCGTTGCCCGAACTGGCAGTGTGGATAGAACGTGTAATGGCTGAAAATAGATTCAGCTACGAAGTCGTTTTTATCGACGATGGCAGCAAGGACAATTCTTGGGAAGTTGTAAAAAAACTTTCTGAGGATAACCCTTCTTTCAAAGGCATAAGCTTCCAGAGGAATTATGGAAAAGCTGCTGCCCTGCATACAGGTTTCCAGGCTGCAAAAGGCAAAGTTGTTATCACAATGGATGCCGACCTGCAGGACAGCCCCGATGAAATTCCAGAATTGTACAGGATGATCACCCAGGAGGGCTACGACCTGGTCTCAGGATGGAAAAAGAAACGCTACGACCCCTTCTTTTCGAAAAACCTTCCAAGCAAGTTTTACAATTGGACCGTAAGGCGGATGACCCACATCAAACTTCACGACATGAACTGCGGTATAAAAGCTTACCGTAAAAGGGTAGTAAAAAGCATTGAAGTGTATGGCGATATGCACCGCTTTATCCCTGTTCTTGCAAAATGGGCGGGTTTTAAAAATATTGGTGAAAAAGTTGTACAACACCAGGAGCGCAAATACGGGGTAACAAAATTCGGGCTTGAACGTTTCGTTCGCGGACCTCTCGATTTATTATCGGTCATGTTTATTTCCCGCTTTGGCCGTAGGCCCATGCACCTGTTTGGCATACTTGGAACAGTGATGTTTATCCTCGGTTTCTTTGCTGCATTATGGGTTGGTATTTCGAAATTATATGCCGTAAAACATGGATTAAATTTGAGGCTCGTTACCGAGAATCCCTATTTTTACATCGCCCTTACATCGATGATTATTGGGACACAGTTGTTCCTCGCAGGTTTTATTGCCGATTTGGTTTCGCGCAATGCTGCCGACAGGAATAACTACCAGGTTGCAGAGAAAACCAATGAAAATTTGAATCAATAAGAACAAACAAAACCAGAAAGAGGCTGTCAGAAGGCAGTCTCTTTTTTTATGTCTTTTTGATCTGAAATGTCTGTTTCCATCATTTTTTCGTAAAGCCCCATTATCTTTTTAACTATCGGGATACCAATTTCATAACGAATGTTCCCAGCCTGGGCCACTGGCAATATTTTTGGGGAAGTACCGGTAAGAAATATCGCCTGAAAATTACCTAGATCAGCCATTTTTATTTCTGAATAATTAACAGGTATATTTGCTTTCTTTGCAATTCCAATAACCTTTGCCATTGTTATTCCGGTAAGCACTTTATGTTGTGGGGCAGTGTACAGTTCATCGTCCTTCACAAAAAAAACGTTTGAACGGCTGCCCTCAGTAATGCAATCATTATGGTCAACCAACAATACTTCATATAACGATTTGTCATAGAGCATTGCATTTGCAAGGTTTCGTACATTCTGCTCAATTTTCGCTTCAGGATTGTTCCTTTCAGCTTTTAAAAATCCAACACTGACCCCGTTCATATAATCGTTTTGTGACGGGTATTTATGAGGAATAAAATGCAGGAGTACCTCAGGGCTTCTTTCCTCTTGAAAAGCAATTTTCAACATGATATTGCCCGTCAAGATACAGTTTCGCTCAATTAGGTCATTAATAAGCCTGTATAATCTTTGTTTATCATAGGGTTGTATGAACCCCGATAAACTGCAGGAATGTTCAAGCCTGGCAAAATGATCGTCGAAAAAAAGCGGAACCCCGTCAATTACCCTTAACACTTCATACACAACAGTCCCCTCAAGTGAAACTTTGTCAAGCTCCATTAATGATAGAACATTATCGTTGTAAAAAAAATATCCACGCTGCACGTCAATCCTGTTTAGTCTTAAAATGCTGCGAATTTACCTGAAATTCTGTTACCCGGGGTTATGATCCGGAAAATATACAATTCGTTTTGATGAAAATGGTTAAGGCCATTCAAATTAATTGTGGATTTTCCTTCACCCCCCCTTTCATTTGTTAGCTGACTATAAACCATTTTCCCGGAAGAATCATAAAAATTGAAACCATAAACAGTTGAACTTTTGCCCCATTCAAATACAATATTTCCGTTTTCGATATGCCAGTCAACATCATCGTTTTTCACAAATTGTTTCGCCGATACCGAGCCTGCATCAGGGTTCCAGCCAGCCAGGCGGGCAAAGAGCCACCAGGCTGCATAAGCTTTGAGGTTCCCGTTTAAAGCCTGACTGTGAGCGGCGCTGCACGAATACCAGTCAACATCTTTCGTATGCGATTGCTGCCACTCGGTTGCCCAATTTCTTTCCTCCCCTCCGGAATCGGTATAATCGCAATTATCGTTTGCATAAAGTGCCATATAATTTGTTTGTCCATCGGGATCGTAACTTTCAATATCGGCAAAATCATAAAGGATTTTGTTATTTTCATTACAGAAATCCCTGATTTTATTGTTGTTTCTATTAAGGGTACCTTCAATGCCTCCCCCATCCAGATGGCCGGTCATGTAAACAAAAACAACATTTTCAAATTCGGCTTCCAGGTCGTTCATCAGTGAAAGGTAGGTATTCATGTCGCTATCGGAAGCCCAGCTTACCTGCCCGCACCACGACCACATTACCACATTAATTTCAGGGTGATTGTTCAGATATTGCCTTGTATCACTTGCCCAGGCCGAAAAATTCGGGTTACCCAGGTCGTATGCATTGTCAAACGGTGCATCGTGCAGTAATAAGGCACCCCCGCTGCCATCCCAATTAAACCCAAAGGTTCCGGAGTCATACCCTTTGCCCTGCATGAAGTTATCAAGACCATCCATTCCGGAAATCAATTGGCTGCCATGCGATGTATGCCCGTAAACAACCTTTAAATCTTCGCGGGCTTTATTAATAAACTCAACGGGTATTTGCTCAATTCTGGTACAATTATGATCGATAATAATTGGCTCATCATAACTCGAAAACGGATCGGCGTGAAGATTGCACGACAGTAAGAAAAGTCCTGCCAAAACAGGAAAATAAAGTGCGGAAAAAAGTTTTAACATAGCAGTATTTTTAAGTTATATGAATCGATGTAAGATATACCAAATTAAATTAAAGTTCAAGAGAGCCTGCAATTATTCATTTGTTCCAGTGCTTTATCATATTCGACAACAAGTTTATTCATGATTTTTTCAGCCGGGAGTATATGATCGATAAGTGATGCCGATTGTCCAATTTCCAGTTCACCATCAACCAAATCGCCCTCAAACATACCCCTTTTTGCCCTACCCTTCCCAAGTAGATTTCTTAACTCATCAACTGTAGCTCCCCGTGTTTCGGCTTCTTCAACCCTTCGGAAAAAATCATTCTTGATTAACCTTACTGGAACTAAACTTTTTAAGACCACTTTTGTTCCTCCCTCACCTGTTTCAGTGATCATTTTTTTAAAAGCGGGGTGGGCCGACGATTCTTCCGAAGCTGCAAACAGTGAACCAATTTGCACTCCCTCAGCACCAAGCGCAAATGCTGCCAGGATCTGCTCACCTGTAGCTATTCCACCTGCAGCAATCAGTGGCAGCGATGTTGCTTTGCGTACCAAAGGGATCAGGGTCATCGTAGTGGTTTCTTCCCTTCCCTCGTGCCCCCCTGCTTCAAAACCTTCTGCAACAATAGCATCCACACCTTCTTTTTCTGCTTTTTCGGCAAACCTGGCACTCGACACTACATGTGCAATAATAATTCCACGATCGTGTAAAAACGTTGTCCATTTATTAGGGTTTCCGGCAGATGTAAAAACAATTTTCACCCCTTCTACTGTAATGACATTCATGATCCCTTCCTGTTCGGGATGCATCAACGGAACATTAACGCCAAAGGGTTTTTGGGTTGCCTCTTTGACTTTTCGTATATGTCCGGCAAGAATATCGGGGTGCATCGAACCAGCCCCGATTAAACCAAGCCCCCCGGCATTGCTAACCGCGGCAGCCAGTTCCCAGCCACTGCACCATGCCATACCACCTGCTATTATAGGGTATCGTATGCCGAATAATTTTTTTATCCTTTCCATTTTGATTTTTTATTCTGGCAATTTATGAATTTGAATTTCATCAAACATTCTGTTTTAACAACAAACTCCCGGAATAAATAAAATAATTTTCTAAAACCATAATAAGTTAAAAAAATTAATTATCTGCCTGATAATATTTAAAGTGGTGAATGATAAAAAAAAATTTATTATTATTGCCCCTCAATTTAGGAGGGTAAAATATGATGAATAACAAACACCTGTTCAGTACAGGGAATTCAACGCGTAAGTATTACAAATCGATGAACAATACTTACCAACAGATATACGGGAAACACTTGATGCTGCATTACCCGTTTTACAAGGGAGAGGGAGAAGGGCTGGAACAACGTCAGAATAACCTTACAGATTATTGCCTGCAGGCCCTACCAGAACTTGACAATAAAAAACTTCTGGAAGTTGGTTGTGGTAACGGAATACAATCGATATATATTTATGAAAGTTTAAAACCTGCACAAATGACAGGCATTGACCTGAATCCTGATAATATTGAGCTGGCCCTGCAAAATAAAAACGGGCATGTTAATCTGAATTTCATGGTTGACGATGCACAAAAGCTCGAAACAATTCCCGATAAATCGGTTGATGTTTTATTGTGTATCGAAAGTGCATTTCACTACCCCGAAAAGGAGCTCTTTTTAGATCAGATTAAAAGGGTTCTTAAACCTGAGGGCAAATTTGTTATCGCCGACATTGTCAATAAAAAAAATGTAAGGCTTTATTTGTCAAAAAAGTGGAAACATAAAATGGGATTTTTCCACTGGACAAAACAAAAATACATGGACTCGTTTGACAAAAACGGATTTCATCTCGATGTTGTTGAGAATATTACCAAACCAGTAATGAAAGGCTATAAAGGTAACAGACATTGGGTGATTCGGGAAAACTGTAAAAGCTATATTCATTACCTCATGTTCAGGATTTTTGTTATCATCCAGGTACAAATAAACTTACTGCTACTTAGAAAGAGGGAAGACTACATACTTTTCTCGGGTAAAATAAGAAATAATTAACCAGGCTGAATGAATCTTATTTTTATCAGGTAAGGGCTTATTTCAGCATCCCGGCATAGGTATATCCGGCTTTTTTCACGGCAATGCGAATATTCTCGTGGTTGATGTTTTCACCGGTAACTGTAAGTTCACCATTCACATGATCGGCCAGTGCATGTGAAACGCCTTGAACTTCGGATACAGCCCTTTCGACATGCGCTTTACAGTTTTTGCATGTCATACCTTCAACTTTGTATTTTATAAAACTCATATCGGTATTTTTTGAAATTATAATTTTCCTTTTCTTTCTTGCATTAAATATTCTTTGAACATAAACATTTAATACCAGTAACGTTAGAATAACAGCCGATAAAGCTCCTATCCAACCAGGCAAAAAATGATGATGCACATGCCCTTCGGAAACCTTAAACCATGAGACCGGGAGTAAAATATCGATTAAAAAGCCAAAAAAAACAGCTCCACCGATTATGGTAGCCAGATAAATCATTGTTGACCTTTTCCCTAACTCTTTCCACAGAACAGTTAAAGTAGCAATGTTTGTTGCAGGCCCGGCCATTAAGAAAACCAATGCGGCGCCTGGCGATAAACCCTTCATTAACAACACAGCAGCGATAGGTATCGAACCGGTAGCACAAATATACAATGGCACCGATGCAAGCAATACAATAAAAATATTTAACCAGGGCATATTGATGTAACGGGTAAAAAAATCATCGGGAATTATTACAGCAAGAAGCGCGGCCAATAGCAGGCCAATAATCAACCATTTCGAAATATCGCGTATCAGATCGTAAAAGCCATATACAAACACTTCCTTCAATTTGCCAAAAAAAGGTTTTTTAATCTGCTGATAAGTTGCCTGATAATTTTTCGCCCCTCTCTTTCCTGAGAATGCTGTTGCGGCCAATCCGCCTGTAATACCTGTAAAAAGGGCAACCAAGGGGCGAATAATTGCAAAAGGTAAACCCAATAGTGAATATGTGGCAAGTATTGAATCGACACCTGTTTGTGGCGTAGAAATCAGAAACGAAACCGTTGATCCTTTCGATGCCCCGTTTTTATGAAAAGATAAACCAGCAGGGATCACCCCACAGGAACAAAGTGGCAAAGGTATCCCCAACAAGGTTGCATTAAAAACCGAACGGGCATTGTTCCCGTTAAGCATCTTCCCAACTCTTTCTTTCTGCATAAATATGTGAAGCAAACCCGCGAACAAAAAGCCAAATAAAAGATATGGCCCCATTTCGGTTAACAGCACCCAGAACTCACTGAAAAAACTTGTTAAAAAATTTACCATAGCACTACTTCTTCCAATAGATAACAAACAAAACACACACCATTTTGTTTTGATTTCTTTACTGAAATTCGCTTTCTAAAATAGAGTATTTTTTTAACCTTTGCTGAAAATTGGGTTATGTACCTAAAATCATTATCACTACTTAATTATAAAAACATCGAACAGGCAGACCTTGATTTCTGCCCAAAACTGAATTGTTTCCTTGGCGACAACGGGGCTGGAAAAACCAACATACTCGACTCGATATATTACCTTTCGTTTTGTAAAAGTTTTTTTAATACCATCGATTCGTTCAACATTAAGCATCAATCGGACTTTTTCATGCTCAAGGGGCAATTTTCCCGAATGGAAGATAACGAGCTAATATCGTGCGGGTTTAAAGCTGGCAACAAAAAACAGTTCAAACGAAACCACAAACTTTATAAACGATTAAGCGACCACATCGGGCTTTTCCCCCTTGTAATGATTTCACCGTCCGATTCCTCGCTTATTTCAGGTGGAAGTGACGAACGCCGAAAGTTTATCGATGGAGTAGTATCCCAGTTCGACCATCAATACCTCGAAACACTTATCCGTTATAACCGCACCCTGGCACAACGCAACGACCTGCTGAAGAAGTTTGCCGAAAACAGGGCTTTCGATGCCGATATGTTATCTGTGTACGATGAACAACTAATTGAACATGGAGAAGAAATCCATCAAAAACGAAAAGAATTTCTATCTGGAATAATCCCTGTATTTCAGCATTTCTATGAATTCATTTCGGGGGGCAAAGAAAAAGTGGTTTTAGAGTACAACTCGAGCCTTAACGATGGCACCTTCAGAAAGCAGCTTTCAGATTATATCCAAAAAGACCGGATGAGCCAATATACAAATGCAGGCATCCACAAAGACGACCTCGCGTTGCTTATTGGCGATTACCCAATTAAAAAGCTGGGATCGCAGGGACAGAACAAAACCTACCTTACTGCCCTTAAATTTGCCCAGTTCGAGTATTTAAAAAATGCAGCCGGTATAAAGCCCATTCTTCTTCTCGACGACATTTTTGACAAACTCGACAGCAAACGGGTGGAAAAAATCATTGAACTTGTATCGGATGATCAGTTCGGGCAAATTTTTATTACTGACACAAACCGCGAACACCTCGAAAAGATTGTTGGAAGCATTCCCAGCGAACATAAAATTTTCAGAATAACCGATGGAAAAATCGAGTACAAATGAGAAGAAAAGAAACCCAGAAAATCAGTGATATTCTTAAAGAATATACCAGGGAAAAACATCTCGACCAGAAGCTTTATGAAACCCGATTGGTAAATAACTGGGGAAATATTCTTGGGCCGGTTATTGCAAATTCAACCAAAAAGATTTTTGTCCAGAACCGCGTACTGGTTGTCCACATCGAATCATCAGTAATCAGGCATGAACTTTTCATGATGCGCTCAAAAATTGTCAGTGCATTAAATGATAGCATTGGCCAGAATGTTATTGACTCTATCCTGTTCAGGTAATAAACCCCTAATTCCACCCCGATACTTTGGAACCAAATTCCAGAACCCAGTATCCAGTATAGGACATCGATAAATGATTAGGGATTAAGGATTAACGATTTGGGATTAGGGATTAGGGATTAACGATTAAGGATTAACGATTA
>JAFGEV010000285.1 GCA_016931385.1 Prolixibacteraceae bacterium
AACCTCAACCTCAACCTCAACCTCAACCTCAACCTCAACCTCAACCTCAACCTTATTCTGACATGTAATGCTTATACCTTTAAAAAATCCCGGCGGCATTACGTAGCGATGCTTTAACAAGCAGTACCCCTTTTTGTCGGTTGGGTACCCTGAACCTTCTTTCAAGAATATCTTCAGGTTTTGCTTTCCTGATTTTTTCGAACAGGTTCAGGTAATACCGGTATGCAAGGTAAACGCCAAAGCGAACCTGTTTTTTCAGTTCAATGATGCCCTTGAAAGCTTCATCGAAATCGAATTGGATTTCATTTTCGATGGCCCTTTTTTCTTTTTCTGAGAAATTGCTGAAATCGATATTTTTAAAATACACACGTCCTTTGTTTTGAAAGTCGTCGCTGGCATCGCGCAGAAAGTTTACTTTCTGAAAAGCTTCGCCCAGTTTGCGGGCCGGGTATTGCAGTGCATTGTATTTTTGATCATCATTGGTATAAAAAACACGCAGGCACATCAACCCAACAGCCTCGGCCGAGCCATAAATGTATTTGTTCAGCTCCTCCTTGTTGTATTCAGAAAAATGCAGGTCCATCTCCATGCTTTTCAAAAAGGCATCGATCAGCTTGTGGTCAATTTTGCATTCGTTTACCGTGTATTGAAAACTGTCGAGTATGGGGTTGAGGCTTATGCCCCGTTCAATGGCTTTATAAGTGTCATCGATAAATTCTTTCAAGAGCGTCTTCTGGTCATAGCCAAAAAAGGTATCGACAATTTCGTCGGCAAAGCGAACAAACCCGTAAATGTTATAAATGTGGCTACGGTATTTTTTGTTCAGCATTTTAACGCCCAGCGAAAAGGATGTGCTGTAAAAACGGGTTGTGTTTTTACTGCACAGCTGATTGTTTTTTCTGAAAATCCTGATCATCTTTCATCAATCTTTCAACGGTTAATTTAGAGCTGATCACGGCCATGGGCAAACCCGTTCCGGGAATGGTAGAAGCGCCGGTATAGTATACGTTTTTAAATTTTTCGTCTTTGTTTTTGGGTCTGAACCAGCCAATCTGGTTCATGTCGTGCGCCAGTCCGAGGCCGCTTCCCTTGTACAAGTTAAACATTTTTCCCCAATGTTCGGGTGAAAGTACGGTACGGCTTTCTATCATCTTGTTTAGGTCGTAACCTGTACGTTCCGATAAGTCGTCAATGATGTTTTGGGCAATTTGCTCCCGGTTGCTCCAGTCGGGTTTAAAGCGTAAATCGGGCGAGGGACATAAAATAAATAGACTTTCTTTTCCATCGGGGGCATAATCAAGGTTGTTTTTCGAAGGGACATTCACGTAATAATAAGGCTTTTGAAACGACACTTTGTTTTTAAACACCCCTCTGGCATACTGATTGAAATTATTTCCAAGGAAATAGTTATGGTATTGCAGCCTGTCGAGTTTTCCGTTTATGCCCAGAAATATGGTTAAGGGCGCCATGGTCCATTTTTTCTTGTCGAGCTTTTTATCACTGAAGCGTGGCCTTTTTAAAATTGCCCCCCTGAACCATGCGGCATCGGCATTTACAATGTAATAATCGCCTTTCCAGGTTTTGCCTTCCTGGTCAATCAGGTATTCAATTTTGCCATTGGCTTTTTTTGTATCAACAATTTCGGTATTGAAATAAAAATCGACTCCGCGTTCGCGCAGAACTTTGTAAAGGCCTTCAATAATTTTATACATGCCGCCCTTCACGTTGTGGTAGCCGTTGTGTTTTAGTTCAATATAGTTGAGCAGGGAAAAAACAGCCGGTGTATCGAAAGGGGTGGCGCCAAGGAAAAAGCCAACAAGTGAAAAAATCATGCGGGCTTCTTTCGATTCGAAACTTTGGCAAAGCTCCTTCCACATGGTTTTGAAAAGCAAGGGACCGTGTTTTAGCGGCACTTTTGTTAATTGCATTACGTAATCGAAGAACGAATAAAAATTCCGGTGGATGATGATTTTTTCGGTGTCGTGGTATAAGTTGCCGGTTTTTTTCAGGTGCTTTTCCATTTTTTCCCTGAAATTAGGCTCCATGTCCATGAACTCCCGTGTGAGTTTATCGAGGTCTTTGTAGATCGTGAAATTTCGCGGGTTTCCGTCTATGTTCACGGTAAACAGCGGGTCGAGCTCAACAAATTCAAAGGGGTACTCAATGCCCGTAGTTTTAACCAGTTCATCAAATTCGTAGCTCATACTAAAGAAAGTGGGACCAAGGTCGAAACTAAATCCGTCTTGAACAAACAGGTTTAAACGTCCCCCGGCCTGGTGGTATTTTTCAACCATTTTTACTTTAAATCCCAGCGATGATAGCCTTAGGGCAGCACTTAAACCACCCAGTCCCGTTCCGACAATTATGACCTCTTTTTTTCTCATATTTTTTTACGAACAAGTTAAGCAGTTTCTGATTATTTTGATAAATTAATCCAAAAATAAACCATTATACGATAAAATAGTTTATTTTGATACGTTAATAAATTATGAATAGAACAATTGGAATAATCGGGTCGGGTATTGGAGGCCTCGCTGTTGCAATACGATTGGCGCTTAGGGGTTGTTCGGTTACTGTATTTGAACAATCGGCTACACCCGGGGGTAAAATTTCTACCTTGGCAAGCAACGGGTTTCGTTTCGATACGGGGCCTTCGTTGTTCACACTTCCGGCTTTGGTTGAAGAACTTTTCATGCTGGCCGGTAAAAACATGAATGATTACCTTCGGGTTGTTTCGCTGCCTGTTACATGCAATTATTTTTTTCCAGATGGATTTCAGATAAGGGCCTGGAGCGATAAAGAAAAGTTTGTTGACGAAGTTGAAAATGCAGGTATTGAACGGACGGTGATAGAAAAATACCTTGCCCGGCAATCGTTTGTTTATAACAATACCAGCGATTTTTTCCTGTTTAATTCCATTCATAAAATATCGACATACACCGGAGAAGCAGGGCGAAAAAGCCTTGGTGCGTTGCATCGGCTCGATGCCCTCAAAAGCATGCACAGGCGTAATAAACAAACATTTGGAAATACCCCACTAACACAACTGTTCGACCGGTATGCCACCTACAACGGCAGCGACCCCTATCGCGCCCCGGCCACCCTGAACATGATTGCCCACCTGGAACACAACACGGGTGCATGGTTCCCGGTAAACGGCATGGTTGGAATTATTAATGCTTTGGTAAAGCTGGCAACCGAACTACACGTTGATTTCCATTTTTCGGAACAGGTGAAAAAGCTGGAAACTTCAGGGAAAAAAATTGAAAAGCTGATTACCGGTAAAAGTGAATACAAATTTGATGTGGTGATAAACAACGCCGATGTAACCGGTTTTTACCGAAACATTTTGCACGATGAATTGCGCCTGAAAAAGCTTTCGCGCCGCGAACGTTCTTCATCGGCCCTGATTTTTTACTGGGGGGTAAACTTTGAGTCAGACCTTGACGTGCACAACATCCTGTTTAGCGCCGATTATGCGGCAGAGTTTAACGGTTTGTTTCACGATAAAACCTTTGCCGATGATTTAACGGTGTATATTTTTATCAGTAAAAAAGTGGTTGATACCGATGCCTCGGCTGGAAAGGAAAACTGGTTTGTAATGGTGAATGCCCCTGAAAACATTGGGCAGGACTGGGAAAGGCAAAAAGAAAAGGCCCGGAATATTATTCTGGAGAAAATTAAAAAAATATTGAATGTCGATTTGAACGGTTTGATCGAGACAGAAGATGTGATGACCCCGGTTGACATTGAAAAACGCACCTCGTCGGTAAACGGCTCTTTGTATGGGCACAGTTCCAACGGGGCTCTGGCTGCTTTTTTGCGCCACCCGAATTTCAGCCGTAAATACAAAAACCTTTATTTTGTCGGGGGTAGCGTTCATCCCGGAGGCGGAATACCGCTTTGCCTCGCTTCGGCAAAAATTGTTGATCAACTCATTAAATAGATTGTATCTTTAACCCAAAAAGATTCAGCGAATGAACCGGATAGTTTCGTATTTGAAAAATCTTGAGGTACGCGATGCCACTAAATTTCTGATAATATTTTATGTTGTTGGAATAACGGGATTCCTTATCCCTTTTACACGGGAAATTTTTGAAAAAATGATACCTTTGTCGTTGTTGATAAACCTGTTTTTGATTTTCCTGTTTCACAGGCCCTACAATGCAAAACATCTGCTTTTTTTCGGATCTGTTTTTTTACTCACTTTTTTTATTGAAGCTATAGGTGTGAATACCGGCGTATTATTTGGGGAATACATTTATGGAAATTCTTTACCGGTAAAGCTGTTTGAGACTCCGCTCATCATCGGGTTAAATTGGTTGATGTTGTCGTATGGTGTTGTGCAACTGCTCCGGATGAGCATGCAACTCCGAAAATACATTATTATTTTGGGAGCTGCCTGTATGACTATTTTCGATATTATGATGGAGCCCGTGGCTATGAAAACCGGCATGTGGAGCTGGAGTTACAACATCATTCCCTGGCAGAATTTCATCATGTGGTTTATTTTGTCGGCCATAATTATTGCCGGTTTTGAGCTGTTTTCAATTAAAACCGACAACAAAATTGCCGGCCGGGTTTTCCTGTTTCAGTTGTTCTTTTTTGTTGTTTTAAATATTTTTCTGAAATGATAGAAGCCCGTCACCATTGGTTTTTTACCCGTTTCTTTAACTGGTACACTTCTTTCATGATAAAAAAGGATTTTTATGAAGTAGTATTTGACGGAGAGTGGAAACCTGCCAATTGTGGTACCATGGTTATTGGCAACCACATAAGCTGGTGGGACGGTTTCTGGGCTTTGTACCTGAATAATCAATTCCTAAAAAAAGATTTTAACGTAATGATGCTCGAGGAACAGCTTTCGCAGCGCATGTTCCTGAACAAGGCAGGGGCTTATTCCATACAACCCGGCACACGCGATGTTTTAAAAAGTTTGCAGTACACAAAAAACCTGCTGCGCGATGCCCAAAACATGGTGCTGATGTTTCCGCAGGGCGAAATATCGAGCATGTTTAACCACCGGATAAGCTTCGAGAAAGGGGTGGAACGCCTTTTTGACCCGGATATGAAAATCCAGTTACTTTTTTACTGCGCTTTTGTCGATTATTTTTCACACCGGAAGCCAAGCCTGTTTTTTTACCTTTGCGAAGTTGAAAATCCCGATTTATCGGCAGAGGGTTTGTTAAAACAATACGAAGCATTTTACATCGAGTCGATGAACAAACAATCAAATATCCGCGAATGATTTGGGCCGGCTACATATTGTTTGCCATGCTGGCACTTCGGTTTTTGGTTGTTGTGGCCAATTTTCTTACAAGGCCTTTTCTTCCAAAAAAACAGTACCTTGAGGATGAACCATTGGTTTCGTTGCTTATACCGGCACGAAATGAAGAGAAAAATCTTTCAAACATTCTGGTTGATCTGGAAAAAAGTGACTATTCAAATTTTGAAGTCATTGTTTGCAACGATCACTCTACCGATGGAACCAGGAAAGTTTTGGATGAATCTCAGCAGCATTTCAGTCGGTTGTCTTTTTTCGACAACGATGATCTTCCCGAGGGGTGGAAGGGCAAAAATTTTGCCTGTTATCAGTTGGCCTGCAGGGCAAAAGGCCGTTACATGTTGTTTCTCGATGCCGATGTAAGGTTTTCCCCGGGCTTTATTTCGAGGGCTGTTGCTTATGCCGAAAAAAATCGATTGCACTTGCTTTCGATGTTTCCACGCCAGGAAATTATAAGCAGGGGAGAATGGCTTACCGTGCCACTGATGAACTGGATTTTGCTGAGTTTTTTGCCACTGCGTCTGGTGCGGTTAAAATGGTTTTCGTCGCTATCGGCAGCCAACGGGCAAATGATGTTGTTTAATGCCGAAAGTTACAGGAAACATACCTGGCATGAACGTTTAAAAGATGCCATGGTTGAAGATATATCGATTGCGCGGGCAATGAAAAATAAACACCTGCCCATTGCCGTTCTTTTGGGTAGTAACGATATTTCGTGCCGGATGTATTCCGGATTCGGGGAAGCTATTCATGGATTTTCGCGTAACGTGCATCAGTATTTTGGTGGAAACAGAATGTGGCTGACATTTTATAACCTGGCAGCCTGGTTGCGTTTGCCGCTGGTTTTGTTTTTTGTGTCACCAACCCTGGCATTCGCCGGTTTGCTTATGGTTTTTTTAATGAAGTGGATGGTTTCGGCCATCAGTTACCAGCCCGTTATTAAAAATTTGGCCCTGCATATAAACCAAATGGTGGTTTTTTTATTTATTTCATATCAGAATATTTTAAACTCCATAAAGGGGAAGGTTGAATGGAAAGGAAGAACATATATATCATGAAGGAAAAAGGAAAATATTTCAGGAAAATTACATCATTATCATTTGTTTCAGTTTTGTTGCTTATCACACTACATGGGCGGAGTGAAACATTGGAAATTCTGAAAAAACGGTTTCAGGATATTTTTCTAACAGGTGAAATTCATGAATGGAAGGGGATTATTGATAGTTTGAGGTCAGTTCCCCTGAGTGAAGAAAAAGATGATGTTCTGCTTTATGCTGAGTACGGAATTATAGGATATTACCTTGGGTACGGCGAAAAACAAAGTGCACGGGAACAACTTGCCATATATAAGGAACATGTTGAACAGAGGCTGGAAGAAAACCCCCGCGATGCAACCGCCCTTGCATTCAGGGCAGCTTATATTGGTTTCAGCATTTGGATTAACCCGTTAAAAGCCCTTTATCTGGGGGGTGAAAGCCAATATTATGTCGAAGAATCGTTGAAGTATAATAATAACGAACCTATGCCATTGTTTGAATTGGGCAATACTTTGTTTTTCAGGCCCAGATTATTTGGCGGCAACAAGGAAAAAGCCATCGAGCTTTACAAGGAAGTAACCGAGATATATAAGAATGAAGACCCTTACAACTGGATGTATTACCACTTGCGTACATGGCTGGGACAGGTATATGCACGTATGGGGGAGAAGGAAAAAGCCCGGGAAATTTACAAGGATATCCTGAAAGATGTACCAGATTACAAATGGGTAAAAAACGAATTGCTTCCTGACCTGGATAGTGAAAAAAAACGGTTTTCAATAATTAATCTGGAATAATAGTTTTTAATTCATCGAAAAACGATCAATATACTTACATATATTAATCCGAAGCCTGCAAAAATGTAATAGATTGGAAATAATTCCCTTCTTCATGTATTTTTAAAGTTCATTTTTTGTAAATTGAAATGGGTTTTTTAAAAAAAAATACTATGCGTTTGAAAAGGGTAAATCTGTTTAACAGGATAAGGTTTCGTTTTACTTTTCTTTTGATCATCTCTTCCTTTATTCTGTATGTATCAATTGTTACGATAATTATTTTGCGTTTCAGGGCCGACTCGGTTGAAAGGGCCCGTTACCTGTCCGAAAATCTGGCAAAAGAATATGCCAACATGGCCATAGCCGATTTGAACGTTGACATGAACCTTACCCGGGGTTTGAGCCTTGCTGTGAAATCGAACCTGCAAAACAGAAGGGCACTTGATAAAGACTTCTACCGGCTTATTCTTGAAAATGTTGCCCTTGAAAACCCAGGGATACTTGCAGCCTGGATAAATATGGAACTGAATCATGTCGATCCGGAATGGGGCAAGGAATATGGAAGGGAGCGTTATACCCTGGTTACCCTTAAAGGACAGGAGGCATACATTGTTGAACAGTTAAACATTGAAGGCGACGACCCTGAATCGGATTATTATACCCTTAAACAAACCAAAATTGTCGAATTCAGTGAACCTTATCTCGATACATATGGTAACGATCCACGGGAGTACCTTATGTCGAGCGTTTGTGTGCCGATCCTCGATAACTTGAATAATTTTATGGGCCTGGCCGGTTTCGATTTTTCCCTCGACCGTCTTGCTCCTTTTGTTGAGCAGCTTGTGCCCTATGAGGGAACAAAAGCAATAGTCGTTTCATATAAGGGAATGATTGTAGCTCATCCCGACAATCAATATCTTTTAAAGAATATTGAAGATGTATGGGATAACTTCAATGAAAAAATGCTGAATAACATTCAGGAGGGTTTAAACAAATCGTTTGAGCAGGAAATCAATGGTGAACAGTATTTTGTGGCCATGGCTCCAATTACTTTGAGCCGCAGTGATACCCCATGGTCGCTGGTTTTGCAATTGCCTAAAAAAGCAGTTATGGCAACTGTGAACACGACCATTACCTTATCAATTTTGATTTGCCTTGCAGGTTTGATTATCCTTGGTTTAATTATGTATTGGTTAACGCTGAGGCTTGAAAAGCCTTTGGTGCAATGTATCAATTTTGCCCGTGATATTGGTGAAGGGAAACTTACACGGAATATTCAGATTAAGCGCAGCGATGAAATAGGTATTCTGGCAGGTTCGCTTAACCAGATGGCCCTGCATTTGAAGAATATTCTTGCCAATATAACCGAAGGTGCGTCATTGTTGTCGAAAACAGCTTTGAACCTGACAAACAGTTCTCACGATATGATTGCTATTGCCGATCGTCAGGAAAACTCAAGTGTTGAAGCTGAAAAATCGGTAAACGAACTTTCCGAATATTTTAACGAGAGTACCACCAATACCCAGTCGGCTAAAGAATTATCGCAGCAAACAACCGAAAAGGTTACAATGAGTTCCGATAAATTCCGGCAGTCGATAGATTTAATGAAGACCATTTCGGGAAAAATTAAGATCATAAACGATATTGCATTTCAAACGAATATACTGGCATTGAATGCAGCAGTTGAAGCTGCAAGGGCAGGGGAGGCCGGAAGAGGTTTTTCGGTTGTTGCCGGCGAAGTGCGGAAACTGGCCGACCGCAGTAAGGAAGCGGCGCACGAAATTGTACTTCTGGCAAATAAAACAAGGCAGAGCAGCGAAGAGGCCGGCGAAATGCTCGATGAAACATTTTCACAGGTTGGCGAATACACAAAAATTGTTACTGAATTGAACAGGCATACCCTTGTACAACATGATAGCGTTGAGGGAATTGTTAACCTTGTGAGCCATCTGAAAGATATGTCGCAAAACAGTACGCAACATGCCATTAGTATCGATCAGAATGCAACGGAAATAAAAAACCAGTCGGAAAAACTTAACAAGTTAACCGCCTTATTCAAAACATAATCGTTAGAAGGGAAATGATCATCAGCGCTTATGGAGGCCGCATTCTTTTTTCGAATTATTTTCCCACCACCAACGGCCAGAGCGAATATTTTCTCCAGGTGCAACAGCGCGGGTGCAAGGAGCACAGCCAATGCTCGGATAACCTCTGTCGTGTAATATGTTATAAGGAATATTGTTTTCTGAAATGAATGCTTTGACATCGTTGAACGACCAATCGATAATTGGATTATATTTAACAATATTAAATCGTTCATCCCATTCAACCTGCTTTAGCCCCGTTCTTGTATCCGATTGCTCGCTGCGCAG
>JAFGEV010000031.1 GCA_016931385.1 Prolixibacteraceae bacterium
GGACAGGAAGCAAAAGTTGCTCCCGGAAGCGCCGTTTTATGCGGGGCCATGGTTGCAGCCAGGGTTGGTAAAAAAGTTGCCGCGGTTGTTAAAATGTCTCCGAAAGATGAGCATATACTTCAACCAATGAAGGATCTGGGCATCGATTGCTATCTTATTCCAAGTGAAGAAACTTCATACAACAGGGTAGTGCATGAGTCGGAAAACATGGATGAGCGGACAATGACCCTTATCAAGTCTGCCGGAATAATCGACATTAAAGACGTCCCTGAATTGGATTCAACAAATGTTCACCTGGCAGGGATTTCAGATACTGAATTCGATATGCCGCTTATGAAGGCATTGAAGGCAAGGAATTACCCAAGCCTTTCAGTAGATATGCAAAGTTTTGTCCGCCATGTTGACCCGGTAACTAAAAACCACGAGTATAGTGACGTAGCCGACAAAAAAGAAATCGCTGCAATGATGAACAAGTTGAAGCTGGACGTTTTGGAAGCCCGTTTGTTAACCGGTACCGATGATCTGGAAAAAGCAGCAATTATCGTCGAATCATGGGGATGCCCCGAGGTGATGATCACACAATCGGAAGGTGTTTTGGCAAGAGTGAACGGCAAAACATATTATGAAAAATTCTCGAACAGCAATGTATCGGGGCGTACCGGCAGGGGCGATACAACTTTTGCAGCGTACATGTCGCACAGGCTGGATCATGATGTTGCTGAATCGTTAAAGTTTGCTGCTGCACTGGTATCCATCAAAATGGAAACACCCGGGCCGTTTAACGATACCTTGGAGAATGTTTACAAACGACTGAAAGAGAAGCATTCTTAAAAAATAGATAATCGGCAAAACAACAGATTCCTCATTCCGTTTAACTTCATTCGGAATGACACCCTGGCCGAAATCTGTTATTGGTAAGGTTGGCCCAAAATTTTGGGCAAAATGCGAATATGACAAGACCCTGAAAGGGTCAAATAATAATACCCCAGGGTTTGTGATCCCGATCATATATCGGGAGAACGTAACCCTTGGTTATAAATAAGAAAAGTAACACCGGCCACGATAGCCCCCTCAGAAAAGAGATACCATTGTATGGCCGAAATGTAGGATAGTTGAAAAAAGGTGTTTTGTTTTTGTTTTTAATCTATTACTAAACACCAATGTTAACCTTTACTCTTCTTTATTTGAAATTGAAACACATACTATGGATAAACATTCTTTGAAAGACGCCTTTCAAAATGATTTTTATATTGGTGCCGCGCTGAACGTTGGACAGATCACCGGCCTCGAACCCGAAGCCATTGATATTGTTGCCAGGCATTTCAACAGCATAACACCCGAAAATATCATGAAATGGGAAGAGATTCACCCAGAACCAGGCAGGTACAATTTTGAAATCTCTGATCAGTTTGTGGCCTTTGGCGAAAAGCACAACATGCATATCATCGGCCATGCTTTGGTCTGGCATGAGCAAACCCCTGAATGGGTGTACAGGGACGATTCAGGTAATTTATTGGGCAGGGAAGCACTTCTTGAAAGAATGAAAGATCACATTTTTACTGTTGTGGGGCGCTACAAGGGACGAATCCATGGCTGGGATGTTGTGAATGAAGCAGTCATGAAAGACGGCTCGATGAGGAAAAGCAAATGGTTTGACATCATTGGTGAAGATTTTGTGCAAAGGGCTTTTGAATATGCCCGTGAAGCCGATCCTGATACAGAATTGTATTACAATGAGTACGAGTATGAGTATGATACAAAAACCGATGGGGTCATCAGGCTGGTTGAAAACCTGCAAAGCAATGGCGTTAGGGTAGATGGTGTTGGTATACAGGGGCACTGGTTATTGGATTATCCCGAAATGGAACTGATAGATAGTTATGTCAGTAAATTGAGAAAACTTGGTGTAAACCTGATGGTCACCGAGATGGACGTGGGTGTAGTCCCTTTTTGCCCGCCCGCTTCTCCAGTAGAACATATTTCTTCTTTCGATACCGAAAAGCAGAAAGCGTTCAACCCATATCCCGAAGTTCTTCCAGACAATATTCAGGAAGAGCTGGCACAACGCTATGTTGAATTCTTTTCATACTTCAAAAAGAACAGGGACATCTTCAGCCGGATTACCTTATGGGCCGTGCACGATGGCCAGACCTGGCGCAATTACTGGCCGATAAAAGGCCGGGCCGATCATCCCATGTTGTTCGACAGGCAATGCCGTCCAAAACCTGCATTGGAAGCTATTATCAGGCTTGCTGAGTAAGAATCACACAATTGTTTATAGAAAGCCATTTGGAAAGCTGGGGGATAATCCGGATTTTAAATCCGGATTAGCGAGGGTGCAGCATCCCGTTTGTTTTTGTATAACACTTTCAAAATTAGGTGAAAATAAATAATCTGCAACTATTCGTATAATGTATTAATGCTTTGGCCTTCAAGAACAGAGAGCGAAAACCGTTTGGTAAGCAAGGGGGACAATCCGGATTGGTTAATTTGCGAGAGCGTTAAATGCCTGAAATAATGATCAATATTTCAAATTGTTTACCTCGGAGAGGTTATATGTAAATAGAATAGAACACCTATTAAACGGGATGCGACCCCGGCCGGGGTCGTACAACATCTCATGATCTAGGTTTCTATAAGTATGCAATCCCTCCGGGATTAGAATAGATAAAATCCTTATATGTGGTTGGTTTATTGGTGATTTTAATCAGCGATCGCGAAATCAGGGTTAAGGATAAAACAGGAATAGCTATAAATCGTAAATCGTCTGGGAAGCTGGGGTAACAATCCGGATTCCAGATCCTAATAAGCGGATTTAGTGCATTATTTCAATAACCTTTTAACTTCATCATGTAATATAGGGAGTGGCTTATTTATTATCATCCACAATATATCAGCGGTTACACTATCATAGCCATGAATAATTCTATTTCTGGTATCCACAATTTTTCTGGAATCAGTTATTTGAATATTTGGTTCTTCTCTTAAAATCCGATTCAAAGCTTCTCCTATAATTTCAATATTTCTTTCAACCGCTTTTCTAGTTTTAAGGTCATTTTGAAATAAAAAGAAGTCACGTTTTTCGGGAAGAAATTCATATATCTCAATAATCGATCTATCAATATCCTCAAGCCATGTCAATATCTCAGGCTTCATACAAAATCCTTTTATTACTGTTAATATTTTGAATTAAATACGTATTCCTTAGTCCCTTTTGTTCCAATAAATCAATTGGTTTTTTTAATAAATCCTGAAGCTTAAATTTTAAATCAAAATAATTTTCAGCGTATTCAATTGGGTCAGTCGAATTTATATCAACGATAAAATCAATATCACTTTCAGGTTTAAATTTGCCGGTAAGAATTGATCCAAAAACAAACAAAGTCTTTACATTGTGCTGTTTACACAATTTGTTAATATCGCCTATATAGTCATTTATGTCCATCGTTTTTATTTCAAATATAAGAAAAATTGCTACTCGATAAATTCTGTTCAGTTTCAGCAACAAGCGTAACCCTGTGAAAAATGTATAAAATAAAGGCTGAAAGCCTGGTATGTATTTAACTTACATCTTTACAGGATTTCCTTTGGGTAATAAATCCGGATTAGTTGGGTTTTTAAATCCGGATAAGCGAGTTAGGAATGAACCTATATTGTTAGGCCCGTTTTTCTTTCCTTATAGCCATGATTATCAGATAAATAAAAATTCCAAAAAAAAACAGAAAATCTTCAGTCTTTCTGGTTTGCCAGGAATGATATAAAAACACTCCAAGTGCCATCCAGGGAAAATAATCCAATCGCAAACTTTGATAAAGTATCCTTTGTGTTCTTCATAATTCCCTTAATGAAAAAATATTGCCACGAAAGCTCAAAGTCACAAAGAAACACCAATATATCTTCTGTATTACTTCGCGAATCTTAGAGCCTTCGTGTCTTTGTGGCAAAAAGCAGGCATGAAAGGGCGGAATGTTTCCTTTAAGAATGGTTGTTGGGTTAACGGCAGGCAACGCCAAGGGTTACAAGGTAAAATCGGATTACAAATCCTAATTAGCGGATTTAGCTAATTTGCGAAAGTGTGAAATGCCTGAAATATTGATCAATATTTCAAACTGTTGACCTCGGAGAGGTCATATGCTAATAGAAAAGAATAACCATTAAACTGTATGCGACCCCGGCCGGGGTCGTACAACATATCCTGGTATAAAGTTTTATAAACATGCAATCCCTCCGGGATTAAGATCGATAAAATCAGGAACAGCAAACTATTTATTGCCAGTTTTAAATCACTGGTACTAAAATCATGCATAGGTACGAACCTGGCCTGGGAACTTGAAATGACACTTTTAGGATGCCTTATTGTTTTTCTTTTGCTGCCTCTATAACCATGTTCACCACAGGCTTCGGCTGAAAATCACGATCGAACAATAACGGGTAATCGGTGCGGCCCCGTATCGGCCAGTTGTTTCTCCACGACCATGCATCGGAAACGCCCCACATGGTAACGCGGCTAACTTTATCGCTGTGTTTTAGAAAAAGCCTGAAGAAGTCGAAGTACCTTTCGTTAAAAGCTGCTGCCACATCTTCTGGAAGGCCATCGGGATATGGGTTCAGCTTTGCTTCATAATCGGCACCGAATGATACTTCGGCAGTTGCTTCCCATGGGTTAGGCAGCGCTGAAACATCGAGTTCGGTCATCATGACACTGCACCCAAGCGCAGCAAAATCAATAATGCTTTTCTCAAGGTCTTCTATCTTTGGATAATCCATGTAATAGTGCCCCTGAATTCCGATACCGTCAACAGTGATGCCCTGTTCCTGCAATGTTTTGATCAATTTCACGACAGCTTCGCGTTTGCCTTCTTTCACCATGTTGTAATCGTTGTAATACAACTCGGCCCCGGGATCGGCATCGTGGGCAAATTCAAAGGCCAGGCGGACATAGTCTTCACCAATGATCTCGTAAAATTTATTCTTTCGCCACGAACCATCGTCTTCGATAGCTTCGTTTACAACATCCCAACCGTCAACGCGGCCTTTGTATCGGCCAACAACAGTTGAGATGTGGTTTTTCATTCTTTCGATCAATTCTTCGCGGGAAACATCGTTGCCTTCATCATCAACGAACAACCAGCGGGGCGCCTGTGAGTGCCATATCAGTGTGTGGCCAATAATGAACATGTCGTTTTCCTCGCCAAACTCAACAAAGCGGTCGGCATTTTCAAAATCGAAAACATCTTTTTCAGGATGAATCGGTCCGCTTTTCATGCAGTTTTCAGCAACAATTGAATTAAAATGCTGAACAATTATTTTTGCCGAAGCGGTATCCTCGCCCGAAGTCTGGAAAGGATTAACAGCCACCCCTATCAGGAATTTATCTTTCAGTGCACTTTTCAAAGTAGCTTCTTCAGCACCTGAACAGGAAGCTATAAGAAAAGCTACAATTACTAAAATTGATAATTGAAAAATTGCTTTTCTCATAACTTTTTTATTTTGAGCGGCGCTCACTTAATTCATGTTCAATCTGATCTTCCATCTTCTTATTTATCTCATAAAAGAATAGTAAGCCAACTGCTATAAGAAAAGGAATTGCAGAAAATACGCTTATCAGCAATTTGGCAGCTGTCGATACCGTTTCGGGTTGAATGATTTCCTGACCGGCAGCAACGCTTTCAACATTGATGTACCCGTATAGCCCGAGAATCCAGGTAACAATTGCACCTCCGATTGACAAACCGGCTTTTAGCCCAACCATCATCGCGGAGAAGATTATTGCAGTGGCCCGTCGGTTTGTTCTCCATTCTGAATAATCGGCTACATCGGCAATCATTGCCCAAAGTATTGGGATGGTTACACCGTATGTAAAACCGTGTAGAATCTGGGAGGCAAACATCAGTAGGACATTCTCGGGTTTAAACAAGAAAAACGCCAGAATGAAAAGCGTGGAAATAAACAGCCAGAGTCGGTATACATCTCTTTTCCCAAACTTATCGGCAAGTTTCTTCGAGATTGAAATGCCAACAATCATGAAAATGATACCTCCGGCATTGAACAAGCCAAAACCTGCTGAAACCGGATCGGATCCAAAAAAGTTTATTCCGATACCTGTAAGCCCGGTGAGAACAGGTGAGATAAAGTTTGTCAAAGTTTCTTCGTCAACATAATTGTTAAAGTAATATACATACGAACCACCTTTCATTGCCAATGTAACAAAAACAAGTATCGTGACAGTCAGCATAATCAGCCAGGGTTTGTTTTTAACCAGATCAGAAAGATCTTCTTTTAGGGTTGACTTTTGTTCAATGGTTGGTACAATCCTTTCCCTTGTGGTGAAAAAGGTGATTATCAACATAATTGTGCCGATTATTGCCAGCCAGGTCATTACAGTTTCTATACCGGCAGCTTTATCTCCTTTTCCAGCATATTCAATAATTGGCAACATGAATACCTGCACAAAGAACTGTGCGAACATTACGGCAACAAAACGGTAAGAAGAAATACTGTTGCGCTCTTTCATATCACCGGTGATAACTCCGCTCAGCGCTGAATATGGCAGGTTATTTCCCGCGTAAAGCAACAACAGTAAAGTATATGTGATGGCGGCATAAATCAATTTACCTTTATAAGCAAAATGGGGCGTTGAAAAAGCAAGGAAGGCAACAACACCAAGAGGGATTGAAGTAAAAAGAATCCATGGCCTGAATTTACCCCACTTCGAGTTTGTGCGGTCGGCCAGGGCACCAACAATGGGATTAAACAAAAATGCTGCAACCAAACCAACAACAAGCATCACAATAGAAGCATCGTTGTTTTTCAATCCATATATATCAGTATAAAAATAAGCCAGATAGGTTATTAAGGTTTGAAAAACCAAATTGGCTGCTAAATCACCCAAACTGTAACCTACTTTTTCAATTACAGAGAGCTTGTGCGAAACTTTACTCATAGTTATATTTTTTCATTAGGTGTACCACTCAAAACGAGCAAAACAAAATAAATCTTTTTTTTTATAACTTACTTTAAAAATTTTGAACAACGCTTTAAACATTGATGAAAATGCTTCAAAATTGAAAAAGGGGATTTGCAAAAATAATCAATTACTAAGTTTAAAAAATTTATGAAATGATTGTTTTATCTATGAATATCTCCCGTTGATCGATTGGATGTTATTTAATATCCTGATGAGGTGTAATTTTCGGGAGAATTAATAAAAATACAAGATGAAACTTATATCGAAAATTATTGCCTATACCACAGCCATTACTTTAATTGTGCTTGTGTTGTTTTTTGGATGGTTAAAAAGCATCAGTCCCGGTACTACAAATCCGATCACCGATGAAAATGGTGATACCTTGTCAGGAAGCGTGGCAGAAGTAATCCGTCCCGAAATTGGAGGAATTGATCAGCTGCTTATCATTAGGGGCAAAAACAACAACAACCCTGTTTTGCTTATGTTGCATGGCGGCCCTGGAAGCCCGCAGGCCCCGTTAACCTGCTATTATAACAAGCAGCTCGAAGACCACTACATTGTTGTTAACTGGGATCAGCGTGGCGCAGGCGGGTCATACGATGATCAAATGCCTCTCGATTCGTTGAATATAAACCGTATGATTGAAGACACGCGAGAAGTTTCACAATATTTGATTAACCGTTTTCAGAAAGAAAAAATATTCATCCTGGGGCATTCCTGGGGTTCATATCTTGGCTTGCGAACAGTCCATCAATATCCGGAACTTTTTCATGCATACATCGGAATAGGTCAGGTTAGCAACCAGCCCAAAAGCGAGGAATTAAGCTACCTGTATGTGATGGAAAAAGCAAAGGAGGAAAACAATAAAAAGGCCATAAAACAACTCGAAAAAATCGGCTATCCTGAAAATGGCTTGTATAACGATATGGAAAAGGCTATGAAAGTTGAACGAAATTGGGTAATGGAATATGGTGGTGCTGCCTGGGGGAGAGACAAAATCGATTTTGGCAAACTGTTTATAAAACCATTGATTTTTTTCAGGGAATATACCGTGACCGATAAAATAAACTTCATAAAAGGAATGAACGTTTCGCTCGAAAAGCTTTGGGAACCTCTGATGACCCAACACCTGACAGATATTGTTACTAAAGTTGAAGTGCCTGTTTACATTCTGCAAGGCACACACGACCAGCAAACTTCATACATTCTGGCAAAAGAGTATTTCGAAAAGCTTGAAGCGCCGGAGAAGCATTTTATCGAGTTCGAAAATTCAGCCCACCTGGTACCCTACAACAACGAAATTGATAAATTTCACAAGGTGATGAATGAACAGATTCCGAATGAAATGCAGGTTAACGAATGATTTAATCAGCAGATCTACTCTTCCGGGGGAACGACTTTCATTCCGGCCTGTATATAAAGGTCAAGATGGTCGACTAATCCATATTGCTCGGTAATTTTTCCGTCTGAAATTTTTAAGATCTGTATGGATTTTACATCGATTGGCAGGCCGGTTTGGTTGAATATGCCCGATAGCCGGCATCGCATTACCACACCGTTTTCAGTTTGAATGATTTCTTCGGCCCAAAAGTTAAATTCTGAAACAACATTACGTGTAACCAATACAGCTTTTTTCATAGCTTCAATCCCTGAAACAATTTCCCCGGCTGCCGATGTGGATGTCGATTCGCGAACAAAATCCGGAGAAAGCAACTCATCCAATGATGCAATATCACCGGTGTTCCATACAGAAATAAAGGCTTCGGCAAGCGGAGTATTATCGGTTGTTTTGGTTGTATTTAACTGACAGGCTGCCAGTAAAACAAAGCATATGATAATGACAATGGATATTGATAAATATTTTTTCATAAGAATCCGGTTTATGAGATTTGTTGCTCTAAAGATAATATTTATCAAATCACAATATGTTTTATATTTGCTTAAAATAAACCCGATTTTATAGAATTATTTTAAAAAAATACCCTATGAAAAAAAGGCTCATACTCCTTGCAATTACAATCATTAACATCAATTCTTTATTTGCTCAGGAAGAACCTGAAATAATAAAATACAGTAAAAATAATGCTCCAAACATTATTTATGTTGATGCCGGATTAGGAGGCTATCTGTTTCAAGCCGGGCTTCATTATGAACGGGTTTTTTTTTCAAAGAACGGGAACGATTTATCAATTAAAGGGGCATACGGCTGGCATATCATACCATTTTTCCCAACAATACGAGACTATTATAGCCTGTCGGTGCACTATTGTTACCCGGTAATATCTATTCAACTCGAAGCAGCCCTTGGCTTTTCTGTCTTTGATCATAAAACAGGGATGAACCCTTTCCAGTTCGAAAACGCCGATTTTGTACCGACGGGTTATCTGGGAATCAGGCTCCGTAATAGTACTAAGCGTTCAATCATAAAAATTGGCGTTGGATATCCCCAGATAATATCTTTCGGGTTTGGATTCAGTTTTTGAATCAAATATATTGATCCAATCCTGGCCTTCAGTTACAAAAGTAGTTAGTACGCTTTCCCTTTAAGGGGTTTAGGGGTGATAACCCTTACTTCTTTTGAACGGCTGATCTGCTGCCCGTCGAGAAAGGTTAGTGTGACGGTTATTGTCCCACCGTCTGAACCGTTTGGCTGCAAAGTAATTTCGTTCCTTGAGCTGCTCCCTGCCCATCCGTCGGGGATACTCCAGGAATAGTCAGCCCCTTCGATAAATGGAACAGAATAAACTTCTGATAAAGTGTTACCAATCTGCATTGTTTCTCTCCCATTTACCTCGAAATCGGGAACACGTTGCCATACTTTTACATAATCAACTTCAAAGCAATTAGGAAGGAAACGGTCAGGTGATCCCTGCATGTCTTTGATATTAATGGCAAAATTCAATAAGATTTTACAGGGAACCGGATAAACCCAGTTGTTTTCTTCGTAATCGTCAGACAAGTTATCTGAACATTTTTTGATGTTACGCCCGTTTTCATTGAAATGGTATATGGTCTTTATTTTGACATTATCATAATAAAATTCAATTTTATAAGGGGTCCAGACCATTGCATACGTGGAGGAAAGATCGTAAAAGAGTGGAAAGTAATATGACGGCCTTAAAGTCCATTCCCCGGGAATCCGTTCTTTGTTATGGACCGTATATCTTCCATCGTCTGAAAAAACTTCAATGATATCAATCTCGCACATCTGTCCTCTTTCACCTGTATTCCCGTAGAGCCAGAATGCCGGCCAAAACTGTTGACCATAGTGATATGTCATTTTTGCTTCAAATTTTCCATATAAAAAAGTCCTTCTTGAATTAATCTCTCCTGCTGAATAGCCCATTTGAATGATCGAATCATAGGGAATTCCAAATTTTTCACCTGAACGGCAAGGGCCATACGAAGGTTCTTTTTTGGCCCATAATTTAAGTTTGCCATCTTCAACAACAATATTTTCGTGTTGATACATCTGAATTTCTTTATCATAGTTTCTTAAATGCCCCTTTCGTTTAATCCATTTCGTTTCATCGAGGGCATTACCTTCAAATTCATCTTCAAAAACCAGGTAAAAAGGGCCTTCATCATAACTGCAATCGGGGAGAGGTACTTGCTGTGCCCAACATTTCAATATTATGCTTGAAATTAGATATGTTATAAGGAAAATCCTTTTCATACTATTTAGAGCCCTGCTATTTTTAAAAAAAAGGTTAAGGCATAGGTTAAGAAAATAAAAGCACACATACTTAACCTAAACCTCAGCCTCAATCTAAACAAAACTTCTGTCTAAACTATCGGGTTATTTTAAAATCGGTTTTCCCTTCAAACGGATTGGACTTCAACCCTGTTTTTGTAACTTCTATTTCTTTCAGAATGTTATCATCAGGCAGGCAAACGAGTCCTTTTGCATCACCCTTTCCAAATACTTTTAACTCAATTTTACTCCAGTCCATGAATTTGGTCGACTGTGCAAGTTTTATATGCGGAATTGCAGCGCCTTCCCGCACCAGCATTATCAAGGGTATCTTTCCTGCTTCAATTGTATTCCAGCCGTTGTTATAAACTATGCCAGTCTGGTAGTCGATCCACTTCTCTTTACCAGGCAGGTATACATTTCTCGAGCTTACTTTTTCGAACAGCGGGGCTACGAGAATGTCGGAACCAAACAGGTATGCATCATCAACAAGCCAGGCACCGGGATCATTCGGATATTCTACAAACAAAGCCCTTAACATTGGTAGTCCGTTTTCCGATGAGTGTTTTGCTTGTGCATAAATGTAAGGCATAAGCTGGTAGCGCATGTTGGCAGCTTCCCTGAACCCTTTTAAAAAATCGGGACTGTATTCCCATGGTTCGGTAGGCGGGGTGCCATGGCTGCGGGTATGCGAGGTCAGCATACCAAACGGAGTCCAGCGTGCATAAAGTTCTTCTGGGGCAGCTTCAACAAAGCCGCCAATGTCGTGGCTCCAGAATGTAAAACCGCTGAGGCCGATTGATAAACCACCCCGTAAACTGGCCGACATTGATGTGTTGGTGCAGGCCGGATCTCCACCCCAGTGTACCGGGTAACGCTGGCTTCCTGCCCATGTACTCCTTGCCCACATAATTTGTTCACCTTTTATCTCGCGGGTAATGTCGGCAACAGCTTTGTTGTAGCGTAACGGGTAAAGGTTGTGTTCGTAGAAGCCGGTACGGCCCGAGGCATAGATCCCGTTCAGTGGGGCAGCTTCGCCAAAGTCGACTTTAATGGCCCCAACGCC
>JAFGEV010000286.1 GCA_016931385.1 Prolixibacteraceae bacterium
ACACATCGGGCAGGAAAGAGACACTATTGTTAGTAACGATAGCCGGCGAATAGATAATAAAGACCGGAAGCTTTTGGGGGAGTTCAACAATGGACGATACCGTATACTTTTTTCCTCTTTTCAATTCTTCCACATTAAGTTTCCCGCTGAGTAAGGATTCAGCAAGATCGATGGGTTTTTCCAGCCGGATGCATCCATGACTGAGAAAACGATCCTCTTTTAAGAAACCGCTTTGCAAGTTGGTCGAGTGCAAAAAAACACTAAATGGATTCTGTAAATTGAATTTTAGAACACCCAATGCATTTATAGCTCCGGTTGGTTGTCGGAAATAATAGGGAAAGTTCCTCGCCGTAAAATTGCTCCAGATCAACAATGAATCATCAACAGTATTACCCTTCCCATCGACTACATATAGATTACTCTGTTCAAAATAGAGATCATCTTTTTGAATTTTAGGTAATATCTCTTTGACTGCGATTGAATGGGGAACATTCCATAATGGGAAAGTAACAACATTGGTCACAAACGAGGAGATGGTAGGTGTAGGTGTTCTTTTTCTCCCGACTACTGCCCTCATTTCCAGCAATTGTGAACTGTTGTTGAAATAACGGGCTATGGCCTCCGGTATATTCACCAAAATGAAATCCGGTTGATGGTTAACGTTTAGATACCTTCGGTAATTCATCGCCATTAGGACCATTTTGTATTTCAACGTATCGATAGCTGTAATGGAATCGTTCAGGTAATTTTTAAGTATGAGATAATCCAGGTCTTTACAATCGAGAAGAGCAACCATTTCGGAGACTGTTTCCTTAGGTTTTGTGTTGAATAATTGTAAAATGTATACTGTATCGCGTGCAGCTTTAACCTCATCATAATCGAAACGGATGTTGCCTTCCTGCAGCTCTTTTAAATAATTTAATACTAATCCTGTAATTTGCTGATCGACATTATTCTTCATCATTTGGTAAGTCTTATTCTTTTGGGAAAATGCACTTCTGACCTCATTAATCTGTAGCTGGTCGGGAAGTATTCCATACCGATGTGAAGAATCCATTACAGCAAGCCACTCCTTCGCTTTTTGAATGTTTTTTTTCGATGATAACCAAAAGAGTGTTTGATGATTGGCAGCATAAAATTGTTGAGCTAAAAGATTATCTGTTTGAATCACCATTGGGGGGGTGGGCTGTTTTTTGCAGCTTAATGCGATAAAACAAAACAGGATTATCAGGAATATTTTTTGGATTGACATTATTTTCGTTGGCATAATGTTTTTCTGTGTCATGTTCGGTTACTACTTCTTACCTCTGTCTTTTAGTGCATTTGTTTCATCCTTTTTTCCCTTTTCAATATCTTTCAAGGCATCCTCTTTCTTTTGCTCGGCAACTTTTGCTTTTCTTTCGTAATAACCTTTAAATAAGAAATTTTCTTTAGCCGCATTCATATTGTCATCCAAGCCTTTGCTGCTGCTTTTTAGGTTCATAAGGGTTTGGTTGATGACTTTTGCAAGGGCCGTGTCCTGAACCAACATACCCAATGTTCCTTTTCCGCTATTTATTTGGATCATAATTTCAGCAAGCTGTTTCGAAATGATTTCGGCATTGGCCATTGTTACTTGCAAATTGGATATAATCGAATCCATTTCAAGAGGAGATGCCGAAGCCAATACTTGTAATTCTTTTGCCAATGGGGTGTCATATTCCACCTGTTCATTTTTTTCTTCAACGCGATGGGTATCTTTATCTGATTCCGATTCATTGTCTGTTTCTTTCTTCTTTTTTTTGAAATACCCACTGAACAGGATATTGTGTTTGGCTGCTTCAATTACTTCGTCCAACCCTTTTGATCCATTTTTTAAGTTCGTCATGGTTAGGCTAATATCTTGTGCAATGTTAGGATCTTTGATGATACGGCCAAGAGTTCCTTCCCCATTATTGATATCATAGAGAATCTCTGCAATTTGTTTCGAACTGTTTTTAAGGTTTAAGGTCGATTCACTAAGATCCTGAGCAATTTTAGCGTCATGGATCAGTCTGCCCAGGGTTCCTTTCCCGCTGTTTATTTTTGTCATGATATCGGCCAGTTGGTCTGTTATTATTTCGGCACTTGTTGCTGATAATTGTAAGCTTGCCATAATGTCATCCGTTTCAATCGGCTCATTCGAACCGATTCTCTGGCCGTCTTGCACGATGGGAGAGTTACTGCTTCCCTGTGAAATAATTAGAATCCGATCGCCAATTATCCCTGCGGAACCAATATTCGCGACACAATCTTCTTTGATAAATTGTTGAATATCTTTACGGATCAACAGATCGACCTGTACCGTTGAGTCATTGATGATTTCAATATTATCGACCGTGCCAACATTAATTCCGGAAAAACGTATGTTGCTTCCGGCTTCTAATCCGCTAACCGAATAGAATGTTGTGGTTAGTTTAAAAACGGGATTGAATAAATTTTTCTGCTTCCCAATGATAAACAGGGCAATCAGTAAAAGTGCTATTCCACCGATAACAAACAATCCTAACCGTATTTTGAAATGGGGTGAGTGTGTTTCCATATTCGTGTTATTTAAAAAATGATTTAATTAAAGTATCTGTCGACTTCTCAAATTCATCAATTTTTCCTTCTTTATATACCGCTCCATCATGCAACATAATCAAACGATCGGCCGTAGCGCGGGCACATTCGATATCGTGTGTGATGATAAGTGAAGAGGTTTTGTATTTTTTTTTGACATCGTTGATTAGCAAACTTATTTCATCAGAGGTTACAGGATCGAGCCCGGTTGTGGGTTCGTCGTAGAGCATGATCATCGGATCAATAATAAGGGTTCGGGCCAGGCTGATCCTTTTCCGCATTCCACCCGAAAGTTCCGATGGCATTTTATTTATAGCATCCAACAAACCCACATTCTCCAGAACTTCCTCTATTTTTTCGTTTCGCTGTTTTTGGGTGAGTTTTTTTCTGATTCGGATTAACGGGAATTCCAGGTTTTGTTTTACATCCATGGAGTCATAAAGAGCGCCACTCTGAAAAAGGAAACCAATCTTCTGTCTTATTTCTGCTAAATCATTTCTGTCTAATTTTTTAACATCTTTTCCCAATACTTTGATGGTTCCCTCGTTAGGTGATAATAAGCGTACAATGCATTTGATCAATACAGATTTGCCCGATCCGGATTTTCCGAGAACGACAAGGTTTTCACCATTAAAAAGCTTAAGCGACACATCTTTTAATACTTCCAGATTTCCAAAACTTTTTCTGAGATTGCCGATTTCGATGATTGCTTCTGTGTTCTTCACTTCTGTCATTTAGTAGTTGGTTTTTTCTTGTCTCCCAATTTGTAGTGGTCAATATTTTAATTTTCCTTCTAACTTTTAATCGATCTAAATCAACATATCGGTAATTTGAACGGCAATCATATCAACAATGATTACGAGCAATGAAGCCAATACCACTGCCGAGTTTGCCGCAATACCCACGCTCTCGGTGCCTCGCCCTGCTGTATACCCTTTATAACTTCCCACTAACCCGATTACCGCGCCGAAAAAGAATGTTTTCACAACTGCCGGCAGGAAATCGATAAACTTAAGATAACCAAAGGCCTGGGAACTAAAGAGTACAAATGACACATCGCCTTTGATGTTTATCGCTATCCAACTGCCCAATATTCCCCATGCATCGGCATATAACACCAATAAGGGCAACATGAGCGTGGTAGCCAAAACTCTTGTGACCACTAAAAACCGCATGGGATTGGTAGAGGAAACTTCCATGGCATCAATTTGTTCGGTCACTTTCATTGAACCTAACTCGGCACCTATGCCCGAACCAATTTTTCCGGCACAAATCAAAGCCGTAATAACCGGACCTATTTCCCTTATCAGTGATATAGCGACCATACTTGGAAGGAGGGTTACCGCACCAAAAGTGACAAGGATCGGACGCGACTGAATTGTTAACACCAAACCCATAATTGCCCCGGTGATTGAAATAAGGGGCAACGATTTGTATCCGATCTGAAAGCATTGCCTGAAAAATTCCCTGAATTCAAATTTGCGTGAAAAAGTTTCTTTGAATGTTCGCAAAATGAATAGGATAAAATTGGCTACTTCTTCCAAAAAGGAGCTTGCCTTAATCGTTTTATCAATCGTTTTTTCGCTAAGGTTGATCGTTGCACTCCTTATAACCGGAATTACTTTAATAACAGGTTTTATTCTTCTCATGTTTCAACTTTCCATTATTACCCGAAATTTAAAAGTCATCGCACTTCAAATACTGAATGCGATGACCCTTGTTAATTTTTTTCGATTAAAGTGATTCGATTAACTTATCTAACTCTTCTTTCGATTTTCCCAACTTCACTTGAAGCCGGCCAAACATTTCGTCTTTTTTACCTTCAACGAATAAAAGATCGTTGTCGGTAAGAGTGGCAAATTTCTGTTTGAGCTTTCCTTTTTGTTCATTCCAATTCCCTTGTAATTCTGTTGTATTCATTTTTCTGGTTCTTATTGTTGTGAAAGTGATTTCGCAGCGTAAAGTTGTGCTATAGAGCGTTTTTAGCGTTACAAAAACAAAGGAAAGAGTTACATGATTTACATGTTTTGCTTAGAGCGGATACCCAATAGCCACATTCAGCACATGGTTATCTTTTTTCCAGATTGAACTTCCAAAATCGATCTGGTTGGTTGCCCAGCGATGGTTTTCTTCAAGCCAGGGTTTCCTTAATGGCATGGCTAAATCGAAGCACAGAATAAAAAACGATACATCAACCCTTCTTCCTTAACTTTCTCCCGTAAGTTGAATCCATTATATTTTTACTGGTATAACCCATCCCGACAGTCCACAACACACGGGTTCAATTAATTATGGTATGGATAAGATAAGATACCTTTCTCTGACCAAACGCAATACAATCAATAATGATATAAACGATGGTTATTATTACTTCATTACAATATTATCAGTTGTTAATATCACTTCAGAATAAGGATATTGTGCATCTGCCTCGTTTTCGGCAGTTAAGAATATTTTTGATGGTTTAAATGAGCTAACTGTTTCGAACGAAGCTTTCAGTTTACCTTCAGCTGAGCTTGATGAAGTAATGATTTGACCTATGTTTTTGTTGGCATTATCTTCAGTCAATATCCATACAACATAAACATTTTTTGGCGGTGTCAGCCTTTGCGGGTCAGCCAGATTAGATATATTAATCTTGATTGCATAGTTTTTATTGCTATCGTCTTTAATGGTTATTTTGCCTTGTGCCGCCGGAACGACAGACGATGCTAAAAAAGCAGTTTGTGTAGAACATGAACTGATAGCGAAAATCATGATTACCATCGATAAGGCAAGGATGATTCTTCCTGGTTGTGTTTTTTTTCCTGTTGTTTTCATTTCATTTATTTTTAAATTATTAATTATTTCGTTTTTAGGTGTATTATTTTTTTAGAAGTTATTAAAATCATTATATCAAAGATGAATATCTTTGTCAGAAGTTTTGTTACACAATAGAAGGTATAAGTTACATGATTTACATATTTTATATTGGAATTCAGGTAATAATGGACTGATGCTGCGCGTTTGAAATTTATTCAATTAACTTAAGCCGAAGATTAAATTGGTTTTTTATATCTTTTTGGCTTGTACTATTGAAATAAACAATGCCTAAGTTGTTGAAATTCAATCAAAAAACGAAAGTTATGATGATTTTTATATGGTCAGGTGACTTTTGCTGGTATTAATTGAAACATTGCTTGAAATATTTCTGAATTAGTGAGTGTAATTTTGCTTTATTAATGGGTTTTGAAATGTAATCGTTGCATCCACAGGTGATTGCCTTCTCCTGGTCGCCCTTTAAACTAAAAGCGGTTTGAGCAATAATTATCACATCTTTGTTAAATTGCCTGATTTGCATGGTGGATTCATAACCGTTTAAGCCGGGCATTTGAATATCCATAAGAATTAAATCAAGGTCAGGATTTGTGCGGCAAATTTCTACAGCGTCATTGCCGGTTGTTGCTTTAAAAACTACATTACAAAATTCTTCTAAATAGATTGAAATTAATTTTCCTGATATTTCATCGTCTTCGGCGATTAAAATTTTAAGGTTTGGTGTAATTGGATTAACCTGATTAAGCGGCCCTACGTTAGAAACAACAATTTCAGCCAATTTTTTAACTTCCGGGTCAACATTATAGGGTAGGGTGAAATAAAAGGTTGAGCCGATACCTTCTTCGCTCTCGACCCAAATTTTACCTTCAAGCATTTCTAAGAATGCTTTCGTAATGGCTAAGCCCAACCCCGCTCCCTGAACTGTTTTTATGTTGTCATTGTCGGCCTGGATAAATCTTTCGAATATGACTTCCTGCCTGTCTTTGGGTATACCTATACCTGTGTCCCTGACGAAAAACTCAAGTTCATTGCCCTTTTTTACATAACCAAATGTAATTGAGCCTTTATTGCTGTATTTAATGGCATTTTTAACAAGATTGGTAAGAATGGCATACACTTTTTCCCGGTCGGTTTTAATGATGGCTTCATGTGAAGGCAGAGAGTTAATGAACGACAGGTCAATTTTTTTTGCATTAGCCTCGGGCTCGAAAAAGGTGTGGATGTATTCGATCTGCTCGTTGATATTTGAATTTCTCATTTCAACTTTCATGAGATGAGCTTCAATTCTCGAAATATCAATTAAATTGTTAATGGTATTGAGCATTAATGCGCCGCTTTTTTCAATAATGCCGATATATTTTTTTTGCTTTTCCCCATTCAGTTTTGGTTCTTTCAGCAGTTCGGCAAAACCCAATATCCCGTTCATCGGAGTACGAATTTCGTGGCTCATATTGGCCAGAAAGGCCGATTTTAGCCGGTCGCTCTCTTCGGCCCGTTCTTTGGCTTCAATTAACAAGTTTTCGGTAACTTTTCTTTTGGTTATATCAATCAATGTTAAAAGGCATATTTCTTTGTTTCTGCTAACAATGCCATCGATGGTTACATACATTGGTAAATTGCCTTCGGTTTCGATTATTAATTCGCAGGTCTGTTTTACTTGCAGGGTATAAATATTTTTTAAAAAGAGGTTAAAATCCGAGAGTGTATTCCGGGGTAAAAAAAGGGCAAAATTTTTATTAATTATTTTTGAACGTTCTGTCCCGAGCATGCGGGCCGCAACAAAATTTAGTTCAACAATGCGACCATCTTTTGTGAGTGAAATATAGCCCGAAGGGGCAAAATCATACAACTCGCTGTATTTTTCTTCAGCAAGTTCCGCTTTTTCTTTTGCTGTTACCAGTTCATCGTTTTGCATTTCCAGCTCAACCTGATAAATTTCTAACTCTTGAATAATTTTTATCAGTTCTTGTTCTGTTAAAGTCGTTTTCTTAAACGATTGCTGATTTTTAAGTTGATCTTCGGCTTTTTGGCGAAGTTTGGCAGCATCAGTCATATTTTTGTTTTGCCTTTTCATGATTTGTATAGGTTGTGTTCACGAAGTATTGCAATGGTTTTATTTAGTTCGCTTTCCAGTTTTTTTGCTTCACTGATGTCGATAAACGTGATTACTAACCCGTCGATGCGGTCTTCGGTAGTGCGGTAGGGCATTATACGTACCGAAAACCACCGTTGATCGTTGGTTGAAATGGATGTTTCTTTAAAAACAAGTGTTCGTAAAACCTCTTTTGCATGGCTGGTCATTTCGGGGTATTGCAAATCGGTAACCAAATCGGTAAAAGGCCTGTTAATATCGGTCTGTCGCAATTTGAACAATTTAGTTAACTGGTCGGTAAAGCGACGAATTTTTAATTCTCTGTCGAGAAACAAAGTGGCAATATCGGTGCTGTTTAGCAGGTTTTTCATGTCGTTGTTGGCCACCATATAATCATTAATTTTGCTTTGCAATTCAATGTTTACGGTTTGAAGTTCTTCGTTCAGGCTTTGCATCTCCTCCTTCGATGTGGTTAGTTCTTCGTTGGTCGATTGCAGTTCTTCGTTGGTCGATTGCAGTTCTTCGTTGGTCGATTTTAATTCTTCCTGGGCGGTTTGCATATCTTCGTACGTGAATTGAAGCTCATCTTTAACCTGTTGTAATTCAGTTTCTAATTCTTGTTCCCGAATAGTTAAGCTTTGACTTGCATTTTTTGTTTTTGGGGTGGTTGTTTTTTGAATGTCGGCAACATCAGAAAAAACGATTATGATCGCCCCTTTTATGGCATCGGGTTTTTCTATCTGTTGAAGTGTAACGTCAACAATTTGAGTACCGCCATTTGTTCCGATTTTTATGTGATGCAATTTTATAGGTTCGTAATTCTGTTTTGCCTTACGTATTGCCCCGGGCAGTTCGTTGCTCAATCCCTCGCGCGACATGGCGTAAATGTTCCAATTAACTTTTCCTGCAGCAGGTTCTAAATATTTACCTGTTCGGCCTGAAATATACAAAATGTCGCCCTCGGTATTTATTAGTACTCCGGCAGGCGCAAAGCGTTGTAGTAACAATTGGTCGACAAGGGTTTGAATATTATCGTTGACTTTTGACGGGTTCATATCGTTTAGTGTTTTTCTCTTCGAATGTGTTAGTGAACGAGGAAAATTTAACAATTCAGGAGTTGTATTTGCAGTGGACCGTTTATAGAGTTTAAGTTTTGTGTCGATTGGGATAAACTGCCCACTTGGCGAATTTTCATTTTCGGCACTGCCCAATAACATTATTCCTCCTGCATTTAAGCTGTAATGAAATAAATTTATCAGTTTTTTTTGTAATTCGGCTTCTATGTATATTAGTAAATTACGGCAACAAATAAGGTCTAATTTTGTGAATGGCGGGTCTTTAATAACATTGTGCGGCGCAAATATCACCATTTCGCGTATGGCCTCGTTTACGTGAAACCCATCTTGTGCCTTCGTAAAAAATCGACTAATCCTTTCGGGTGAAACATCGGAAACAATGTTTGGGCTAAAAAACCCTTTTCTGGCTTTGTCAATAGCATCGTTATCAATGTCGGTGGCAAATATTTGAAGTGTTAAATTCTTTTCTTTTTTTACCATTTCAAGGGCTTCTTTAAAAATAATTGCCAGCGAATAGGCCTCTTCGCCCGTGGAACAGCCGGCAATCCATGCCCGTAGCATGTAGCCGTTGGGGAGTACGTTAAACAAATCGGGTAAAATGGTTTCCTTCAATTTTTCCCACACAACGGGATCACGAAAAAAACTGGTTACACCAATCAACATTTCTTTGAAAAGAATATCGAGTTCTTTTGGATTTTCCTGCAAAAAACGGACATAATTGGTGATTTTATCAATTTGATGCACGCTCATTCGCCTTTCGATACGACGCGACAGGGTGTTTTTTTTATACAGGGAGAAATCGTTACCGTTATATGTACGCAACAAAATGATGATCTTTTCGAGGCTTGATTTTCTTTTATTGTCAATTATATTTTCCGGTTCACCAGCGGGACTATATTTAAGAAGTTCGATTAATTTTACAGGTAGTTCGCCTGCCGGAGCCAGAATGTCGGTAATAACAGCATTTGCTGCGTTTTGTGGCATCGCGTCGAATTTTGCTGTTGCGGGGTCTTGCACCATAACAATCCCGTTGTTTTCTTTAATGGCTTTTACGCCCAGGCTGCCATCGGAACCCATGCCCGAGAGGATAATGCCAATACTGTTTTCTTGTTGGTCAGCGGCTAACGAGCGGAAAAAATAATCGATCGGCAGTCGTAAACCACGCAATTCAACAGGCTCGAACAAATGCAGGTAGCCGTTTAAAATCGACATGCTTTTGTTGGGGGGGATTACATACACAAAATTTGGTTTAACTTTTAAATGGTCGGTTGCCTGAATAACTTTCATTTCGGTTGTCCGTTGTAAAAGTTCGGGCATCATGCCTTTGTGGTCCGGGTCGAGATGTTGAATAACAACAAAAGCCAGTTCGCTGTTTTTTGGTACATTACCAAAAAAAAGTTCCAAAGCCTCCAAACCGCCAGCCGATGCCCCAATTCCAACAATTGGAAAACTGTTCGCAGTTGCAATTTTCTGTTTTGGAGTTTTTAAAACGGCTTTTTCTTTCTTATTCGTTGGTTTTTTCATGTATTCAAATCATTAATGGACAAAATATCGGGAGAAGGTTTGTTTTAAAGTTCGGGAAATGAACGGGAAAAAACTGTCAACTTCTTCCCAAAGGATGTTGTCTTAATCGTTTCATCATTTTTTTTCGTTAAGTGGATTGTTGCGCTCCTTATGCCACGAATTATTTTAATAAAAGGTTCTCTTCTTTTTATGATTCAACGTTCCTTTGTTACCCGGAATTAAAAAGTCATCGCACGTCAAATTATGATAGCGATGACCTTGCACTTTTATTCGATTAAAGTGTTTCAATTAAGTTATTTAACTCTTCTTTCGATTTTCCCAACTTCACTTGAAGCCGGCCAAGCATTTCGTCTTTTTTACCTTCGGCGAATAAAAGATCATTGTCGGTAAGCGTGGCAAATTTCTGTTTGAGCTTTCCTTTTTGTTCATTCCAATTCCCCTGTAATTCTGTCTTATTCATTTCTCTGGTTTTATTGTGAAAGTGTCTTCACTTTATAAAGGTAGGTTAATGTGCGCATAACAGGGTTACAAATTATAAGAAAAGATTTACATGTTTAACGTTTTTTGGTTAGAAAGGATACCCGATGGCCACATTCAGTACCAAATTGTCTTTTCGCCAGATTGAACTTCCAAAATCGATCTGGTTGGTTACCCATCGATGGTTTTCTTCAAGCCAGGGTTTCCGCAGGGGCATGGCTAAATCGAAACGCAGAATAAAGAACGAAACATCAACCCTTATGCCTAAACCTGCGCCAACTGCAATTTGATCGGCAAATTCCGAAACCGAGAAAGGGTTACCTGCAGTTGCGGGATTTGACTTTAGCAACCACACATTCCCTGCATCAACAAACAACGCCCCCTTGAAATAGCTGAAAATTGTGAAACGGTATTCAGCATTTAACTCCAACTTAATATCGCCGCCCATTTGCAAAAATCCCTGTTTGTCGGTGTCTTGAAAAAAATTGCCCGGGCCAACCGAATTAATCTGAAAAGCGCGGATGCTGTTTGGCCCGCCACTGAAAAACTGTTTTGTGTATGGTAAAACCGATGAATTTCCGTAAGGCCTGGCTACTCCTGCATATACCCGCAGGGCCATTTTGTTACTGCTTTTGAAATTGTAAAAGAGCCGGCTGTCGATACTTACTTTTGCAAATTGTGAATAGATTGATCCTGCCACTTTTGCCGGATTTTCAGCCGAAATTGGATGCCCGCCAATCAGGTTCGCTAACGAAAGGGTATTGCCTGCTACTTCCGATTTTACCTGAACAAAGGATTGTACCCTCTTGCCCGGGATCATCTGCTCGTTGTACGTAAATGAATAGCTTCCTCCTGCAATAAACTGCTCTTCATAACTTTTTTTCAGTAACGGGTTCGACTCCAGTAATTCAGAAAATTCTGTCGATTTATTTCTTATCGATGAATAACTTATGTCAATCGGGTTCAGCTCATGTTCCTTTCTTATGTCTTCTTTCCATTTATAGCCAAAGGCAAATTTCAGCGTTCGCATATCGAAATAACTGACCTTCTTTAAAAAGTTATAGGAGAACAAAAAACGGGTGCTTGGAACAAAGGTGCTGTTTGTTTTCTTAACATTAAACGGTACCAGAAAACGGGGAAAGGTTAGCTCAAACCGGGGGTTATAGGAATAGGAATACATGTTATCGGCCTTTCCGCCAAACTGCGATTCGTATGTGCCTGCCAGGTTAAAGCTGAGCAATTCTCCGCCTTTAAAGGTATTCCGGCTCAGGATACTTAAATTCAGGCGTGGCCCTGTATAATTATTCGATTTTGTAACTACGTCTATTTCTGCACGGAAGGAGTATTTCGGCATGGGTGTCATCAGTATATTTACATCCAGTAAGCCGTGGGCCGAGTCGGTGTTTTCCGAAAAATTCACCTGTGCTAATTTGAAATTGCCCATCGACATCAACCTGTTTAGTGTAGTGGTGTGGTTCAACCGCGAAAATACCTCTCCTTTACGCAAATAAATTAATTGTGAAATCACTTTTGGTTTCAAACTCATTTGTGAACCGCGTCCGGGAAAAACAATATTCTCATAAAGTACCGGGTCGTTTGAATTTCGTGAGTCCCGATCATTTAAAGAATAGTTCTGGTTAACAAATACATTGTTTATGCGATACACTTTCAGTGCTTTTGACGGGATGCTGTCTTTTAGTGTGAGCTTGAACGTAACGGTACGGTTTAGGCTTGAAGTGTCGGCTTTAAGGAGCAGGTAATCGGGGTTAAAATAGAAATAACCCTTGTTTTTCAGCATGGCATCTATTCGAATCCGTTCTTTTTTAAGGAGGTCGAGATTATAGTCTTGCCCGGGTTTAATGAGTGATTGATCCTTTTCAGCCAAAATAAAGCGGCGAATACTATCGTCTGAAATATCGAAGGCCATCTCTTTAATGGTGTATGGTTTGTGGGCATGAATGGTGTAATGAACCTTGCCAGTATGTTCTTTTTCTGTGATTTCCGATTGGGTATAACTTTCAAATATTCCCCTGTTAAAAAGTCGTGCATCGATTTTAGCCGATGTAACTCCGGGTTTAACACTGCTAATTAGTACAGGGGCTTCGCCTTTTCTTTTCAGCCATTTTTTGAATTTTGATCCAGGGTTATCACCGGCGGCATTATACAACAATAACTTTGGTCGCATACCGAAATAAGATTTATTGGGTTTTGGACGAAGCACATCCTCTGCCGCACTTTTAATTGCTCCTTTATCGATTTTTTCTGCTGATTCGATTTTAATTTCAGCGCCCACATAAAGCTTCTCGCCGTATGGCAAATGCCTTGTGCCGCTGCAAGATGCCATAAAAAGGCAGGCGAGTAACCGTAATATGTTTTTATAATTATTCATTTTTTTTGAACAAATTTTCGGGCTTTCGTTTTGTTCCAAAGAATCTTCTCCACCGGTTGAAGTCTTTTACGTATACCACACCAATACCGGTTTCAACAAGCTGCCCTTCAATAGCCCCTTCGTACTGATTGTGCCTGAATCCTTTTAATCTGAATGTACCGTCTTTGTTCAGTTTGTATTCCACCATCACATCGCTGGTAATGTCGCTTGCCGAATTTTGTTTAGCCATATCCCCCTCAACATCAACTGTGCCGCCAAGCTGAACCGACAATCGTTCATTGAATAGTTGCTTCTTTACGCCAATTTCAACCTGCGTTCGTCCCTGAGCCTGACCTGATTGATAATCGTCGTAAGATTGAATGTCGAAATTCAGTTCCACGCCCGGAATCACTTTGGCGCTCAACTGGTTTAATTGCTCCGACAGGAATCTGCCAACGGTGGTACGGATTAACGATGAAGCACTGCCTATGTCGGATTGAAACGGATTTTCCTGAATAAAGCGTCCCAGCACCAACAGAGCAAACACTTGTTTGTTCAGTGCCGAAGGATCATCGTTTAATATGCTTAGTTTCTGGTTCACCGATCCGCCAATAATGCCACTTTCTTCGGGTGGCAATTTTATTTCGAAGCTTATTTCGGGTTGTAAAATCTTACCCCGAAGCTTTAAAAGTACAATAAACGGGAAGCGTTGCTTATACAGGCCTTTATCCACATCGCTCAATCCGGATATTTGATCGGCAACAAGATCGAACGGAGAAGCCCGAACAATATGCCCGGCATTAATATTTATATCGGCATCCATTGGATCGCCGTTCCAGATAATTGTACTTCCGGCATCAAGGTCGAACCGTTTTTTGAAGATCGATTCCAGCGAAACGAGGTAACTTCCTTCATTCAGGTTATAGGCTCCGGTCAGGCTCATCTTGCCGCTTTGATCCATGGTGAAACTTAAAGCCGCCTCGCCTTTAACTACCAATGAGTCGGTCGAGGCCGGATCCATCAGTAAACGGAGTGTTGCCTCTTTATCAATTTCAATGATCGCTGCCAGATCGAACCCGGTTATTTCTGATTTTTGGGCTTCTGTTTTTTTGTGATGCGATAAAATGGGATTGAGCTTTTCGGCAGGCTCAAATTCCACAACATCTTCTCCTTTATCTGTTGTATAACGGTTTTCAGGAACAATAAAAGTGAAATTTGAGCCTTTCTTCATTTTTAAACGGGCTTTCACTACAGGCAGTTTCATTGGTCCCGATACATCAATATGGCTGTCGATTATCATCTGCCCGAAAAAATCCTTGCTGTTGTTAACCGTTGTGTTAAAAAGCAGAAAGTCTTTTGTTGTAATATTGAAATCAAAGTTGAATTTGCTGAATTGTTTCATTTTAACGGCTCCGTTAAGGATTGCCGTATTTTGTTCGGGATCTAAAACCGTAAAATTATTGAAGTAAATCCCATCGTTTTTCAATTGCATGGTTTCATGTTTCAGTTCAATTCGGTTGTTTAGAAATGCAGGTTTTAGAAATGCGTTATTGAAAGTCAATTGGCCGGTAATATCCGGTGAGCCGGTATTCCCCGTAATCAAAAATTCACCATTGAGCATTCCCGTGGCTTCGGTTATTTGCCCCATTGAGAAAACCTCAAGGGTTTTCATCGAAAGTGATTCAATTTCTGTTTTCATGTTGATGGCATTGGTTCCGCCATTCGGGATGTAATAACCTTTTGTAGTCAGGTTATTTCCGGCTCCCAATAAGTTCACATCGAAGTTAAACCTCTCGTGGGTAGTGTTTTCTGCTTTTACTTTTAGATTTCCAATGGGGATGTTCCCCACAAATAAGTTATCAATGGTGGCATCGGCAACAATTCCGTATAAACCGTCGGTACGCATTATTATTGCATTTCCGTCGACGGTTCCTTTCACCAGCGCACTGTCTTTTGTAACAATTCCAGAAAGATCGGAGAGTTTGAAATCATGAAAGGTTATGTTCAGATTATCGTTAAACCGGTTGTTGGCCGATTCGATATGAAACCGGCTTTCGGCATGGTTCATATACAGATGGTGTATCTTTAATCCCTCCTGCCCAAATTCGATGCAGTTATCGGCAGCAATATCCCATTGCTTGTTCATCAGGTAGAAGTTTGCCGGGTTGAGTTTGAGTTTGTAGTTGTTTGCTTCCTTCGATAACTGCGTACTAATCATTAGCTTCTTGTACAGCTTTTTGTCAACCGATGAAATGGTGGTGGCTATTTTTTGGTTGGCCAGCTTCCCTTCTATTAAAAGATGTTCGATACCCATTTGGGCATTGGAAATATTTTGGATGCCAATGATAAAATTTAGCGCGTTTTGATCTGAATTAACAGCCATCGCTGCGTCATTAATTTCGGTCGTTCCATACACAATCTTCTTTATTCCGGCATTCAGTTTCAGTTCGTTCTTTTCACTGTCGAAACTACCTGTTATGATTCCGGGGATGAACTCGTTGATTTCGGGAAATAACACTTCGGTAATAATGGGGTGATCGTTAAGCATGATCTCGAAATTGAATTTTGCCTGTTTATTGTTCGTGGCCGGGGGTAATGAGTCTGAAACCGGAAAATAGTTGTTGGCGAACTTTGTTAGCATTTCGGGAAGTTCTGCCGGCGAAAGGGTTCCCGAGTAATTGACCCCGATAAGCGCACTGCTGATATTTAATTCACTTTTATCAGGCCCGTTTACCAATGCAGCAAGTAAGGATTCGAGCCTGTATGTTTTATCCCGGTTGATGATGATGATATTGTTGATTCCGGCTGTTCCGTTCATTGTATTCACCGAACTGCCCTTTAAATCGGCTTCTGCCACAAAACTCATGCTCACTTCTTTTTCAATGAGGTGAAGCTTTTGCAGATCGGCCCCCGGTACGTTAAGCCTGAATTTGTACTGTTCCTGTCCGGGGTTTACGTTCACTAATCCATCGAATTCGAACGCAGCGTTTTCGTCGTCCAGGTTTATTTTTCCTTCGAATTGTCTGCCCGAAACCGCTCCATTCAATGTTAAGTGCTGGTAATTGTATTGATTGAGATAAAGTTGTGTCGCGTCGGCCCTGATGTTTGCCTTAATCGTTTCAATATCTGAACCTTGTCCGTTGGCTTTGGCCGTTAAAGATACCGGGCCATAAAAGAGGGAATCTTTTAGTATTTTGCCCAAATCGAGGTTGTTTATGCTTACGTTGCCGTTGAAATTTTCTTTTGCATCAATTGCTGCCGCGAGTTTTGCATCGCCAAAACTACTGTTCATTATTGCAGTTGTTTCAAACGATTTCATCGTTCCGTTGAATGCAATTTGCAGGCTGATTTTTTCGGGTAGCTCAATGTTCTCGGGAATTGATGAACCGGCCATCATAACCACATCTTTTTTACCCGAATGAATTTTCAGGTTTGGAAAATTGAATACCGCTTTCTTCGTGTCGGGCAAACCGGTAATGGTGAAATCGGTTTCGAGCAAGGTGTTTTCTCCTGTTTTGACTACCAGATTCTTGCCGGTCAAATAATTCATGGGGCCGTTTACTTTCCCGCTAATGGTTGTGATATTTTTTATGGTCCGGAAAAAAGGCTGTTCGGCCAGGTTGGGACTAAAATAAAGTACACCGGGATTTTTGAAGGTTACATTTCGCATGTTCAGATTCAGGTTGCTAAACCGGTACGATTTTGCAAACGCTTCCATTGACGAATAGTGAATGTTAAAATCGGCATCGATGGTCAGGTCAGGGGTTTTAAGCTTCAGGTTATTCGTTGAAATTGAGTGCTCATCCATGCTGAAGTCGGTTGCCAAACTGTTGATTACAAAGTTGCCCTGATTGATGGCATTGAATTTACTGACCGAGATTTTTGTTAAATTTGTAGCGTAGTAAAAGTCGGTTGCCGTCAAATTCATCTGATCGAAGCTGAGGTTGTCTGGATCGAACTCATCTTTTAACGAAGGTTTTTCGCCCACTTTGTAGGTAAACTTATTATCGTTGAAAAAAAGGCTGTTAACGGCAACTTCCCAATTGTTATCTGAAGGGGCATCTGTCCCGATCGGATCGGTGATTGTTTCCGGGGTAAAGCTATGATAACGAATTTCGCTTTTCGATAAGGAAATATAATCGGTTGTTAGCATCTCCTTTTGTAAATCGATGAACGCCTTTTGAAGCTCACTTTGGCCGATGCCAATATTTACCGACAGGTTGCCAACCGAGTCGGTATAGCTTAAAGTTGAATTATTGATCTGAAGATTTTTTGCTGAAATTTTGGGCATAACATTGCCTGAATTTTTATTTTTAATGTTTGTGGTTTTTAGTTGCTGAACATTGGCGGTCAAACCTTCCAAAAACATTTCATCAATCGCATAAACCGATTTTTCAAGATTAATCTCATCAAAATTTAACCCCGAGTTTTCGATTAAAACAAAAACATTCATCCCCGCAAAGTCATCGTTGAAAGTAAGCCTGAAGTTTCTCAGGTGCACTTTGTCAAGGCTGAATGTCCAATTTTTTGCAGTTCGTGTATCGGCTTCCTGTTGAATGGTTGTATCGGCAAAAGCGGTTGTCAGAAAGTTGTAATTGAACGAGGGATCGGTTTTGGTGCTGTATAGCTTTATTGTTGCATCGTTTAAGATAAAGGAATTGATGGTAATCTTACTCGAGAACAGGTCGAAAAGGGCAATGTTTACTTTTGCCTTTCCGGCATATATTAAGGTATCTTTTTGGGTGTCTTCTAAGTAAAGCCCTTCAATAACAATCAATTTCGGGAACGAGATGCTTACCTTTTCAAGTTCAACCCTGGTGTGGGTTTTGTTGCTGATGAGCGTGGTTGCTTTTTGTACAATTTTTGTTTGGATAACCGGAACCTGAATAAGCGAAAAAACAATAACTAAGATGAAAACAAAACAAAGAGTAGCCCATAAGGTGACTTTTACTATTTGTTTCATTCTTTTTTTCATTGTTTTCTGCAAATTCCATTTGCCTTTTATGCCCCGGAAATTAATTGTGGTTGTTTTTTGCAGGGTAACAAGTATCTGGATAATTAGCGAACCTGTCGGTTTTGAAAAAATCTTTTTACGCCCGATCCATGTACCAGTTCAGGATTTTCATCATTTTTCTGGTTTCAATTATTGAAGAAATTATCTTTTTTAACCGGAGAAAGGCCGTTTCGCTTTTTACCACATAATCTACTGCTTTGTGGTGCATACAGTTAATGGCCACATCGATTTTGTCCTGACAGGAGAGCATAATCACGGGTACATCAGGTTTTACGGCTAATATTTTATCAAGAATTTCGATACCGTTCATGGCATTTTTTTCAATCCCATCGAGGAAATAATCTAAAATGATAATGTCGGGGTCATGCGAAAGATTGGCTAAACATAGTTCGCCCGTTGCAAAGGTTTCTATATCAAAATCGGCATGTTGAAGAAATTCAATTTCAAGCATTTTCAAAAACAAGGCATCGTCATCGACCAGAAACAGTTTAATTTTATTTTTATTACTCATGTAGTGTTTGTTTTAATTTAATTAATTCCTCCTTTAATTCTTCACATGCTTGTTTGCAAACGGTTTCGATCTGAATCATCATTTCGGGGATTCCATCGGCTTCCAACTGGTTGCTTGCAAATTCCTGTACATGTTTTGCCATATTTTCAAAATTTGTACCGATACCCATCATTGAGAAAGATGGGATCATTTTATGAATTGCCGAGTATAGCAAACCCCATTCTTCATTTTGGAAACCTTTCTTCATGGCAATGATTAAAGGGGGCGTTTGCTCCAGATAAAGTGAAATCATTTGAATCATCAGTTTTGGGTCTTTTTTTGTGCGGTGTAATAAATAGTCGAGGTCGATACATTTTGTCTTTTGTGTTTCAGCAATAGCTTTGTCCTGATCTTCATTTGCCTGTTTCGATTTTTTAACCAACCCGACAATTTTATTGTACAATATTTTTTCGTTAACAGGTTTTGCAATGTAATCGTTCATTCCGGCTGTTTTGCATTTCGATAAATCAACGGTTGTTACATCGGCCGTGAGAGCAATAATCGGAATGTCGGACTTCATTGATTCCCTGATGTGTTTTGTGGCCTCAAATCCACTCATAACAGGCATTTGCAGGTCCATTAACACGGCATCGTAAGCATTCATTTGCAATTTTTCCATTGCAATTTTTCCATTGGCTGCAATATCGCATTCAAATCCAAAATCTTCAATAATGGTTTTCATCAATAACTGATTGAGAACGATGTCTTCGACCAGTAAAATTTTTATGTCCGCTGCATCTACATCCAGTTCAAAATTATCTGCTTCGTATTCAGCATTTTCGTTTGTTTTTTTGAAGGTCAGGTTAAAGCTAAACGTTGAGCCTTTGTTAATTGTACTTGTTACTTTAATGGCCCCGCCTTGTGATTCAACGAGTTGTTTTACTATGGAGAGTCCCAGCCCGGTTCCTCCGTATAGCCTTGATGTACCGCTGTAGGCTTGCTGAAAGTTTTCGAAAATGGCATCAATTTTATCGGCTGCTATTCCAATTCCCGTATCAGATACCGCAAAATCAATGGTAACATTCTCTTCGTCTTCGCTAGCGAGTTTCACGCTCAGGGTTACGTTTCCATCGTGGGTAAACTTTACGGCATTGCTAATCAGGTTTAAAATAATTTGGTGTAAACGCACCGGATCTCCAAGTATCACTTCCGGTATTCTTGTATCATACTCTTTGATCAGTTGCAGGTTCTTTTCGTTAATTTTTGGTTCGAACAAATGAATCATAGATGAAACAGACATGGCTAATTTGAAGGGTATCTTCTCGAACACCATTTTGCCCGAATCAACTTTTGCCAGATCGAGAATATCGTTTATGAGCACAATTAATGAATCGCCACTCATTTTTATGGCAGCGAGGTATTCTTTTTGTTTTTCTGTTAATTCGGTTTTTAGCAACACTTTGGTAAACCCGATAATCACATTCATTGGCGTACGGATCTCGTGGCTCATGTTCGACAAAAATTGCTGCTTTGCTTTTACGGCTTCTTCGGCAATTTGGGATATACTCTCTGCTTTTCTTTTTGCAATTTCGGCAATTTCAGCCGAGAGTTCTGCTGCAACTTTTGCATCGGTTAACTCTTTGTCGGTTCTTGTTTTGTCGGTTACATCGCGTCCCACAACCACAACACCCTGTACGTTTCCATTTTCATTTTTATAGACCGATCCGTTGAAAAGCAAATCGGTCAGTTTTCCATCAATATGGCGAATGGTAAGCAATGAATCGATTATTGACCCCTTATCGAATATTTCGTTATAAACCTTGCGGGCTTTTTGAGGATTGGTGAAATAATTGAAAAAGTTTGTCCCTTTTAATTTTTCGCGCGATATGCCTGTGATAATCGAGGTGGCTCCATTCATATCGGTGATTTTGCCTTCAGGGCTTATGGTAAGCAATGGGTCGTGGCTGGCTTCAATGAGGCTAAGCGAATATTGAGAAGCTATTTTTAATGAACTGCTGATTGCTTCAAGCTCTAAATTTGCAATTTCCCATTTTTCTTTTTCCTTGATTCTATTTATAAACTCATGGTCGTTTTGGATATACTCTTTTACGCGCTTTTCATTCGCTTCATTTTGACGAACCATTTTTTTGTTGGCGGTGATCAGCTCTTTAATCATTTTTTCCAACACTTCATTTTGGCGAGCAAGTTCTTCATTGGAAATATGCAACTCCCTGTCCCGTTTTTTTTCAGTCATATTGCTGGCAACCACAACTGCGCCAAGCACATTCCCGCGGTTGTCTTTATAAACCGATCCATTGAAAAGAACATCGGTTAGTTTGCCGTTCTGATGGTGAAATGTGAGTGGAAAATTGGCAACATATCCTTTTGTAAATACCTCATTATATACCGCTGCTGCTTTTTGTGGGTCTGAAAAATATTCCGAGAAGTTGCTGCCTGTTAAATGTTTACGGGTTTTTCCGGTAATATTGGCCAAAGCATCGTTCATGTCCGTTATTTTTCCCTGGGTATTAATGGTAATGAACGGATCGAAACCGGCTTCTATTATATCTCTTTTGTTCATCCTGTTGGTATACATACTTAATTCCCAATATCTTCAATTGGCCTTCTCCTTCTGTCTTTCATCTGTTTATATTGCGATGGTGGAAATCCTGTTATTTTCTTGAATTGATTGGATAAATGCGCCACGCTACTATAATTTAATTTATACGCAATCTCGGTAAGGTTTAATTCATCGTACATTAACAACTCTTTAACCTTCTCAATTTTATTAATTATAATGAACTGCTGAATAGTTATCCCCTTTACCTCCGAAAAAATGTTAGAGAGGTAGGTGTAATCCTTATTCAGTTTTTCGCTAATGTAATCGGAGTGATTAATCTTAATCATATCGTTGGACTTGTGAATCAACTCAATAATTACAGTTTTAATTTTCTCGATCAGTATCGCCCGTTTATCTTCCATCAGTTCAAGGCCAGAATTAAGCAAAATTTCATTTAATTGGACGCGTTGCTCATTCGAGAGCTCTTCCATGATCTCAACTTCACCCAGATCGACAAAAATAAAGTGAATACCGAGTTCTTTCAGCGCCTCTTTCACCGCCATTTTACATCGGTTGCTCACCATATATTTAACATACAATTTCAAGATTGTCAGATACTTATATTTTCATTTTTTACAAGTTACGTAATTATAATGGCATAAAGTATTATTTAAAGGTTTTAATTTAAGAACATCTTTCTCTTTATGGGGCAACCGATATTACACATATATCCAAAAATAGATATTAGTTGGCCTGAATTTGTTACATAATTATAGTATTAAGTTACATTATTCACGCATTTACAATTCACTGATTCTATATTTTTCAATTGTCAAACGCGCCAACAGGTAACAAACAGTCGATTCGGCTCCCTGGTTGAGATTGACATTGTGTTCTTCTAACCCATCGTAACAACTACCGGTACATGGATTGTAAATGATTGGGTTTAATCGGTTTTTCCCCAAAAACCAGTTAAACACGGTTTCCATTTTCAAGCGGTATCCCTCGTTATGAAATACATCGTAGAATTTGCCTAAGGTCATAATGGTGGAAGCCACATTAAAGGGTTGTTCGCTATTGTGTCCCAATTCCTTACCTTTTTGGAGCCAATGCCTGTTAGAAATAACTTCGATGCTGTTTTCATTAAAAATTTTTGATAACAAAAACCGAAATGAAGAAACAGCAACCTCTTTACAGGTTCTTTTCCCGGCAACCAGCCAGGCGTCTAATAATGCTTCGGGTAAGATAGTGTTTGCATAGGTAATGTCACTTTCAAACCATTCCCATTTTTCCGTTGATTCATGTTTATACATTTGAACCAGACGATTGGAGAGCGTTTCAATAATCCGTTTTGTTTCATTTGTTCCGAATATTTCCTGGTAGCAGTACAGCCCTTTTATTATAAATGCCATAGCCCTTGTAGAATGTATCTCTTCCAGTTGAGGTATGGCTTTTTCCATAATCACAATTGCTTGTATTATCAAATTTGCAGGGAATAAGGGCTCTTTTGAAATCAGAAAACCCAATGCCCATATCGCCCTGCCATTGGCATCGTTGAGGTTTATTTCTCTGTTTTGTGCTGTAAATTGCAAATTTGCATCGATGTAGTTTTCGAAATAGCCCGAATGCACGAAGCAGCGCTGAATGAAATCAAGATATGTTTGAATGTAGGGCAAATCATTATTGTCGGCGGTCAGTTCGAAATGCATGCACATTGCAATTAAGGCGCACGCGTTGTCATCGAGTGTATATCCTGAACTCAAATCGGGGTGGTTGGTTTTTGAAAACCGGATGATCCCAACATCGGTTGTCATCTTTTTTAAATGTGACAGGTTGATTGGTGGTAAATTGTATTTTTCCTTAAGGAAATTTTTGTTGATATGTTCAACCAAATGTGTGTCATGTGCAATTACCGAAATTTTATCTGGAAATATACCATAATCGTTTACTAATACATCCAATGAATGATGGGTCATTGCAATAATCGTTTCACAGGCCATTGCCAAAATTCGGACTTTTGCCCTAAATATTTTGTCAGGGCAGGGCAATACCGTGTGAAAAACAATTGAAACGGGTTTTGTAACCTCGGTGACAAATAGAATAAATGCTTTTTCCTGTGCATGAAAAAAACTAAATTCATGTTGTATCAAAACAATTTTAATCCGGTTGTTTTGATTGATATAGCTGGCTAACTTTGAAAACGCACGAGAATTAGTGGTGTCGAGAACATATTTAACTTCGCCGGGATAGTTATATATAGAGGATTGTTCCTCTAAAGCACAGACTTTTATTGAGAATGAGTTGCCAAATTTGTTTATCAGTGCCTTTACCAAATCCCGCGAATAAATTGCAATACCACATTCACGGGGAGGATACGAAGTTATAACGAGTATTTCTGCCTGATCCCCGGGTTGTTCAATATATGCATTTTTGCCGCTTCTTTTTTGAGTTGTTTGTTCCTGATATGAAGTTTCAGGTAGAAACAAATCTGTAAATTGATTTTCTTCAGCATTGAACTGATCAGAAATAAATTTATTTTTCATCTTATTAAAATTGATTACTAAAATTTGCATAAGATGGAACTCGCCCCGATAATTCAGGGCTCGTTTCATAATATTAAGTTAAGGCCGCAAAAATCATTCGAAGGAAAATACCCTGTGCGATATACATTATGAATAAAAGGGTAACTATTCCGATAAGGATAACCGAAAATTTTGCAATAACCAGGAATTGCAGTGACCGGATCATAGTTCACAAAAAGTTTGGAAAGTTTTATTTTTTACTCTTTCTGGAAGCCAGCCATAAAAACCCCCCGCCTACTCCCATAACCGCAATTCCAATCAATGGCGACCAATTTAAAACATGGGGTTTTTCGGTGGTTATTTCAACTACTCCTAAATCAGCTACTTTTTCTTTAGTGAAAAACTTGAATGTGGTAAAAATGGTTAATGCTAAACCAATGATAATTAGGATAAAACCTGTTGCTTTCATAATAAAGTTTTAATGATTGTTATTGGTGTTATTTTTAAAAACCTCTGTATTGTGGAAATATTTTTCATACTCCTTACGGTTATAAAACCGGTCATCCAGAATTGTACTGTCAATAGCGTTATCCCCGATTAAAAGGCGGAGCAGCATCAGTTCATATTCACGATCGATAATTGAATATATCTTAAACCGCCTGGCCTTGGTGAATGTGTTGTAGTCTATCTGGCTGGTAAGAATTTTTTTATTCACAGTATCTAAACTCACCATACCAATAGGAACAATAAGATGGTCATCGCCCTCTTTGTTAATAAACCCATGCACACCTTTGCTTACTTTATCCTGAAAGGTATTATAACCGGCCTCCAATAACGATCGATCAACTTCGACATCGAGATAAACAACGCGTTCGGCTGTTTTACTAACCAGTAAATGTTCTACTTTTCCAACGATACGATTTTGGGCATCAAAAACATCCCAGCCTCTTACATCGCTATAATCGTCGGCAACTTTATAGTTGGTCAACTCATCGAGTGGAAACAGGTCTTGATTGTTGTCAGACATAATTTTATATTTTACTGTTGCTGTTAATTAATTTCATTTTTTTAAACAGGGTTGCTGCTTTCTCAAAAAAGGCCTTAACTGCAACCTTCTGATTGAGCGTGAGTACATCGGGATTAATTGATTCTGAAGCGGCCCTTAAACCGTCTGTTTCGTTTTTCAATTCCGGATAATTGGCCTTCTGAATTTCCTGCAACGCGTTGGTTAAGATATCGGTTGCTTTTCGTATGCTGTCGGCATGAGATGTATCTAAAGGATCTTTTGTGATCATTTCAGCATATTCATGAACCTTTTTTAAATCGGCACTGATTTTCAAGTCATTTTTTTCAGCCATTGCTTCGGTTGCAACAACTAATTTTTTGAGCGCACTATTCGTATAAGCGTGGTCTAAAGTCATCTTGTTGTTGTCATTTTCCACGAAATTCACATAATCATTCACATAAGTGTTTATGATGCTGTCTTTTTCGGCAGTGTTTTCAATACTTTCATTATCTGCTTTGCCCTTTTCAAATTCATCAACAATTTCGGTTGCTTTTTCATTTTCATTTTCATTTTCTTTTTCTCCATTTTTACTTTGAAATACATTTAAAAGGACAATTACTAATGCTGTAATGAGAATTAATAAAAACCACGGCCAAACCCGTTTTTTCTTTTCTATTTTAATTTCTGCCATTATTTTTTATTTTTTTAGGTAATTAACATTTGTTTTATGATTTCTTGTTCTTAAAGTTTTAAATTTGAATATCTTTCAGGAATTGAAAAACCCCAAATATATTCAGGAGCCAAATTATTACTGCAATCACAATCACAACATTCAGGATATATTTTATTTTACGGTCTATGGGTATAAAACGATTGATAAGCCAGAGCAGGACTCCACTTACAACCAGTACAATTAAAACAGTTAGTAACGGCATAATTATTAAGTATTAAGTTTGTTTCTTCAATAAAGGTATCCAATCCATCTTTTATAATGTTGTAGATTTTTGTCAAAGAGTTACAAGATTCACGCTTTTTTTTCGAAAAAAGACCGTCTCAAGTTTATACCCCCGAAACGATCTTTACTCAAAATAAAATAATAATTTAGTGGCTATATCTCCAATTTTTACTTTGGGATAATATCAATAATAACTGTACGATTATAAAACCGTCCTTCAGGAGTGTCGTTCACAAATGGCGCAATGCTTTCATTTTCACCAAATCCGTAAACTTCAAATTTCACATCACTATTGCTCGTTTTGGTAAGGGCATTTTGAATGATGCCTTTTACTTCGTTGGCACGGGCTAACGACAAATTCATGTTTGTTTCTTTAGACCCTATGTTATCGGTATGCCCGTGAATGATCACTGTTCCGTTTTTTGGAATCTTTGGCGCAACAATTTCTGAAAGATACTTGTCGTAAACTTTGATTGCATCCGATTCTCCGAATTCAAAAATAAGGCTGTAGCGCATCCCCTCTTCAGGTTCCGATGGAGTCCAAAGTGCCATTTGTACGGGTTCTTCTTTTTTAACCGTTTTTCCGCTTTTGGTTTGGCCAACCATTGTTGCTTTGTAGTTGCCTTTAAGGTTTGTGCCCAAAATCGATTTTCCGGGCATACTTACCTTTTCACGGGTAAAGAGGCCAAATTTCTGTACAACTCCATTCTCGTCTTTGATCTCCAATCCCCACGAGGTGAATGCTTTTTTTGCTCCTTTAACATTGAAAGTAACATAGCTGTCAAGGGGTGCATTTTGTAAATCTACAAATTCCACTGTCTTGAGCGGTGAATTTTTCCCGCTCTGGAACTCCATCATTAAAGCGGGTGTCGAACTCCAGATCGAAACCCTGCGGTCTTCTTCACGAAGGAGGTCCAGTTCCTTTGTGCCACCAGGTTTTTCCGATGGGACACGTGGCATTAACATGCCCTGTGTCGTAATTCTTGTGGCATCAATTCCAAACACATCTGTCAGGTATTTTTTTACCGATTCGGCCATCGCCAAACCATCGGGAATGCCTTCTGCCGATGCTCCGGTTAACCAGATGTCTGCAAAAGGGTTTTTCCCCATTCGGTCGCCAAGTATATTCAAAACATTGTAATAAACAATCATTTGCCTGTCGGAACGACCTGATAAATTTTTGGGTTTGAACACTTCAAGCTGGTCTTCTTTAAAATCGGCTACCTGATTTTTTTGAAGCAACACATAACGATCGGGTATATTGGTCGATCCCTTGTCGAAAAATACAAAGTTACTAACCGGGAATGTTTCCCTGACCCTGCGTTCAGCAGTAATATTTGAAGGTGAGTTTACCGTGAATTCTACGTTCGGTTCCGTTGCTTTAGCATTAACAGGCATTGCTGCCATGTCGTTTTCTTTTTGAACCTTTTCACCGCGGCCAAACTTAATGATTGCCCCTAACCGAATGGTTGAAACACTCCAGGTTTCAATGGAACGCGGGTGTTGCCCCAAATAGGGATGATAGGATACAAATGGCGAAAAATAGGTTTGTGTTCTTTTGCCTTGGGCCGAAAGAGGAATATCGAAACCGGCCCCAACCTGCATCGAGACAATCATGTTGTTCATGTTGCTCATGTACCCGTTTACATCGGGAGTTGGCGGCTGATCGGGAAAATCGGGATTGATACCTAACTTGTATGTGAATGTTTCCTCGAAATTAAAAGCCAGCCTTGGCCCGGCAAACAGATAGAAACCCGATTTAAAGGGATCAAAACGCAAGCTGGGCTCAATGGTAATGTAACTTAAATCAGAAGTTAGGTCGGCCGGGCAGTTACAGGGAGACGCTATCTGGTTGAATGCGCCCTGCCGGTTGTCATAACCTGCCTGAACCATGAATCCCAACATGGAAGAAGCGGGGTGATACTCCCAGTGGGGGGCAATAAACAGCCCCAGGCCACTGCCTTCGTGAAATACGACAGGCGGGGTGAATGTTGTACTTAATTCGTGTGTTGAGCCGGTAAACATGTTGTAATTAACGCCTGCTGCAAGCCCGAATTTCCATGAAGGCTGAGTATAAAGAGACTCTTGTGAAAAGGTTGTGGTAGTAATCCCAATTAAAACCAACGCGCTTAACATCAGGCCCTTTATTGGCAACCAACAGGGGGACCACGCCGTGCGCGATCCCTTTTTATTGTTTATTGTTGTATTCATTTTCATTATTTTTAAGGTTTATTGATAATGACCGTATTTATATAAACAGAATTATGCCTGGCTAATATCCTGCCGTTTAATGTAGCGCCTATATTCATTGTTATTGAATTGAGCGCGATAATGGTTCCGTTAAAGGTTGTGCCTTCGCCTATTACGGCTGAATTACCAACTTGCCAAAAAACATTTTTAGCCTGTGCCCCATTGGCGAGGATGATATTTCCTCCGCTGCCACTTAAGGTGTTTAACCCTGCGGCAATCTGGAATATCCATACCGCGTTAACATCTCCCTGTGCGTCAAGGATAACATTACCCATTTGTATCAGCATGGTCGATTCCGATTTGTACAATCCGGGTGCGAGTGTTTGTCCCCCAATATCGAATTCCAATGTAACGGGTGCAGGCGATGTAAGTCCTTCGCAATAATGATAGGCATCGGTTAAATCGATTTTAGCCTGGATAAGCATATTCTCTACAGATGAACCATCGTCGGATGCATAAATTGAACCGTTAATAACACTTGCCGGCGGGAAACCGGTAATATCGGCACGTAACCCGGGATTAATCCCAACATCCATATTGCGGATTTCGGTAGCACCTGTGTTGTTTGTAATTCGTTCTCCGGCGAAAATACCAAAACGGGCTACTGTTTTAAGATCGGCTGCCGGTGGCCCTAACGGCTCAACGGTATTGAAACCCCAGCTATAGTTGTTCGCGAGGTTTGTTCCGTTTGCATTAATAACACCCGTGGTCAGGGTTGCCGTATAATTTTCTCCCGACAAAAGATTATTATAGGGTGTAAACGTAGCAACTGCACCGGAGCATTCAACTGTTCCGTTTACCGTAGTTGATCCTTGTTTTAACGTGAATGTTGAGTTATTAAGGGTCGACTCATTCATTGGTTCACTAAATGTTACTGTAACTACCTGGTCGAGTACAACATTATTTTCATTTCGGGCCGGATCGGTAAGGATTACCGTTGGAGCCGGAGCTTCTTCAGCTGTAAAAGCCCAGACATAGTTGTTGGCCAAAGTTGTACCCTCGGTGTTTCTAACCCCTGTGGTAATGGTTGCAATATAGGTTTTACCAAACGAAAGATCGTTATCGGGAACGAACGAAACCGTTGTTCCATTGTACGATATAACACCGTTAACTGTATTCGCCCCTTGCCTTACAATAAAGGTTGATGGGGTAAAAGAGCCCTGATCCATGGGAACACTGAAAGTTGCTGTAATTGTTTTATCCAATTCAACATCCGTTTCAAGGTTTGCCGGATCGGTTGAAATAACCGTTGGTGATACTGCATTCTTTGTATTAAATTTCCATTCATGGTTTTCTTTCATTGCAATATCATACGTATTTTTTGCACCGGTTGTAATGGTAGCCGTATATTCCTTGCTGTACAAGAGATTATCATCGGGGTTAAATACTACAGTATTTCCGCTGTAGGTAACCGTTCCCGCGATGGTTTCCGAACCTTGTTTCAAGCTAAAAGTTGATGTATTGAGGGTTGATGGGTCCATAGGCACGCTAAACGTTGCCGAAATGTTCTTGTCCAGGTCAACATTACCCTCGTTGTTTGTCGGGTCGGTTGAAATAACAGTTGGCGGAACCATGCTGTTTGTTGTAAAAGTCCAAATATAATTGGCTACAAGGGTTTTACCATCTGTATTTTTTGCACCCGTGGTAATCATGGCAATATAGGTTGTACCATATAAAAAGTTATTCACCGGATCAAACGAAACGGTAGTGCCATCAGTTGAAACAGTTCCGGTAATCTTATTTGCTCCCTGTTTAAGTGTAAATGTTGTGATATTAAGGGTTGCCGGATCCATCGGTTCACTGAAAGTTGCAGTAACTGTTTTATCTAAGGCAACTTCTTCTTCAAGATTTTCGGGGTCGGTAAATGTAACCGCAGGTATCCCGCTTGTATTGAACGACCATACATAGTCACTTTCAAGCGATGTGCCCGATTCACTCATTGCCCCGCTTGTAATTATTGCCGTATAAATGGCTGAAGGTGCAAGTGTCCTGGTTGGTTTAAAATAGGCAGTTGAGTCATTATAAGTAATTACACCTGCAATAGGGATTTCTCCATTTTTCAGGAGGAACGTTGTCATGTTTATCGATTCCGTTTTCATGGGCACACTAAAGGTTGCCGCAATTACCTGATTAACCTCAACATTGGTGGCATTGTTTAACGGATCGGTTAATATTACTCCCGGCGATAAATTGGTTGTAAATTCCCAAATATAATCGGTTTGAAGGGAGTTACCCATAGCATCTTTTACTGTCGGTTTTACTATGGCGGTATAGGTAGTGTTGGGTACAAGCAAAGTGGCGGGCATAAAACTTACCGTTTTTTCGGTGTAAGAAATAATACCCGGAATTTTTGTTGTTCCATTTTGCAGGATAAATGATTCCCGTGTTAATGTTGCAGGGTTCATTATTACATTAAAGGTTGCCGTAATTTTTTGGTCAAGTGGCACACCCGTAGCTAAATTATCGGGATCAGTCGAATCAACAACAGGGCAATTACCAACGATTTCTTCGAAATCATCTTTTTCGCATTGCCACATCATTGTGCTCAATAATAACAACATAATCCATGTTGAATTAAAGAACCATGAATACCTCTTTTTTCTAATAGCAGGGGTACCCATTTCATTTGTCAGCTTAAATTTTTTTATCATAGTAAATTTATTAAGGGTAAATATTCTGAAGTATAATAATGTTAGGAACATTAGAGTAAAGTTGATGATTTTCAACTTTTAACCTGTTATACATTTACAGGTATCATTTATATATTTCACGCTTTTAACCAATAAAAAAGACCGTTCCATGATTTTATCATCAAAACGGCCTTCACTTTTTACAATAAAAAAT
>JAFGEV010000032.1 GCA_016931385.1 Prolixibacteraceae bacterium
CTTAGGGTCAATTAATTCTGCACGGGTTTCGGCTTCGTTCATAGATCGAATTTAATTTATTGCGCAATAATCTTTTTTCTTTCAAAAAAATAATTTATAAATATGCCTGTATTACAGTTGTTTAATAAATTTAAAGCATGGGTTATTAAGCAACTTATTAAGCAAATGTCTGTTTTCTTACATTGTTTGCTTAATAAAGTATTTAGCACCTCTTTTTTCACCTTCTTTTATTAGAATACCTTTTTCAAGCATATCTTTCAGCATTCTTCTTACTTTATAAATATTAATTTCTAAACCAATTCGTTGGTGAATTTCACCGAATCCGCTGTTGGGATATGCTGTCAAATCTTTAAAAATCAATTCTTCTAAACGATAATCTTCAATATTCTTAAGATTGGTTTTGCCTTTAAAATTAATTTTACGAATAAATTCGGGATTAACACCATATTGAGTGCCTTTTCCTTTGCCTGATTTTACAACCAACTCCAGATCAATTAATCTGCCCAGCCAATTTCTTAGTCCGACTTCTTCGTTTTGATTAAGAATGTTTGAGATTTCAACTGCGGTGTAGGATTGTTGTTGTGCCAATAAGCCTAATGAAATGAGTTCTTTCTGTTTCAAGGAAAACTCATTACTGGCTTTATCCATTAAACGAACTACGGCTTTGCTTACGAATTGCTTTTTTACTATAACCGTTACCCTTTCATCTGTTTCTAATACAACAGGTAAAGGTTTTCCAGTACCTAATAATTTTGCATAGACCAAATCATATCCGCTCCCTTCTTTCTCCATTAAGCCCAAATCGTAAAAGACTTTAGAAAGGTGTTCGTTTCTTCGTATCGATTGACTTAAAATATTTTTTGGAGTTACACCAAAAGGCAATCTTCCAGGACTGTGAATTTCCATTTTATCAGGGTAAATATTGATGAAAATATCACCACGAGTAGTATATGTACGATGTACTAAGGCATTTACAACCAATTCGCGTACAACTTCGATAGGGAAGAACGGAATGTTTTTACGGAACATACCTTCAGATACTTCCACGCTCTCTTGCCAATCGGGTACATCGTTTAGTACTCTTTCTAATAATTCTTTTGGGTTAGCGAAGTAATCATCTAAGAGTAATTTCCATACTTTTTCGTCATTTTCGTCATATCGAATTACTTGAATAGCCGGAGGATAAAGTAAAGAAGCCCTGTCGTTTCGTTTTCCAATCCAAAGTATTCCCAAATTGGTTAAAAAGCCATTCTTTTGAATGAAATAAAAATCTAAAATTTCCTCATTGCTCATTTCTTTAATGAATGAGCTAACCCTTCGTGAGTTACGGATATCTTTTAGAAAACTGATGCGCTTTTTTTCATCATATTGCGATGCAGGAACTTTCTTTGTTGTTTGTTCCTCCCAAACAAATGCATTTTTATCGGCTGCTAAACGAGCCATTTCATCGGGTGGAACAGGTTTGCATTCGTCGTGAACCCTTACATAATATTTGCCATCGGTAGTTGAAGCAATGGTTTGTGCATTTCGGAAAACTTGCACTTGAATATACTCTGATTTGTTAGATGCAAGTTCTAAGGTAACGGCTATGCCAACATTAACAGTTCTGTGAGCAATGTTCTTTTGAATAACATCGGGTAAATTTTTATTCGTAACCTTCTGGTTTTCGGGCGGAAGTGTATCTTTGTCTTCTATGCCAATATAAATAAAACCACCTTGGGCGTTGGCAAAAGCAACACAATCTTTTGACAATTCATCCCAATCGGTACCTTTTCCTTTCAAAAATTTAAGCGATTTTTTATCGATGTTTTTATTTTCTTCCATTACAATATTTGCAACTTTTCAGTTATTAATTCTCCATTAAACGCCTTTTGCAAAACACTCTTTTTCAGTTCTTCCAAATTTAAAAGTTTTTGCTGATAAATAGCTTCCAACTTTTGCGTTTCGGCTCGCAGGGCATCTAATTTCTGAACAACAGCTTTTTGCTCTTTTAAATCTGATAGGTCGTAAATTTTAAATGCACGAATATCTTTCATATTAATATGCTGAACTGTTGCACCTGTTGAATGTGACAAAAGAATTTCTTGAACTTCCTTTGAAAGTATTAAGTAAGCTAAGTATTTTGAAACCAGCCTGTCCTTTTTTGGTCTTAAAAGAACTGTTCTCTGACCAAGACAAACTTCAATATTTTCGGGAATAACAGCTATATTCCCAGCTGGTGCTTCACGAGCCAAAATCAAATCACCTGACTTTGGTACAGCTCTTCTTGTCCATTGAAGATACGTTTCATAAGAAACACGATTTACGTTTTCCAAAATCAATTCACCTTTGCCAATATTAGGGGTTCGTATTGAAGGATAGCCTGTTTCTTGGGTTGGAGCGGTTTTATGTTCACAATCTACAATTAACTCGCATAGGCTATCTAAAGAATCAAATTTTTCACCATGTACTTTATTTTCAAAAGCTGTTTTTAAATAGCTTTCAAAAAGTTCTTTGGCATTTTTGAGGTTTTGTTCGGCATTATTTCGACTACGCTCAATAGCCGAAAAGGCTTCATCTAATATGGAAACGATGCGTTGTTGTTCGGGGAGAGGCATCCACAAGAAAGGTTCATTCTTATAGTCCTTGAAATAAATATGCGGAATGGCAGCACCTGCAACATACTTTTTGAAATCAACAGACATCAAAGAGTAATTCAGGTAATCCAAATCAATATTTTCTTTTGGTAGAATGTATTGCAAAGTTCCAATAACAGAAGTGAAAGCATCCATTTTTGTAATCCTACCAACTCCTGAACCATCTTTTACAATTGATAAATACGGTTTGTCTCGATGATAAAAACTTACTTTTTTAATCAACCCGCTTGCACCAAAAATTGGATAATCGCCTTCATCATCGGCTAATTTATTTTGCGATACGTTTGATGATGCACTAACACATACATCACCTATTGTTTTTAATTCCCAACCTTTTGGCAAACTCAATTTTTCTTTCATAACAATTCCAAAATTGAGTTTAAGATTTCAGCACTTTCTTCGTCAATGGTGGTTTCGGCTACGCTCAACCACCGGGTGCTGCTCCGGTGCCTGAGCGAAGTCGAAGGCACAACTGCAATGATATCCAAAGTTGCGTTTTTATATATTTTCATTTTTTATAATTTTTGTAATGAGTACTATTCGTACATTCAGCTAAAGCATGAAGCTCATCAAACTTACCATTAATTAATGCTTCCTTTTTATTTCTACTCCAACCCTGTACTTGCTTTTCTCTTCTAAATGCTTCGTCTATTCTTTGGTATTCTTCAAAATACACAAGTTTTACAGGTAATCTTTTTTTTGTGTGGTTTGCACCTTCTCCAGAATTATGTTGCTCAACACGCAGTTCAAGATTGTTGGTACTGCCTGTATAATAACTTCCATCAGCACATTCCAATATGTACATCCAGCCTTTCATATTAATTCAGCAATTCCTTTTAATATGTCGGCACTTTCTTCGTCCAATGCTTTTATTTCTTCCAAAATCTCGTGTGGTGAGCGAAGTCGAACCACTTCTTTTTTGTTGGGGTTTTTTACGCTCAGGTCAAAATTATTAGACGCATTGCAATGCGTCTGTACATTAATGCTCCAAGAGTTTTCGCTGTCGGCAGTCCCTTCGACTCCGCTCAGGGCAAGTTTTTGCAGTTCTACAAATTCAGCCAAATCGTTTTCGTTAAGCGGATTGGTTTTGCCCAAATTGCGGTCGAGATTGAGCGAGTAAAACCATGTCTTTTGCGTTGGTTTGCCTTTTTCGAAAAACAGCACCACGGTTTTTACTCCTGCACCGGTAAACGTTCCTCCGGGCAAATCTAACACCGTGTGCAGATTGCAACTTTCCAATAAAGTTTTACGAATGGCAACCGTGGCATTGTCGGTATTGCTCAAAAATGTGTTTTTAATTACTACACCTGCTTTTCCACCAGCTTTTAATATTTTAATAAAGTGCTGCAAAAACAAACTGGCGGTTTCGCCTGTTTTTATTGGGAAATTTTGTTGCACTTCGGCTCTTTCTTTTCCGCCGAATGGCGGGTTAGCAAGCACTACATCGTAACGGTCTTTTTCTTGTATGTCAGCAAGATTTTCGGCAAGTGTGTTGGTGTGTATAATGTTGGGAGCTTCCACACCGTGCAAAATCATATTCATAATACCGATAATGTAAGCCAACGATTTTTTCTCTTTGCCGTAAAAGGTGCGTTTTTGCAGTATCTCGGTTTCTTTGGTAGATAATCCAGAGCCGCCATTAATGGCGGCTTTACTGTTTTTCAGATAGTCGAACGCTTCGCAAAGGAAGCCCGCAGAGCCAACAGCACCGTCATAAATTTTGTCGCCAATTTTTGGGGCAACCACTTTTACAATGGTGGTAATGAGCGGTCGGGGTGTGTAATATTCGCCACCGTTTCGTCCTGCATTGCCCATGTTTTTTATTTTGTCTTCGTACAGATGGCTCATTTCGTGCTTTTCGGCATGGGTACGGAAACGCAATTCGTCAATACGATTTATCACTTCACGCAAATTGTAACCGCTTTGTATGCGGTTTTTCAATTCGCTGAAAATCTCTCCAATCTTGTATTCAATGGTGTCGGCACTCTCGGCACTTAGTTTAAACTTTTTGAGATATGGAAACAGTTTGTTGTTTACAAAGTCGGTAAGGTCATCGCCCGTAAGTGCGTTATGGTCCACTTCGACACGCTCAGTGACCGTTCCATCTTTCGCAAGCTGAGCCCGTCGAAGCTTTGGGGCAGCCCAATTATTCCATTGATATTCTTTGTCAATTATGGTGGTGTAGGTTTTGCCAGTCAATTCGGCTGCTGTGGCACGGTCACGCTCCAAATCATCCAAGTATTTTAGGAAGAGTACCCAAGAAGTTTGCTCTACATAATCTAATTCGCTTCCACAACCAGCATCTTTGTGCAGTATGTCGTCAATATTCTTAAAAGTTTGTTCAAACATTATTTAATCCTGTCTTA